>JAYUZR010000001.1:0-3002 GCA_043751595.1 Candidatus Berkelbacteria bacterium
GCAATGAGGATTGGGATGAAGATTTCCATAGTGGCCAGAGGATACGCCTGCCTCTTCATGAAAGCAATGCCCTAAGATGTGGTATATACAGGGCATGAAAACTACTGGCTCTCTACTGCTTGAATCTACGGGTAATGCCATGCCGTTAGCATTTTTGGCGCATATTCTTACTGTAGCTAAAGGGGAGGAGTCGTTTATTCCTGAAATTGAGTCCATTGAAGGACTGAATCACCACCCCGATCTGCTAGAACTACTAAGACTGGTAAAGACCGGAAGTCTTGAGGAGGCAGCTAACACAGCGAAGCTGCTGCATAAACTGCGTTCTTGTGGACAACATAAAAGCGATGAGGCAATCCGAACAGCAGCCTTCTCGTCTCTGGGTTCTCTTATTATTAATCACCTTCCTCTAGATAAGGCTCGCACCGCATTTTTTCAGCTTGCTTACTTTGCGAAAGGGGAGGAGCCAGGTAACGTTGCGTATAGCTGGGCAATTGAGACAGAGTTTATTCAGGATGAGGGCGAACCTATTGAAGTATTGAAAGAAAGTATTGAGAAATACGCCACTGATGCTCTGTACCCTGAAGTTACCTCTGAAAACGACTGGGAGCGGGTTAGATTCGATCTTTTCGACGCAAAAGACCGCGATACAAAGAGAGTGGTTGCTCTAGCTATGTTCAAAAAAGCACGTGCTCTGGCTCATGGAAATAGCTCAGAGCAATTGGCGGTAGCCTGGCAGCTTCGTTGGTTAGTAGATTATCCTGCCATCCTTTCTTTCTTCGAGTTGCACCCTATCTTGGAGGCAATTGCTGATATGCCTCGCAGTGGAGAACTAAAAAACCGCTGCAAAGAAGATGCTTGGCAACGGTTTGAAGATGAGCTAACTAAGCTGGAGGCCTACCAACCATCATGAATCTCTTCAAGTTCGCAGTGGCCGTTATTCCAGAGTAGGTGGTAGCGGGCGCAGTTTCCGGGCCAGGTAATCTCATCTGGTGGGTTGGCGACAATATGCTGCAGTAAAATACGAATAATCCCACCATGGGTTCCAACCAGTACCGTTTCGCCGGGGTGGGCCTCGGCCATGGCGCGCAAAGCAGTGCGAATCCGGTGCTCGGCTGCCTCGATAGTTTCGGCTTTAGGAATCCGGAAGCTGCCATCGTAAGCGCTAACGGGAAACTGATACCCGCCATGGTGTAAATCGAGCTCATGCGCGGCTTTTCCTTCCCAGGCTCCTAAATTACGCTCTTTTAGCTCGGGCAAGATAGTAATAGGAAGATTATGTGCCTTGGCAGTAGGGCCAATAGTAAGTTGGCAGCGAGTAAGCGGAGAAGAATAAGCGGCATCCAGCTTTTTATCGGCCAATTTGGCAGCCAAGCGGCCAATTTGCTCGTGCGCTTCATCTGATAACGGCACCTCGGAACTACCCGCATAACGCTGCTCGTGGTTCCACTTGGTCTGCGCGTGGCGGATAAGAATAAAGCGGGTAGGTAAACTCACACTCGTAGTGTACTGGATGAACTGGTAAACTGTACATCCATGGAGGAACACCTGTTAGACAAGGCGATGGAAATCGCCGCACGGGACTTGCGTTGGTGTTACCGCGAACGCGGTATCGTTTCTGGTTCCCGCAAGGTGTACTGGAGTTGGGATTCGTATTTTGCTTCTTTTGGAGCCCTTTCTTTGGGGGATACCGATATTGTTCGGAAAAATCTTGAACTCTACTTGGCGCTGCAACGGCCGGATGGCGCTCTTCCTAAGCGCATTGCCCATCCCTTGTACTGGATGCGCTTTTTGGGCATGCCGGTAACCGAAAGTAGCCTTTTTCAGCGCCCTACCTTCTCTAATTCGTATTTTACTGACCAGTGTATTACACAAAATGTAATCTTCCCGATTATTTTTGCGGAATACATCGAGCAAACAGGTGATCGAGCCTTTTTGGCCCTACATTATGGGCGGTTGGTTCGCTCTTTCTCCTATCTTGATAAGCGTCGGCGTAAGTTTGGCTTGCTGCACGAAGGAGTGGGGGGTGGTTGGGCCGAGAGCGTGCTTAAGCGCGGCGCCATTGCCTTTACGAATATGTGCTACGCAAGAGCAGCACAGTGCATGGCGAATATGGCATCGCGCCTGGGTGAAGAAGGTGATGCAGCTCGGTTTGAATCGCTTTATAAGGAAGTGGTTGAAAGCATTAATACCAACCTCTGGAGTGAAAACGGCGGCGCTTTCTACAGTGATTGGCTGGGTACGGTGCGGCATCATCACTTTGTAACCGATGGTAATCTGTTGGCTATTTGGTGGGGAATTGCTAGCCCGGCGCAGGCACAGTCGATTCAAGATAAAATCGATGAGCTCCACTTAGAGGATGAGATTCCGATTAAGCTTGCCTACGATCCCTACTCGTGGTGGCGCATCTACATCTTTAATCGCCTTGGTGGCATAAAGGATTACCATGTTGGCTATAGCTGGACCTGGCTTGGGTGTATTGATGTTCTAGTAAAGCTGCAAATGGGAAATCATGAGCAAGCACTCAAGGTATTAACCAAGATTGCCCGGGTCATTGTCCGAGATGGCTGCGTGCACGAGGCCTACGATGGCGACAAATGGGTGCAGACATTCTGGTATAAAAGCGAGCATCCATGGGCTTGGGGTGCCGGAATCTTCCTCTATGCCTGCAAAGCTGTTGGCCTAGCCCTTCCATCTGACGCCAAATAGGCTATTCTCCAGCTATGCATCTACCTCCTCCGAGCGCCCGTCTCACCAACCACATCAAACAACTGCAAAATAGTCGCTCCGAGCGCGAGCGGGTTGGGCGTTTTATCGTGGAAGGCGCTAAGGGCGTAGCTGAGGTTTTGGCCAGTAAGCTCGAGGTACACGCGGTAGTGGTTACCGAAAAAGGCCGGGCTGCACTTGATGAACTTAAGCCGCATCTTTCTAAGATTGCCGTGTTTGAACTAGATGAAACCGCCTACCGCCCACTTTCCGCCCTGGTTACCCCTCCCGGTATTTTG
>JAYUZR010000002.1:0-3821 GCA_043751595.1 Candidatus Berkelbacteria bacterium
TCCGACACCACTGCTACTTTGCTGATCTCAAAATTCTGGGCGGAGATGATCGCAGCATTGAGCGATTTGAATCGAGCCCCGATATTAGTAATCCAGGACCGTTTGAACTCCTGGATGATCTCTGCGATCGTGACGGGAAGCGCTTTACGCGCCTCTTCTTGAAAACGTACCATGACAAACTCCTGATGCCCCTCCGGGCCGGGCTTCGCCCTTATCTTAAGTCTCACGGAATTTCACCGCAGACCCCTACAAGGAGAGCTTTGTGGGTATGAGTATCAGTCCCACAAAGCTCTCCTCGAGCACAGGCCTTATATATTACCAGAGCTTAAAAGTCAATCCCTTACTGGCCTAGGAGTGACGACCTACTCAACCCCGACCCGAACCAGTAATCCATACCATCCTGAAATAAAGAAGGCATTACCCACGTGGCTCACACTGGTTATCCGGTTGTTATCGATTGGGTCGATATGCTCAGGATTATTTCGGTCAACGGTTAGGGGAACTTTTTCAACCTTTCCGTTACGAATTAAGCCAAACTCCCATTCGCCGGTAGTGAAGAAAATATCACCTTGTTCATTACTATCCATGTCACCTAATGTGGGTTCAGTTGGGGAGTGGAACCAAGATTCGGATTCTGGGATGGAGTTAAAGCCAGCCGCTACAAGTTGGGGTGTAAGATCGGTAAAGGTAGTTCCATCGTACGTGTACAGGCTATGATCGCTCATATCGGGGTTTCGATTATGCCCCGCCAGGTAAAATACACTACCATTCCATACCATTCCACTAATGCCACCTGGGTCGCCGAGTGAGGGATTAAGGGTAGAAGAAAGGTCGGTAATCGTGCCATTTTGATCAAGACGCAATAGAGCAGCGCTATTGGTGGTGCGATAATGAGAGCCTCCAAGTAACCAGTAGGTTCCGTTAAAGGCAACTGAGCTAACGATGATATTTTTCTCAGGAGAAAGTGTCTCTGCTAGTAGTCTCAGGTCTTTGCCGTCATAGGTGTAGGCTGCGGAATCGTACCAGTCGTCTCCGGAGCAAATAATAAGCCACTCATGGCCATTCCAGGTAATCGACTGAAAGTTCTGCCCGTAGAAGAAGGCGGTAGCCTTACTGGATCCAGGCGGGATTACTGGTTGAGTAGTAAGGTCGGTAATAGTGTCGCCATCCAAGAGAAGGAGCTTGGCGCCGCTACTTCCGCCCTGCTCGGGTGCAAGGCTCATCAGCCAGCGCTTACCATCGGAAGCCGCGGCGGTAACTGCAGGAACATCATTCAGTGATATTCCCCTCATGGGTAAGTTGTCTGAATGTCCAACCACCGTCTCGAGGTCGGTTGTGTAGAGTAGGGGGTTGCCGTGGTCCTGGTACGTGGTGGCCACTCGCCCACCTACAAGCAGCTTGTCGGTACTGCCGGCAATAGTCTCAATAAAGGCATCATTTTTATACTCACTCGATGTCTTGAGGATAAACTGGCTACCATCGGCCAGGGCAGTGGGAGCAAGAAGCTGCTGCCACAGGGGCCTAGCTTTATTTAAGGCAACCTTTTCAATGGCTCCGTTTTTGAGGCGGAGTAAGCCAATCCTGACTGGAGTGCCAGCAGCGGTGCGGTAGATGGTACCGTCTTTCGTGACAGCAATGTTCGGGTTTGTCGAAGCTTTTGGCTTTGCACTGGCGAGTGTCGCCACGGCAGTTGCTGAGGAATGTTGCCATGGCTGTGTTGTGTACAGTACCCCCGCAATAAGAAGGAGGCTGCAGAAGCCAAGTGCTAATGGGAAGAGTTGGTGCTGGCGGGCACGGTTAAACAGGGGAGTCGGTTGACTCTGGTTGTCTGATTGCATGGTAGTGCTAATAGCTTGCCAGATCCGGTCCTCGCTAGCCGCTTGTTCCTGCGCAGAAAGCGGTGTACGAAGCTTATGGAGTTTGGCAATAAGTGATGGGTTGGTTCGACGAAACATATGTCTCACTTAGCTTATGCAGAAGGGGGTACAGGCTCACTGAGGATTCGCCGCAATGCTTTGATTCCTCGCTTTTGATAGGTGTGCACATCACTCTCCGAGGTTCCTAGTTTTTCCGCCACTTCTTTTCGAGTCATACCTTCAATGAATCGCAGGGTGAGCACTTCTCGTTGGGTTTGTTGGAGAAGGGCGAGCGCACTCTTTAGCTTATCGATTTCTTCATCGGAATATCCCTCCGAGTTTTCTTGGCTGGTTAAGACGAGGTCGTGCTCTAGTAACTCGAGAGTATTGGTACGGATCTGTGTCCGGACCCACTCACGCCATACATTGCGGGCAACTCCGTAGAGAATCTTAGCTGTTTCTTCGCTTGCGCGTGCCTCTTGGTCATAGCGCCTAAAGTAACGAACGAAGGTTTCTTGGACTAAATCTTCCAGCTCAGAAAGGCCAACTTCTCGATAAAAAAAGAACGAGTGAATCGCTTTTACATGCTGACGATAGAGGGTTTCTGCAGAATCCATGCTCCTACTGTAGCATTGATCATTCACGGTCAGTACTCTTGCATCTCTTTTTCCTTCGGCGTATTACTGTCTTGTAGATTAACAATCTGACCGAGCTCCGCGGCACGGAGCGATGTGCGACCTCTTTATAAGAAGGTATCCTGGGAAGCCTGCATGGATACCGCATGGCGCACATTACTAACAGAAAAAAGCTGTTGGAAGGTTTCACGTTCAAGACGTAGTTCTTGGGTGAAACTTGCCATCAGTTTTTTGTTTGTACAACAAGCAAGGAGCATTAAATGTCATTCGTGCAAGCCGGATCCCAGGAAAAAGGGGTCGTCGTCGTAGTTGTCTGGGAGGAATCGGAGCGTGGTTGGGGTGAGCGGCCCGATGGCTACTCGCTTCACCTCACGCCCGAGAGTGTCCTGCAGTTTGTGGAAGACTACTGGGCAACCATGCCCGACGAAGTACCGGATGAGTATTCTCGTCCAACCGGTGAGGTCTACGCCACTCTAGTGGAGTCGGAAATCTACACGCAGGTTGCTGCCTCCAAGAATGGTATTCGGTTCTATGGTCAGCCTCCACCAGGAGTCTAGGCTTAGTAAAAATAAACCACCATGCCTTGGGCGTGGTGGTTTTCTTATAGCTGAAAACGGTCTACTTGGTCAGCATCTCAGTCAGCTGCTCGAGTGCCTGCTCAAGGCCTGGCTTCATTCCCATCAAGAATTGCTCCGCGTGAGGGCCTGCCTCCAATACCTCGGACATAATGGCGAGAGTTGTTTTTTCATCCTCTTCAGTAAGCTCGATGGTGTGCTGAATCTCAAAGAGCTTATTGCCTGCAGGATCGAGGGGAGAGCCGGTCATTACTAACTTGGAAGGTGCTTCAATTACCTTAAACTCGCCAGTCATAGGTATGATGCTGCCGTCGGGCGCTTGGGTATCAATCGTTAACTTGCCTCCTGGCTGGAGATCAAACTCGCAAGCAGCCACGCTATAGGGCGCCGGCATGTACCACTGCTTAAATTGCTCAGGTTGCGTCCAGGCATCCCAAACCATTTGGCGAGGCGCGCCAATAACCTTGGTAGTATGAAGGGGAGGATAGGTTGTCATGATTGGTTCTTGGCTAAAAATGCTTCTAAATTACTAAGCTTTTGATCCCAGTGCTGCTGGAATGATTCGGCCCAGTTTTCTAGATCAATAAAGGGGCTAGGATTGAGCATGTAGATTCGTTGCTGAGCAACTGGTTTAATGCTCACCAGGTCTGCCTCATGTAAAATACGGAGGTGCTTGGAGACCTGCGGCTGCCGAATCTGGAGAAGTTCGGCCAATTGGTTAACAGTGCGGGGTTGCTCGCGAAGAAGCTCCACTA
>JAYUZR010000003.1:0-4955 GCA_043751595.1 Candidatus Berkelbacteria bacterium
TTGCCAAGTTCTCGACCCTGGGTAGTATCTTTAAACAACTGCTCCATATATTGAGGGTCAAGACCAGCGCGACGACCTTCTTCAATAAGAGAGTAAGCCTTATCAGCATTCTTACCAAAATTATCGACTTGAGTAAGGCGATTAGTGGCTCCCTTAATATAGTTCTGGGCAACCTTTTGCAGGTCTTGGTGGTAGAACTCTGCGGGGAGATCAGCCAGACGCGGACGCTCGAGATTGCCATTCTTAGAGAGCTTACTAAAACTCTTCATCTTCTCAAGAACACCAGCAGCCTCCTGGTAGGTCTTAGCCTGCCCACTTTGTAGAAGACTTTGAATTGCCTTTTCTTTCTTCGCAGCATCATCAAGAATACCGTCCTTCAACATGTGAGGAACGTAGTTCTCCCTAGGGGTAAACGGGGTCTTCTGCCCCATGTGAGAAATCTCAAGGCCTGAGTCACTCGCATGACCAGCAATCTGCTGGGCCACCTGCCTCCAAGCATCAACAGCCTTCATTACCGCAGGGTCATCAGTAACGGTTCTACCCTCTGCAACCGCTGTTGCAAGCTCACGTTGTGTCTTAGAAAGACCAGTGAAGGCCTTATCAATATTGGCGCTTAGTCTTCCAGCATATCCAGCAGCTTGCTCACGCTGATTGTTAATCATCTTCACAAACTTCTGGCCCGCCTCACTCTTCCCTAGATAGTTCTCTGGAATAGAGAAACCGTATACCTTAGCCTTTTCAACGCCTTTGAGGCTGTTAGTTCCAAAGTCACCAACCTCTGCTGCACGTTCAAAGTTTTGCTGAATGCGAGCCTCTCTTGGTGTTCCTTGGTACTGTGGTGGTGGAATAGCCTCACCTGGAGCGCCAGCCTTACCACCCTTGTTGTAGAAACTCTCAAACTTTTTGTATTTAGATTCAATCTGCTTAGCCTCTGCCTCCCCCGCAGACGCATAGCGTTTCATCGCAGAAATCTCTTGAGGGTCGCCAAAGTGCTGGCTCATAGCTGCCTTTAGATCAGATACCGAAGATCCGAGGCTAAACCTAGCATCGTTGAAGTGATTTGCTAGAGCTTCTAACTGGACGTCGGCATTGGTTCCTTTTTTAAGCACTCCTACCAAATCGCTTCCTTTTTTCTCTGCAGTACTAATCAACCTATTTAAAGTAGAAACCTCGCTAGGTTGAAGAGGAGAGGTTAGTTTATTCTGAACAAAACCATCAATCTTGTTTCTAATAAGGGCAGCATCCTGAACAGCGGAGGAGTAGTCTGGCATTGTCCGATGAAGAAAAGCCGGTATATCTTCACCCGCTTCACGAACAACATTTTTAGCAAAGTTAAAGTTACGACCACCTCCACGATTAGCAATAGTGGTTCCTGCAACTCCTAGAGCTGCTTTTGTTGGATTAAATCCAACCTTCTGGTTTCCGTTCTCATCAGTAGAAACTTCTACACCAGCAAATCCACCCATAGCGTTTTTAGGACTTAGGGAGATTCGCTTGTTTGAACGAGAAAGTGCCGCCTCGAGCTCTGGGTCGTTTGCCGCAATACTTAGGACCTTCCCAGTCTCTCGGTCTGTAACGGCACTGATCTGCTTAGAACCCTCTAGGTTGCCATATGGGTCATTGGCCAGATGAAGAGGAGTCTTAGTATCAATAGCTTGCTGGAAGCCCTCTGGAGTAAAGTTATGAGTATCTACAGGGCGTTCAGCAGAAATAGAGCTTACCGGCTCACCCATCATTCTCACGTTGGGCTTTTGAGCGTACTCGCCAACAGCAGTTCTTCCTTGAGTAAGTGGAACCTCTTGTGCTGTGTCGTAAGCCGCATTTACTAGAGTACGAATACGGGGATTAGTCCTAGCAGCTTGAAGCTCTGAAAACTTGTTTGTAATAGGAGAGACTGCGCGTCTAATACCACCACCAATTTCTTGGAAGTCTTGAGTTAGGTTAGTGGTGGGTGAATCAGAAGCTCCAAAAAGAGCAGCTGTTTTTCCGATAACCTTAGCTTTGGCTAGTATTCCTTCGGCAGTGCTCACATTTCTAAGGTTCTTAACTCCTGCGTATATTCCGCGAGGGTTTCCACTAGCAATGTTTGTAGCAATATCAATTGCACCAGCTCCATAAGGATTAGTAACACCGAGACCCTTAGAAAGCTGCTGATTCTCGTTAAATGCCTGAACTGGATTCACCATAGGCGCACCATTTCCAGCACGGTAGTTTCTCACATTCTCGATTCCAGATGAAACACCTGAAATGGCTGCATTCTGGGCAACTCCAAGTGGTGTCGCATTATAAACTCCACGAGCCACATCTAGTCCACCGAACACTTTATCCCCAAAAGAGCCGTTACCTTGAACGGTTTTAATACCAGAGGTGACCGGTTGGATAATCTGGCTATTAAAGTAGCCTTTCTCACCGATCGGACTGATTGGGCTCTGGCTTACGGTATCTAGCCCCCGAGTGAAAGCATTATCACCGGCAATAAAGTTATTAGCAGCTGTACTAACCTTTTGTGCGAGTGGCTTCCCATACTTATTGTATAGGTCTGTCCATGCCATGACCTAAGCCCTTGCGTAAAGGTACTGCTTGAGTGGGTCTTTTTCTTTCTTAGCATCGCGTTCTCCAAGATAGGTGTCGGTAGGGTTGGCCGCACCAGCAATGTTAGCGAAAGGATTACTAGCCGTAACACCCGCCTGGCCATTAAGAGTACTGAAACTAGTGTAAGGAGTGAACTTGGAAATATCTACGGTAGAAGCATCATTCGGGTTGTACTCTGAAAGCTTGTACCTATCAGAAAAGTTAGTGATGCCGTCTTTCACATCGAAGGGAGCCAGGTCACTCACAAGGCCTTCCTTGAACTGGTTGGTGTTCTGATTGATTTTGGTCTTGTTAGCATTAAGAGCTGATTCAGTATCACGAAGATAGCTGTCATACCCATCTACTAACTTAGTTTTATCAGCTGTGATACCAGCTCGCTCATTGTTGAAAGTACGACTATTGGTATCTCGCTCACCCGCAAGACTAGTGAGGCCCTCGTTGTACTTCCTATCAGCTGCAAGCTGCTCATCACCCTGCGCGCTCTGGAAGGTATTAGCTCCCATAGCCGCAAAAGCATTCTGCCTATTAGCACTTCCGATACGCTGGTCATCACCAAACTTAGTGACACGAGTGTCATACCCCTTAGCATAGGTGGCTTCACGAGAGTTTACATCACCAAGTCGGCGATCTAGTTCAGCTGCTGAATTACCTTGAGTCTTTGCTGAATCAGCAAGGGCACGACGGTATTCCTCTTCGGCTTGACCCAACTGCGCAGCAGCTGCCTGGTCTCCGTCTTGAGTTCGGTGGTTCAAATAAGCAAGACGCTCTCCGGAGTTGTTGCGGTCATACCATTTGCCACCGTAGAAAACGAGGTCTGGTTGCACTTCTTGAGCAGCAGGTCCACCACCAGATGAACTACCACCAGAATCGCTAGAACCTCCAGATGCTCCGGAACCTACAACAGCGCCACCAAAGTTTTGGTACTTTCCTGTGCCTTGTGGACCACCGAGCTGTGCCTCGGCTGCTGATTTAGCAGCACCTAGCTTTTCAGTTGCAAGATAATTCTGAACCTCTGGAGAAGCGTAGTGAGCATCTAGATTGCCTGGAACACTCATGCCGTACTGCGCCTTGTTATAGGAACGCTCGCCAAAATCAGGAGCAAGAGCAGTGTTTAGCTGCTGATTACCCGTGTTAGATGTGGAACCACGAGCTGCAAACTCTGATAAACCAAGTTCAGGAAGGTGCAGGGCAGTTCCTACCTTGTCGATACCGTTGCCCAAAAGCTGCTTGAACTTGTTTATAAAAGCCATCGGAATAAGTTAACTATGTAATGTGATTCTACTCCGAGTAAGCAGCAGTTGAAAACAGGGTAACGGCAAAACGGCCATCAGTAGCGATCGTAAGCTGCGAAAATTGAGGGTCAAGCATGGCTGCTTTATGTGTTGGAGAAGCCAACCAGCCTTCCATTGCTTGTTCATTTGTCTGGGCGTTACACGCTAGGTTCTCGCTAATGTTGCGTTTGAGGTCTCGGGCAATAGTGCTTGTAGTAAACCCATCGTGGCTACAACGGTCTGTCTTTAGGCTCTCTTCTTTCACTTCTGCGAGGCGTTTATCGGCAAATTGCTGCAGGGTGTTGTCGTAATATAGAACTGGAGCCTTAGCCTCTAGGCGTTGCTCGTTGATCTTACGAAGCAAAATGTCACGATCCATAGTGAAAGATGGAGTAGCTGTTGGAGAGGGCATTACCATCGCACTTGGCGTAGGTGAGGCATCTTTAGTAACTGCATTAAGTCCAGCAATTGAGCCAAATACTGCAACTGTACCTAGAACAAACGATGCTGCGTGAGTAGCAATGGGGCGAATAGGAATATTCATGGCTAGATTGGGTAAGTAATTAGAACTCCATCTGCAACGTGATTTGAAGAGCCGCTGGCAATCCAAGAGCCTACCGACTGATTAGGATAGCAGGTGACAGTAGAGCCGGTATAAGCAATTGCGTGCTTACCATAGGCACTAGTACCGCTATCTTTACACTGGGTAACGAATACTCCAATCGTTCCTGAACCTGATAATGGCGCAATCGGAAGGGTATAGCTCTTTCCAGTACCATTACTAGTTCCATCAACCGACGAGTAGTAAAAGATGCTGGCAGTGTTCCCATTAACACTAAACCTCGCCACAGTTCCGCTTGGAATAACCGAGTACCCAGTAGGGTTAGGATTGAAGTTAAAGGTGGTTGGGAATCCAGAAGGACGCTCTAACTTACTGAAAAGAATCAGGCTAATTGCCCCAACAGCGAGTGTGTAATCAGTTCCTGCGGTCACATTTACTGTAGTAACACCAGCTCCGAAACTAAGTGAGGAGATATAAAAGTACTTAGTAGAGCCGTTAGTAAGCTGCAACTTATCTCCCTTACTAAAGAT
>JAYUZR010000004.1:0-6416 GCA_043751595.1 Candidatus Berkelbacteria bacterium
TCACCACTGGTGCGTAGGCGCTCAAGTACATCGTAGCCGGTAAGCTTTGGCATCAAGAGGTCTAGTAGCACCGCATCCGGCCGCTGCTTGGTGATAAGATCCAGCGCCGATTCTCCGTTATCAGCCACGAGCACGCTCCAACCAGCCTTAAGTAAGGCACCACCAAAGAGCTCTCTAAGAAGAGGCTCATCTTCGGCTAATACAACCAACGGCTTACGCATGGTGGTCCATTATGGGGAACCTGGCAGTGAAAACAGTAGTTTTATTTGGATGAGAGACAAAGCCAACCCGTCCGCCGTGTTCTTCTACAATGACGCGAGTCATATAGAGCCCGAGGCCATTACCGTTTGGCTCGATGCGCTGCGCGTTTTCTCCCCTAAAGAACTGGGTAAACACTTTTTCGCGGTCTTCAGCCGCAATACCCACGCCGGTATTGGTAACCGAAACAATCAACTCATCTTCTTCGCGGGTAAGCTCCAGGGAGATAGTACCGTTATCGCTGCAGTAATCAATGGCATTATTAACCATATTTTGCAGCGCCTCTTTAAGAAGGAGTGGATCCAGCATCGTATCAGGTACGCTATCTGGCACGGATACTACCAACTCTACGTGCTCATTTTCTGAAAGTGGACGATTGCGCTCGTGGAGATCGAGCACTACTTCTCGTAGATTCCCAACCCGAAGCTCGCAGTGCAGCTGACCTTCTTGAATACGAGAAACATTAAGCAACTCAGTTACCACGTGAATGAGGCGCTCATTAGTGCTATAGGCCTGGGTTACCAGCTTGTGCTGCTCTTCTAATACCTGAATAGCAGGGTCGGTCTGCAGGGCGGCCAGCACCCATTTAATAATAGAAAGCGGCGTACGCAACTGGTGCGAGGTAATAGAAAGGAACGAATCCTTTAATTGATCCAGCTGGCGAAGCCTGTGGTTTTGATCCTCAAGATTCTTAAACGAAAGATTATATTGCACAGCATGGGCCACCACAGCCGCTACTCCAGAAGTAAAGGCCAGTTCTTGCTCGGTAACATTTTGCAGCGCGCGCTGAGTGTGGGCGCAGGTAATTACATAGGCAAAGCGCTCATCGCCCAGCTGGATTGGCGCCATCATTACTTCATCGGCACTAAAGAGCGCACGCAGGCTAAGATCGAGCGTATCAGTGCGCTGATGGGTAAGGTGCGATTTACCGGTGTGATACTGGCTTAGGAAAATAGCATTCGTGGTAGCGTAATCGCGAATATGTTGGATCTGACCTTCGCTCATACCGTGGTAGGCGTGCACCACCGGGTTACGCCCGTGCATCCCAATAACTACCGCCCCATCCCAGTGCAACTGGTACACCAAGCCACGACAAAGTAGACCGTACATACTGGCCGTATCGGGCGCAGTAAAAATACTTAAATTAAGGGCCGACGCCATCTGCAACTGGCGAGCATGCCTATCGCGCGACTTGGTAGCCGTGCGTTTATCGTGCTCGAGCCCGTGCACTTTATCGAGCAAGCGATCGCGCTCGTGCTGGACGGCGGCAAGTTCCTCTAAGATAGCTGAATCTTTCATTGAACTTATTGTACGGCCCAGGTAACGAAACTAAAAGGCCCAGGCGTTTGCCCGGGCCTTTTCTTGAATCAAGAAGACTTACTTCTTGTTCTGGTAGTCCTGGATTGCCTTAACTACACGAGAATCGCTCTTAACAGATTCGGTGAAGATAACCTGATTCTTGTTGATGCGCATACGATCGGTAGGCCCGTGAAGCTCTTCGCCAAGCTTAACTAATACAACCTGATTTTGATCGGTAGCCTTGGTATCGGTCTTGGTAGTATCTTGTGGGTTTTGGTTAACCTGCAGATAGTAGATATCGCGAAGATCGACCATAGTGGTGTTATCGGCCACCATTTTACCGAAGTATACCTGTCCGTTGGTAAGGAATACCGCGGTATAATCGGACACATTGTTGCCGCTATCTTTGATGACTGCGCCGGTTCCGAAAGGAAGATTGCCGCTACGGTAAGCGATAAAGCCGCCGCCAAGAATAACGAGGAGAACGATAATTGAGGTTAAAATAACACCTGTGCGCTTCATGAAAGAGGATTACGGATTCCCGATTAGTTTGATGAAAGAAATCAAGTGTGTCAATCTCCTTCATCTACTACAACTCACTTTAGAAAAAAAGGTTGCATCCTCAGAAAACACCTCGGTCAATAATGACCGAGGTGTTTTCTTGCGGGAAAAAATGCCGACTCATCAAAGTGGCGCATTACTTCAGGTTTTTGTCCCCGCAGGAAGAGGTATTACGCTTTCGGCTTATCGATCTTTTTATCAAGCTGCAACACCTTTACGATGTAGTAAATGACGGCAGCGATCACGATAAAGTTAATAAGATCATTCAAGAAAATACCGTAGTGCATGATCGTTTCCTTACCACCGTACGTACCAAGACTTACTGCCAAGCCCTTAAGACCTTCGGCAGAACCAAGCAAAATACCGATTGGAGGCATTACCACGTTATCGATGAGCGACTTAACCAGAGTAGCCACGGCACCACCAATAACTAATCCAACGGCCAGGCCGACTACTCCCTGTTCGCGGATAAACTCCATGAACCCAGAGATAAACTTTTTTGAAGCCATACCAAGTACTTACTTAACAGGCTTTCACTGTACCAAAATGCCGACTACCTTCCTAGGCGAGTTCCGCCCTTTAGGCGCACATTTCCTTTTAGCCGACTCGGCTGACTCTTGGCCCCAGAAGCTACTTCAGGAGTACCGGCACCACCCACACTCCAGGCACCTGCTTCGGTACCAATAAGGGCGAGCCCTCCTGGTCCTATATTGAGCGAAGTAACATCGGCATCGGACAAGTCGGAGTTGCTGGTGGTGTATACCTTAGATTGGGTTCCAGATGGGAGCAAAATACCAGTGACGGCGCCATCATCTGAGCCAGCGCCATTAGTAGCCGCCCACAGTGTATGCCCTTCACCAATCTGGGAACCAATCACCCAAGTCGGATCGTCAGAAGCTGAGCCGCTCGTAGCTCCGCGAGTAGTAGTTGCACTTGGTCGCACGGAATCGACAAGTGTCTGACCAGTGCCCTCGTTAAACTTGTACCACGAAGCTAATCCAGGAATCGTGTTTTCAGTCCTACCAAAGCCATTATTATAGATGGAAGAAATATCTGCGGCAGTTAGCTCAGACGTATACACCCGCACATCATCAAGAGTACCAGTAGTGTAGCGAGGAGTTCCAACGTCATACCCGCCGATAACGTACGTCCCCGCAGCAGTGTTAAGCGAGACGCTACTGGTATAGATAAGTGACCCATCAATATAGGCGTTTAGCGCGCCTCCGACTGAAACGGTCGCCGCTACATGATGCCATCCTAACCCAATGTGCACACCCGTACCCTTCCAGGCTATACTTTCCGAGAGAAAAATGAGCTCATTTCCATTACTGTCGAATGTTGCTGACCCAGTACCCAATCCAACACCCGTAGCACTATTACCCAACTTCATAAAAGCACCCTTAGTTGTGTCACTAGCCAAGTATACCCAAGTCGCTAACGTGTACGGACCGTAGGTTGCAGGAAGTGAGGTTGTAACAAAATCGTCAGAACCGTCAAAGCTGAGCGCACTCCCCTTATCGGTAGAACTTGTAAGGCCAACAGACGTAACCTTATCCGAGGTACCACCAAGTGCTGGCCAGACTCGTGTTGGATCATCAGATGCAACCGATGAGCTTGCGCCAAGAACAGCCTGATAAATGTTGTGATCTGCACCGCGAAGATTTTGCCCATCTCGCTCGTCGAAGTGGTACGAAGTTACCGTGTTCGAATCTGTACCAAATGGCTTAGTTGAAGGAGTGAAATTAGTAGTGTAACGAGTAATATTAGACACTCTCACCTCATCAACTAGTCCAGAGAAGCACTCACCACTTCCTGCGTTACAACCCACCGTTACACCGGCGGCGTGCGTAGCAGTAATCGTCGTTGTTAATACTAGGACGCCATCAAGCCACAGCTTTGTGCCGTTAGTTACCCCGCTATCAAAGGTTACGGCCGCATGATGCCAAACCCCATCTGCCACACTCACACCTGAATCTCTCAGAGACGAGGTATTCCAGTCGTAAATAGCTAGAGTTCCCGTGTGCACATAAAAGCCGTAGGCGAGCGATTTTAAGGCTACCGCGTGATAGCCAGCAGAACTATCAGTGGTTCTAAACCACGCCTCGATAGTACCGGTACTAATATTAATTGCACCACCAGGACTTGGCTGAGTTACGAAGTCGTTTGTGCCATCAAAGCTAAGTGCTCCACCAAAGTTTTTCTCACTATACCCGCTCGTCCCAACCGAGCCTTGGCGAGTATAGTGGCGAACCGTACCTGAGGCCTGCGTGGAGTGCTCATCGATAACATCGGCACCTGAGTTAGTACCCACTGCAAGCACATTCGAAACACCGTCAGCTGTACTATTTCCCTCAGTTACCGAGAGCGAGTTAACCGTATTCTGAAGTAAGGCAGGGGTTGAAGAAGTAGTATAACTGAGATCAGCGCCAGTTTGGTCGGCCGTATCGGCGGTAACATTGGTCCAGACATCTACTCCACCAGCCGTTGAATTGGCAGCGTACAATCGGCCACCTGAAGTAAGCGCAACCGAAAGATAGTCGTCGCCCGAGGTTTTTACGTAGCGGTTTTGCTGATGGGTAAGCTCGTTGTAGAGGTAGATACCATCGAGGCCGGCACCGGCGAAATACTGCACTCCGCCGATAACCTGCACCCCAATGCCATACGTGTAGCCATTGATTGAAGTCTCCCAGTCACAGCCGGTGGAGTAATTCACGGCAGTAGCCCGCACGGCAAGCCCCTGAGTACTACTAGCACCCATGTAGTAGCACTGGTCATGGTGAATGTAGAGCCCCTGATCTTGGCTAAAATCAAGTCGCGAGAAGCCATAGCCACTCTTACCGACATACAGAATCCCGTTTTTCATGGTGGCAGTGTATGGAATTGCCCGAAACCATTCATTACCATCAGAAACCGGTGCCCGCATCCATAACTTGTTCGTTGAGGCATCAATAATATCAATGCCGCTCGCCGAGGTAATAAGGTGTGCACGTCGTGGGAAGCTACGCCGACTACCGCGTTGCGGCGTACTGGTGGAAAGCGCTTCAATAGCCCACGAGGCAATTTTGAACTTATCGTCAGCACCGTACAAGCCATTTGGGTTAAATCTAATTTCGACTCCAGTTGAAGGAAGTTCCGTAGTAGTGCTTGGCACTGGTGCGGGTGTGGACCAACTACCGCCAACTACTCGCCACTTGTAGTAAAGCGGATCCCCCTGGGCTGGATCTGTTCTAATAATACCCGTACCCCAGGTTGGACCATTAGTAAGGGTGCCTACATTACTATTACCCGATGCATCATAAGCAGTAGTACCAGTACCTTCATCAAGGTGCCAAAGACCCGCAGTGTCACTCTCAGTACGAAGGCGGCGAGCTGGGAAAAAATCGCTAGAATATTTGGCGCTACCGGAGATACGGACCTCATCAATACGTCCAGTAAATAATTCAGTTCCAGAACCGCTATTACTACCGGATGAACCTATCGTAAAATCTTGGGTCCCAGAATAGCCAACACCGCTACCAGCGGCTGAACCTGTTAGCTTGCCGTTAATATAGAGCCGAGTTTGACTACTATCAATCACCCCTGCCACATGAGTCCAGGTATTAAGGGGCAGGGTATACGAAAAATTTTTTATGCCAGAGGTAGTGTAGACCTGGAACTGATCAGCTACATTATAATTAATTCCGTACGCGTAATTAGCGCCGTCACGCTTAGCCATAATACTTGTCCAGCCGGATGGAGAAGCAGTGGGATATACCCACGCCTCCATGGTGACCGTACTAGATACACTGCGATTAAGTGAGGTACTATTTGGGACGAGAATAAAGTCGTTGGTTCCGTCCAGTACGGTTGCTCCACTGCCCGCCACCATCTGCACCTCGTAAGCACTATCATTACTAGTAGAGCTTGTATTACTAAGCGTAAGGTTCCCCGCCCCTTGCCTTCCTCCACCCGAACAACTGGCATCATTGGCATCGTCGGGAGAGCAGCCGTGGAAGCCCTGCATTAGTGCCTGGGCGCCGGTTGCCCAAGTTGGACCATTGGTGAGCGTACCAGTATTGGCGTTACCTGAGGAATCTACGGCAGAAGTACCAGTACCTTCGTCGAAGTGCCAAAGGAGAAGGGTAGTAGCATCTTCAATTACTCGGCGAGCCGGAGAGAAGGCTACTGCGTAGCGGGCAGAATTTGAAAGACGAACCTCGTCAACCTGCCCCGCAAAGGGATTACTATCGTGCTTACCAACTCGCACGTTATTTGAGGAGTTGATACTGGTTAAACTTCCTGTGCTAGACTGCCTCAGC
>JAYUZR010000005.1:0-4478 GCA_043751595.1 Candidatus Berkelbacteria bacterium
AAAGGCCCTCTCTGGGCCGGTCCATGCAACGGAACTAACGGCCCAATAAATAAACGATAGTATTTCTCCATAAAGTCCTCTTTCTCTTTTTCGTCTTTATAGCTGAATCGTCTCACTATTGCGATTGCTTATTCTGGCATTTCGCAACCACCCACTTTCTGCTAATCTCCTTTCAAAGCAATGAAGGGGTCCCCCGCCCTGGAGCTGCCTGCGATGAGCAGTGCCGAATCCTCTCCGTTATCAGAGGCAATAAGGCGTATCGCTTTACGAGCGCAAAGATAGGGTGGTACCACGAGCACTTCTCGTCCCTGTCGCACCAGCTTTTGCTGTTTGCGAAGGGGCATTTTTATTTTCACCGAGGAGCATATGGAACCTATTACCTACCAGCAGTTTGAAAAAGTACACATCGCCGTCGGGCGTATTGTGAGCGTGCACGATTTTCCCGAAGCCAAGAAACCGGCTTACAAGCTTGAGATCGATTTTGGTCCGGAGATTGGGGTGAAGTGGTCAAGCTCGATGATTACTGTTCACTACACTAAAGAAGTGTTGGTGGGGCAGCTGATCTATGCGGTGATTAACTTTGCCCCCAAGCAGATCGGCAAGTTCTTCTCCGAGGTACTGGTGCTCGGCACCTACGACGCAGAGAATGCGGTTATTATTGCCCAGCCCGAGCGCGAGGTGGCGGTAGGATCTCGTTTACTTTAATTTTTTACTATGTTGCAATCTCATTTATTTAGTCAGACCCGGCGTGAGGCTCCTGCTGGAGAAACCTCAAAAAACGCCATTCTCTTGTATCGGGCTGGGTTTATTCACAAAACTATGGCCGGGGTAATGTCGTACACGCCGCTTGGCCTTAAGGTTCTCCAAAAGATTTCCGGTATTGTTCGCCAGGAAATGAACGCTCTACCTCACGTGCAGGAGGTGCTTCTTCCAGCCCTTCATCCCCGTGAGCTCTGGGAAGAAAGCGGCCGCTGGGCAGAGGCGATTGGTGATGTGATGTATACGGTGGCTGAAGAAACAGCAGCCCTTGGACCTACTCACGAAGAAGTAATGACCGATCTTGTGCGAGCGCATCTGCACTCCTATAAACAGCTTCCAGTCGCGCTGTACCAGATTCAAACCAAGTTCCGCAAAGAGCTCCGGGCTAAGTCTGGCTTGCTTCGTGGTCGCGAGTTTTTGATGAAAGACCTCTATAGCTTTCATCTTTCCGAAGAAGACTTTGATAACTTTTATGGTCAGGTAAGTGATGCCTATCTGCGAATCTATAACCGCTGTGGCCTCGATGCTCTTCTCACCAAGGCATCGGGTGGGATGTTTGCTAAGTTCTCAGATGAGTTCCAGGTAATTGCCGAGGCGGGGGAGGATACTATCTATCTACGTGCGGATGGCCGTGAGGCACGTAATCAGGAAATTGTAGAAGATGCTTCAAGCGCTGAGCTAGGCGAGTATTGCGGCGGAGAAGTGAAGACCGCTTCTGCTATTGAGGTAGGAAATATCTTCCGTCTGGGTAAGAAGTTTTCTGAGCCAATGCATGCCGTAGTTCAGACCGAAGACGGAGGAGAGCAGGCGCTTTGGATGGGCTGCTACGGAATTGGTATTTCTCGTGTAATGGGAACCGTTGTTGAGGTGTACGGGGATGTTGAAAAAGGTGCGATGGTTTGGCCTAAAGAGATTGCTCCTTTTGCTGTACACCTGATTGATCTTACCCAAGATAAGCAGGGTGTTGCTGTGTACGAAGCGCTTAAGGCTTCTGGTGTTGAGGTCTTATTTGATGACCGCGAAGCGTCAACCGGCGCCAAGATGGCTGATGCTGATTTGCTCGGTATACCTACCCGAATTATCATTGGTAAACGCTCGCTTGAGCAGGGTGGGGCGGAGGTGATTGATCGCTCTACGGGTGAGAGTAAGATTGTGGCTTTGACGGATCTCACTAAGACGGTATAGAGAGCTATTCAAAACCCAAAGAGTCTTGAATAGCTCCTTTCGTGACTAGTTAATTACAAGGCGCCTGTGGCTTAGTGGTTGTATTCAATTACTAACCCACTTTTATGAAAACACCCGTAAGATCTGAAAAGGAAATAGATCCAGCACTTGCCGAGTGGCGTGCTAAATGGATAGCCTCCTTTGAGCGGCTCAAGTTTAGCGGAGGCCGGTATCTTTCCCAGCAGGTAGACGAAATTGTATATGGAGCACCGCCCAAAAAGCGTCGTCGACGCTGATATTATTATTGGATATTACAACGAAACGGATGCACACCACGAAAGTGCTCAAAAGCTAATTCTATCTAAGAAGCTAGATTTGTTCTGGACACCTTTAGTAATCGGTGAGTGTATCACAGTACTTAGTCTTCGCTCCGGTAGGTTAGTAGCCTTGCAGTTAATTCACGATATTATCCATAATCGGCTCGATATCTCACGTATTAACCTCACGGTTCAGATAGAGCTTGCAGCAATTGCAGTGTATCGTCGCCTCACAACAAAGAATGTTAGCTTTACTGATTGCGTAAATATCGCCCTTTGCGAAAGTGGTGAGTATTCGTCGGTTCTAGGTTTTGATGCAATCTACAAAAGAATTCGTGTGACACCATAAGGCTGATTCTAAGGATTTTCTGCTATAGTTCTGCCCAGATATGGCAGAAGAAGTACTTACGCTGCGCCAGCAGGCGGCAGCGCTACCAAAGATCCCTGGAGTCTACCTCTTCAAAAACAGAGAGGGAGAGGTGCTCTATGTGGGTAAGGCAATTAGTCTGCGCGATAGAGTCCGCAGTTACTTCGCCCCAGATCTAGCCGATACCCGAGGGCCTGGCTTGGTTAATATGGTGGTGCAGGCGGTTACGCTCGATCATCAGCAAACCGGCTCCGAACTTGAAGCACTTCTTCTCGAGGCGCGGCTTATCCGTCAGTACAAACCAAAGTACAATATTCGTCTTCGAGACGATAAGTCTTTCTC
The DNA here is from genome assembly GCA_043751595.1 of Candidatus Berkelbacteria bacterium. Classification (GTDB taxonomy): domain Bacteria; phylum Patescibacteriota; class UBA1384; order CAILIB01; family CAILIB01; genus JAYUZR01. The sequence goes on from JAYUZR010000005.1 coordinate 2,950, forward strand.
GTTAATCCGCATTGATCTCTCGCAAGAGTTCCCAGGTATTTATTTGTCCCGCGAGAAAGATCTGGAAGAGCTGCTAGCTAAAAAGAAGCGTGCCCGGGCAGGGGAGGGAAAAGTCTCTCAAAAAATTGATCACCAAGAGTTTTTTGGACCCTACCTTTCAGCTTCTTCCGTACGCAAAGCCCTCAAAACCATTCGCCACATTTGGCCGTTTCGCGACTGTACTTCTACTAAATATAAAGAGTACGAAAAGCTTGGGCATGGCTGTATTTTTGCCACACTTGGTTTGTGCGAGGCGCCGTGCGCAGCCAAAGTCTCGGTAGAAGACTATCGTAAAAACATCGATCAAATTAGAGCTTTCCTACGAGGAGATCGCGAACAACTCCTTCGCCAAGTAGAGCAGCAAATGACTGAGGCTTCCGCCAATGAAAACTATGAGATGGCGGTTCGCTTCCGCGATAGATTACAAGCTCTTGCTCATATTCAGGATGTAGCCGAAACACGCAAGCTAAACGATGCCCGTCAACGTTCCGATGCCTACACCTACAATGCAGAGCGAGACCTTCGTTTTGAATGCTACGATATTTCCAATATCTCCGGCCAGTACGCGGTGGCTTCGATGGTGGTAGGTATTTTGCGGGATGGCAAAGATAAACCCGTTCTTACCCCGGCAGATGTTAAGCAGCGCTTCTATCTGGATAAATCTCGCTACCGCAAGTTTAGAATCAAAACCGTCGAAGGCATTTCTGATTTCGACATGCTTAAAGAAGTGCTTAAGCGCCGGCTAACCCGTGGGAAAGCCAACGAAGAGCGCTGGATTTTACCTGATCTTCTTTTTGTTGATGGTGGAAAAGGGCATCTAGCTTCAGCCTTGGAAGTTCGTTTAAAGCTAGAGCTTACCGCCGAAAGGGCACCAATCGGCTCGGTTGCCAAAGGCCCGACCCGCCGCCGGGTCGATCTCTATGGCACCGATTTTGCCAAGGTTCCGCAGGTGCAAACCGACGAAGCCTGGGGCACAGTCGCCGAGCTCCTACGCGAAGAAGCGCATCGATTTGCTATTATCTATTACCGCTCTCAGCACCGAAAAGCGCTTACTGGCCGTGACAGAAATCAGCTCTAACTAGCGAAGGGTAGGAGCAGGGGAATCAGAAGGATCCGGAGTGGCAGAAGTACCGGGAGAAGGACTTTCTTCAGCGTCGCAGAGTACATAGGTTAGCGTAACGGTGTAGAGCCCAGCATTGCCAGCGCAAGTTCCCTTAATGAGCATCGGCACCGTTAGCGCATAATCGGTAAGGAGGCCGTTTGGTGTATAGGTATACTGCATCACCTTGCCGCCAATGGTTGGCGGTGCAGTAATTTGGTTGGTTGCAAGTAGTTCTTTAAGGTCGGTAGGAACCGTGCCCTTGGTTTCAAAATAGGCATCAATAGCATCGCTGGTGGCATCGGCCCAATCTTGTTGCCGCTGCGTAGTAAGAACCTGGGTGGTGGTTTGCCCTTCAGAGCTCTGCTGTTCAAGCGCCTTCCGAAACTCT
>JAYUZR010000006.1:0-3092 GCA_043751595.1 Candidatus Berkelbacteria bacterium
TTGCTCTGGCTAAGAGTTTTGTTGCTGATCACGCAATTGCAGTGAGCGGCTTAGGAGATCCGGTGGTAGTTAAAGAGGTCGGTTATGATTCTGGCTGGGCGCAGGTAGTGTGGCCAGAGACGGTTGCCGGGATTCCAGTAGTAGATGGAAGTGGGAACCCAAGTGGAGTGCAGGTATCAATATCCACTAGTTCAAGGACGGTGGAGTCAGCCTACGGCACGCTCCGCCAGGGGTACCAATCTTCGGCCTACGATCTTGCCTCGGTAGCAGATATTACCAAATTGGCTGAGGGTGGCGGGTATTCTTATGCATATCCCATGATTGATGCTACTACTAACAGCCAAGAAGCTCAGGTTGTTCGTACACTGCAAGAGCCAAAGTTGGTACTTACTGAGCAGTATGCTAAAGACGGCGTGTTTCTTGTTCCTACCTACATGTTTGAGATAGCTGGTGCTGAGCGATATGAAGCCACCAAGGTACTCATTCCACTCCTTAGCCAACTAGTGGCAGATAGAGTGCAGAGTTGCTCAGGCACCGAATGCGCAGTAATGCTTAAGGCAACTTCTGCCGGATCGCCGGTTGCTCAGTAGATATAAAAGAGGAGGGCGGGGGCGCTCATCCCAACTAGCGTCCCTACTACTCCTTGCATCCAGGTGTGTCGTCCGCGATATACTCGAGACCACGCCACAAAAGGAATGGTAAGTAGGCCAAGCCACCAGAGTGGGCTTAGGGTAAGGGCAAATACGGTGCAGCTGGCGGCAATACCACCGCTGTGTCCGCTAATCTTCCAGAAAAGGTTGATGATAAGAAAGGTAAAGGCCGAGGCACTAATTTGCAGGCAGAACAGCTTAAGGGCGGGTGGGCCTTGTACGTAGCGCATTAGGAAAAAAGCCAAGATTCCGCTTAAGACTAAGGCAAGGTAGGCGCCGGTGCGCTCTTCTTTATTGGTGACATGAATATCGCCAATTTTGTGAAAGGCCATCCCAGTACAGATAAAAATAAAAGGGAGGAAAAAAGTAGGAACCAAGATGGTGGCCAGCCACATACTATGCTGGGCTGTGGTTCCGGACTGGCTTAGTGTAATTATTACTACGGCAGCAATACCAACAAAAAATGGGCTGCTAATAAACGAAATGGCTTGAGCAAGTGATTTCACTGGATTACCTTTTTACCATTACAGGTAGTCGGTGACCAGAGGCCGCGCTGCTGAGAGTGGGCCAAAGTTTGAGCTGCAAGAAACTGCACTTGGTAGTGATAGGGTTTATTAAAGGTGTACTCGAAGGCATAGCCTTGCTCGATCATGGTTTGATTAACATTTTCTTCATCCTTAAAGGCGAATACGAGGAGCCTATCGTAGCGGTCGCGCTCGTCTTGAGTTGGATCGGATTCAAGCTGGACTTCAGTACCCGCCGGAAGGAGGCTCTTCATGAAGGCGGAAGCCTCGGGGCCAAAGCATTGCTCCTTGGTGACACCACTTGTTACCTCGGGAGTATTAATGCCTATAAGGCGGAGGGTTTCTTCGGCTCCATTAAGCGTTACTTTGAGCGTATCGCCATCGACTACTTTTGTTACCGTGGCGTTTTGTCGCGCTGGAATTGCGGCTAATACGGTACTAGTAGGGGTGGGACTAGGTGATGAAAGGACGAGTCGCGGAAGTTGCTGGCTGGTGGCGAACGTGAAGATACTAATAGCTCCCCATGCCAAAATAGCCGAACCAAAGCCCAAGAACAGGCTGGCCCGAAGGCGGGGCATGGGCGGATTGGCAGGCGAAGAGTTCTGTGACATCGTTTACTTACTATGACCGAAAAACCATTTGTTGCGCACTGGGAGGTGCTTCTTCGCAACTTGCATCCGCAAGTGCGTACCCGCCCCATGTTTGGCGAGTATGGCGGGTACTTGGGTGAAAAGTTTGCTGTAATCTTGGCTGACAATCGCTGCTTTCTAAAGGTAAAAGGCGTGCCAGAGGACGTTATTGCTGCCCTATTTGATAATCGTGATGAGCCCTATCCTGGAGCTAAGAATTATTCAGCCATTTCCGAAGAGCAAATTAGCAATCCCGAGTGGTGCGAAAAAGTTCGCGAAGCTCTGGTTTCGGCTAAGGTACTTCCTTCTTTAGGGTAAGTGGCGCATACTGGAGTCTGAACATTTCATTCATAGCCGACACCTCTATGGATCTGCAAATCCTTGCCGATACCGCCCAAGCCATGGTCCAGCCAGGCAAGGGTATTTTTGCCTCAGACGATAGTCCAGCCAGTAACGAAAAGCTTTTTGCTTCAGTTGGGCTCGAATCTACTCCAGAAACTCGCCTTGCGTATCGCAGTGCCCTGTATTCTGCCGATGCAGTCCCTCGCGTTATTAGCGGAGTAATTCTTCACGACGAAACCTTCGGCGCTGAAATCGCTCCAGGAAAAACGATTGCGCAAGATCTTACCGATCGCGGAGTACTTCCTGGTATTAAGGTTGATGGCGGCCTCTTCGATCTTGAAGGCTTCCCAGGCGAGAAACTTACCAAGGGCCTCGATGGTTTGAGCGAGCGCATGGAAAAATATGCTGCTGCAGGTGCTCGTTTTGCTAAGTGGCGCGGCGTTATCACCATCGGCGAGAATATTCCTACCGATGAGTGTATCGGGGCTAATACCTACGCTTTGGCTCGCTACGCCCGCATCTGCCAAGAGCACAATATTGTTCCTATCGTAGAGCCAGAAATCCTCTTTGAAGGTACGCATACTATTGAGCGCTGCGCCGAAGTAGCCGCTCATACGCTTGATATTACCTTCCAAACCCTTCGCGCTTTCAAGGTGCATCTTCCTGGTACCGTACTCAAAACAAGTATGGTGCTTCCTGGTAAGCAATCTGGCTTCCCAATCGACCACGATGCTGTAGCAGATCACACCGTTCGCGTTCTTCGCGAGCATGTGCCCCACGATCTTGGTGGAATTGTCTTCCTTTCTGGAGGTCAAACTTCTCGCGATGCAGCGATCAATCTTAATCGCATTAATCAGCGCGGCCCATTCCCTTGGGGCGTTACCTTCTCCTACCTTCGCTCTATTCAATACCCAGCCGTTACTTACTGGTCTAAGAATGTGGGTGAT
>JAYUZR010000007.1:0-3241 GCA_043751595.1 Candidatus Berkelbacteria bacterium
CCGTTTCGCTCGGTGGTTCAATTACGGTTACTAACGCTGGTGTTACCTCTATTACTGGCACGGCTAATCAGGTAATTGCTTCTGGTGCTACTGGCGCGGTTACCCTAAGCCTTCCACAGAGTATTGCCACCAGCTCTACCCCAACCTTTGGCGGCCTTACCGTAAGCGGTGCGCTGGGAGTTACCGGTCTGGTTACTGCAAGCGGCGGCCTTACTCTAACTGGTGCTACCTCAATTAACGCCACTGGTACTGCTAATACCAATATCGGCAACGCAACCGGTACTTTTGGGGTAACTTCTGCCGGAATCAATATCACCACTGCAGGGGCGGTATCTGGTGTTACTACCCTTGATACTTCTGGCCCTATATCACTTCAGGGTGGTTCACTTCAGCGTCTTACCGGTACCGCTGCTAACCCAACCGATAAGCTTATTTATGGCCGCACTGCACTATCGGCTGTTGCCTTCGATGCTGCTCAGTATAATTTTGGCACCACCTGGACGGCGAGAGATTCCAGTCGCAACTGGGCGGGTCTTGCTGTCTCATCTGATGGTTCCTACCAAGTTGCAGCGACAAATGGACTAATCTATACCTCTTCCAATTACGGCGCCACCTGGACTGGCCGCGACTCCAGCCGAGATTGGAGGGGTGTAGCACTATCTGCTGATGGTTCCCACCAGGCTGCTACTGCCTACGGTGGTCAGATCTATACCTCTTCCGACTACGGTGTAACCTGGACTGCTCAAGCTTCTGGTAGTTATAACTGGCACGGCATTACTATGTCGGCCGATGGTTCTCGCTTGGCAGCAGCAGCCTACGGCGGTCAGATCTATACTTCTTCCGACTATGGTGTAACCTGGACTGCTCAAGCTTCTGGTAGTTATGGTTGGTACCAAGTTTCGATGTCGGCTGATGGCAAGTACCAAACTGCAGCAGCCTACGGCGGTCAGATCTATACCTCTTCCGACTACGGTGTAACCTGGACTGCTCGTGATATTAGTCGTGGTTGGTACGGTATAGCCGTATCGGCCGATGGTGCCCGCCAGACGGCTACTGTAAATGGTGGCCAGATCTACACTTCTGTAAACTACGGTGCTACCTGGACTGCCCGCGACTCCAGTCGTAGTTGGTACGGTATTGCGATGTCGGCTGATGGTGCTCGTCAAGCTGCAGCAGAATATGGCGGGTCTATGTACTTCTCTACTGACTACGGTCTAACCTGGACCGCCGATGGCTCTACCCGCAACTGGAACGAGAATGCAATGTCTGCTGATGGTAATTACCAGATTAGCGGTGATTACGGTGGAAACATCTACACCTCTATCACCGAAAAGACCACCTATTTTGCAGGTATTAAGGTTAATCCTGCCACTGGCTATGCCTCCAATCTGCTTGATCTGCAAGTGGCTTCGGCTAGTAAGTTCTCGGTAACAGTGGCTGGAAATGTATCTGCGGCCGGAACGCTGGCAGTTACTGGGACTTCCACCTTCACTGGCCTCATTACGGCGAATGGCGGGATCACTAGTCCATCTGGCACCAATAGTGAGCGCTTCGGTGCCTCATCTACAGCCAATGGTACGAGTAACCTGGTAGTCGGAAATGGCGCTGCGATCAGTAATTCGAGTGCACAGGTTTCAACGGCTATTGGTAACAGTGCATCAGTTACTGGCGCCGTTCAGTACGCTTCGGTCTTTGGGTACGGAGCTACCTCTTCCGCCTATAATAGCGTGGCCCTTGGTACCAATAGCTCAGTTTCTGGTAATGGTAGTGTTGTTATTGGTCATAGCGCCTCCAACGCAACAGGGCAAAATGCTATTGCTATCGGAGTTGGAGCAACCTCAAATGGCTTCGGATCCATTGCATTGGGTGCAGGTGCTACCACTACCGCTAACTATCAACTGGTTGTCGGAAGTACTGCATCAGGTATTTCTCAGATCAGCGATGGTTACTTCGGAAATGGAGTAACTGCAGCTTCGCCTCAGGCCTTTACCCTTCACGCAAGTGGCGGGTCTGGTGCTACTGTGGCAGGTGCTGCTCTTAAACTTGCTGGTGGTCTGGCTGGAGATGCTACCACTACCGGCGGAAGTATTATCTTGCAGGCAGCTAACTCTTCGGCTGGCCAAACCCTCGTTGATCGCCTTACTATTGCCGCTTCTGGCTCGGTAGCAGTTGCTAACGCCCCTACTGGCTTTGCTCAGCTAGATGTTACTGGCTCTGTTCGTCTTGGTGCGGCCGGCGCAAATAACTTACTTCATACTACCGCCGCAGGCGGTGCCGCAACTGGCGATCTGTACTGGGGTAATTCTCCACTAGTTACGGCTTCTACTATTGCTAGCTACACCATTACTGAGGTAGATACCCTGGCGAGCGTTACTGGCCGAGGTGCAACAACAGCGCAAACTATTACGCTTACAAAAACAGGTGCAAATGCGCTTGCTATCACAGGTGCTCCTACTAACTCTTCGACGAGCTCTCTCGTTCGTGTGGGGGATGCAATTGTTGGCGGTGACGCTAGTGGAAACGGTGGAACCTATCTAGGGGTTAACCTGCCTACTACTGGGGCTGGTTCTGCTGCAAACATTGCAGATTTCCAATATGGCGGAACCTCTAAGTTTAAAATCTCTAGCAACGGAACGGTTGATACCACTACCGTCCGACTAAACGGCTTCCTTTCGGCTGGTGGCTCAGTTAGCTCAAGCGCTACCGGAACTATTGCCTTTGCCCTTACTGGTGCTCCGGTAAATACGGCAACATATTCTCTGGCTCAGATTGGTGCCGCAATTTCTGGTGGTAATGTAGCTACTAACGGTGGAACCTACCTAGGTATTAATACTCCAGCATCTGGGGCTGGATCTGTTGCTGACTTGGTAAACTTCCAATCGGGCAATACGTCTCGCTTCTTACTTACAAATGCAGGCGCCGCAACCTTTAGTGGGACTCTTGCCGTAACTGGGGCTTCTACCTTCACTGGGCTGGTTACCGCTAACGGCGGCATAACTACGACAAGTGTTACTGCTTCAGGTACTATTCAGGGTGCAACCCTTAATGCTACGACGGCCTTTACCTTAAACGGAACCAGCCTCAATACCGCTGGCGCGTTAAGTAATGTTGCCTACCTCAACCAGAACAACGCCTTTGTACCAACCGTAACTACGGGTACTGGTACTTCATCTGGTATCTCGGTTGCGGCTAACTCACTTACTACTGGTACTGCGGTTAATATTGCCTCTTCAAGTCTTAC
>JAYUZR010000008.1:0-42970 GCA_043751595.1 Candidatus Berkelbacteria bacterium
AAACGGGCCACAATAAAATGCCCCCACTCGTGGACGCCAACGATGAGCGAAAGGAGCAATAAGAAAACCACCAGCGACTGCAAGGTAATGAGCAAGCTACTCATTAGGCCAGATTCACCAAGTGGCGAAGATAATCAACGGCGGTAGCTAGTTGCACAAGTAAGCTTGGAAATAAGACCAGTAAAACTAGCTGTGCGAGCAAAATAAAAGCCAGCGTACGCAGCAGATGCCGTGCCACCAAGAAGAGCACCGCCGCAATAGCAAGCAGGGTAAGCGGTGGTGTAATGTGCGAATCGAGGATGGACATGGTGTCGGTGTCCGTTCGTACTAGATAGTACGAAGTTCCTGCTCTTTTTCTTTGGTCATGGTTTCGATGGTTTTATTGGTGTCGCTTACCATCTTTTCGATGTGCTCAAAGGCCCAATCGCGCTGATCTTCGGAAGCACCGCCTTCTTTTTTGGCTTTTTCTACTGCTTCGCGGAGCCCGGCGCGGATGCCACGTACACTGACGCGAGCCGTCTCACCCAAGCCATGCACCTGCTTAACTAATACCTCGCGACGCTCAGTGGTAAGGGCTGGGATAATAATACGCACCAGGTTGCCATCGTCGGTGGGGTTAAAACCGAGATCGGCATCTGCAATAGCAGTGCGAATAGCGGCAATATTGCCTTTATCGAAGGGCTGAACGGTAAGCTGAGTAGCCTCGGGAGTATTTACGCTTGCAATCTGATTAAGGGGCATCAAACTGCCGTAGCAGAGCACTTTAACACCATCGAGCATGGCGGTATTTGCACGACCAGTGCGCACGGTGCGTAGCTCGTCTTCGTAGTGAGAAAGGGCAGCCGCAAGCTGTGGCTTGGCGGGGTCGAGAATGGCGTTGAGGATTTCAGTCATAGTGGGTTTACTATAGCGAGATTCGGAAAAGAAGGCGAGTAAATTGACGGGTGCCCACCAACTTGGTACTAACCAGATACCGACGTGCACTCTCGTCGGTAGAAAAGGAAAGGTGTGAAAGCAAAATTCGCAACGCATCAAGTAATTGTCCCCGTAGGGGAAGTTGCTGCAATTAAAAGAGGTAGCGTCAGTACCTGCATCGTACGCTCGCGCATGAAGGTCGCCCAGGGCGACCATATCCGACTAACCGAAGAAGCAAACGGACCTTCGGTTACCTGTGTCATACTTGTCGCACGATGCGGGCTCAACGTCAGTAGCTTGGATATCCATCCCAAAACCTGCGCTCAGCGATGGAGAAACAGCCGCAGCATAGAGGGAGACTTAGTCCGAAGGGACCGGGAAGATGACGAAGAAGAGCGCTGCCTCACCGTAACCGATGAGGAACTAGCCCTTATCGAGGAAGGTAGGAAGACGCACTACATTCGTAGGAGAGGCGCACCCTTCTTCTACGTCGTGGCGGGAGATTACGTAGCCTTCCATTCCGAAAGTGGCCGGTGCCGCTGCCGGATTGTGCACGTCCGAACCCATCATTCAGTTTCCGCACTCCTTAATCAGGTAGTGCACACGGGAATCTTGCCAGATACAGAATATCAAGCTGCCTTCGACTGGCTTGATAAGTTTTCTCAAGGCAAGGGCTTAATATGCCTTGAGCTTCAGCCCCAATAATAAAACGGCGCTCTTCCTCGCGGGAGAGCGCCGTTTTAAAAAACTGAAAAGCCTACGCCTCTTCTACGGCTGCAGGAACGTTCTCACCAAGTAAAATACGGTGGAAGCGGCCAATAACCACTTTCTCCCCCATCTTACTAGTTACTTCGCGAAGGTAATCGGCGATAGAAAGTTTGCTGTCCTTAATAAAAGGCTGCTCAAGAAGGGCCTCGATAGAATCGGGAGCCATGCTAGAGATTTGTAGCGCAAGATCGTGAGCGAACTCTTTGAAGATTTCGCTGCGAGCGACGAAGTCGGTTTCGCAGTTTACTTCTACAAGAACACCGATGCGACCAGCGTGTACATAGGCCTCAATAACACCTTCGCCAGCGGTGCGATCAGACTTTTTGTCCATAATCTTGGCGCCGCGCTCCTTAAGAACCACTAGAGCCTTGGCGCGATCGCCGCCAGCTTCGTCGAGTGCCTTCTTAATATCCATCAATCCCATACCAGTCATCTCGCGAAGATCGGCAATATCTTGGGTGGTGTAACTCATCTCAAAAAACTAGATTGATAAGATAATTATTCAGCAACTTCTAGCTCGGGAACCGCTACGTCTTCGATGGTCTCGGTAGCAACTTCAACCTCAGCTTCAGCCTTTGCTTTCTTGGCAGGCTTTTCAGCAGGAGCTTCTTCAGCGGCAACGCTTACCAACTTTTGTCCGCTAGCGATGGTTGCTTCAACTAGGCGAACCATCATCTCTACAGATTTGATAGCGTCGTCGTTGGCAGGAATCATGTAGTCGGCAAGGGCAGGGTTTGCGTTGGTATCGCAGATAGCGAAGATCTCAGCACCCTGAAGACGAGCTTCTTTAACCGCATTTTTGTCGTGATCAAGATCGAAGACAAAGAGTACTTCTGGCTTGCGGGCCAGGCCACGAAGACCACCGTATTTGGTAGTCATGCGAGCAAGCTCGCTTTCCATTACTACGCGCTCCTTCTTAAGCACCTTGGCGGAATCTGGACTAGCCAGGAATGCATCAAGATCTTTCATGCGGGTAACACTCTTTTGCAGTTCTACCCAGTTGGTCATGGTGCCACCGAGCCAACGAACATCAACGTAGGCAACGCCGAGCTTTTCGCCGATCTCTTTAACCAGCTTGCTAGCCTGAGGCTTAGTACCAACGAGTACGATTGCCTTACCATCACGAACACGCTGTTCGAACTTGGGAAGGACCTCGCTCATTTTGTCTTGAGTAACCTCAAGGTTGATGATGTGAAGCTTTTTGCGAGTCGCAAAAATGTAAGGCTTCATTTTTGGGTGCCATTTGCCGGAAGCATGACCGAAGTGCATGCCGGCCTCGACCATCTCCTTAAGAGAAGGAATCTGAGGGATTGCCATAATAGGGGCTCCTTTACCGCTTGAGAGCAAGCGGGCTACACAGGCTTCATTCGAAAGATTCTAGAGGAGCGAGGCTCCAGGAGCGAATCTGCGTCGGCCAGGTAGGTGATGAATAGAAACTAGCGTTTGGCTTTTTGCGGGGTAAACCGAAGAAGCTAACAGGTGGGTTATAGCAGATAGTTTACTCCTCTTCCAGTGGCTCGGGCGTAGGATCAGGGCGAGACACATGGAGGGGTGAGTGCTCGTTATGGTAACTAATGAGCTGATCCAGCTTTTGCCCAACCTCATCCTTGCCATGATCCTCACAGAACTTCTGAATCGCCTCTGGTGTAAATAACTCATCGAGCTCTTCACAACCAGTAGAGACACCCTGCAAGGCATGGGTACAAAAATGACTTACCTGTGCCCCGTGGATACTTTCTGAAGAAACGTCCCTACCTCGTGATCGTTTACCATCTGGATTGCTCACCAAAAAAGCACTGTCGCGCTCAATGATTCTACACAAGATTCGGTCGCCCAATTCTGCACGTATCCGCTCACGTGCATCCTCCTCACGTGAGTTACTTGTTGCGAAGGCAGTATAGAGCATTGACCATGCCCCTTCTGAAGAAGTAACAATCTCTTGCATTGCCTCTTCCCTCTTCTTTTGAGCTCCAAGCCCATCTCCATCACCAAGTGGCATATGAGCACCGCTAGTAATCATCTTAGTAGTAATCGCAACAATCTGAGATACCACTTCTTTTTTATCTTCCCTGCGAGTAGCGTACATTGGATGCGAAAGTGAAATATACTCCAGCGCATGCCTCTGAAGATCTTCAAACCCCTGACTCAGCCTAAATGAGTGAAAGATCAGTTTCACTTGATTATTAACTGACAGTACTTCCTTATTTGGAGGATTCCATTGTTCTACCTGGGGCTCTGCATAAGGAATAGGTGGCTCGAGCTCTGGCGCTGCGGGTGGACGCTCTCCGTTTAGCCGGTAGCGCTCTTCATCAAAGATTTCTAATCGTTCTGGCATGTACAAAGCCTATCATTCCAGAAGAAAAGCTGCTACTATCCACCCGTTCTAACCCCTAATTGCAAAGGGGAGTTTGTACCCGTCCTTATTTTGCCGCAAGGCCCGACGGAGCAGATTCCATCATTACTATGAAGCAAGGTCTTCACCCCGCGTACAACCAAATCACCGTAAACTGCGCTTGCGGTAACACCTTCCAGGTTGGCTCTACTCAGAAAGACGATATGCGTATCGAAATCTGCAGCAAGTGCCACCCTCTCTACACCGGTAAAGCTAAGCTTATCGATACCGCCGGTCGCGTAGATAAGTTCCAGGCTCGCAAGGCTGCGGCCGATGCCGCCGCCGAGGTTCGCGCTCAAAAAGCAAAGGCCTAAATCATATGGCCGATCTCGCGGAAACATTTTCCCGCTTTCGGCACGAATACGGGGAGCTGTCACTGAAACTTCAGGACAGCTCCCTCTTTGAGGATCCCGCCGAGGCCGCACGCCTGCACCGCCAACATCGCCGCCTCGAGGAGCTTATTTCCACCTACGACGGCCTAGCTGCTGCCGCTAAGCAGCTCGAAGAAAACCGCGCTATGGCAGGCGGCAACGATGAACTTGCCGAAATGGCCCGCATGGAGATTCCCGAGCTCGAAGAGCGTCTGATCAAGCTAGAGACCGCGCTTGATGACATGCTCTTGCCTCGCGACCCCGATGAGGCCAAAAACGCTATCTTAGAAATCCGCGCCGGAACCGGTGGCGACGAAGCCGAGCTATTTGCCGCACAGCTATTTCGCATGTACACCCGCTACGCCGAGCGTAAGGGTTGGAGAATCGAGCTCGATAGCATGAGCCAATCCGAAATTGGCGGCATGAAAGAAGTAATCGCCGAAATTACTGGCGAGGATGTCTTCCGTTTTATGCAGTTCGAGAGCGGCGTGCACCGAGTGCAGCGTGTTCCCGAAACCGAGAAACAAGGGCGTATTCACACCTCGGTTGCAACCGTAGCTGTGCTCCCAGAAGCCGAGGAGCGCGATCTTGAAATTAAAGAAGGCGATCTACGCATCGATGTCTTCCGTGCTGGTGGTCATGGTGGCCAAAGTGTAAACACTACCGATTCGGCCGTTCGCGTAGTGCACCTTCCCACTAATACGGTGGTTATTTGTCAGGACGAAAAGTCTCAGATTAAAAACAAAGAAAAGGCAATTAAGGTACTTCGCTCCAGGTTGTACGAGGCCGAGCGCCAACGCAAACTTGCCGAGCGCTCTGCAGCCCGTCTTTCTCAAATTGGAACTGGCGATCGATCGGAAAAAATTCGCACCTACAACTTCCCTCAAGACCGCTGCACCGATCACCGTATTAACCAATCTTGGAGCGGACTTCCTGGCCTACTTGATGGTGCCATCGAGCCCATCACTACCGCCCTACTCGATGCTCAAAAGGCTGAATTAAAAGCAGCTCAACTTGGCTAAGATGACGGTTCTTGAAGCCTTAAACCTGGTCCAACACCGGAGCGTTTCAAGACGGGATGCCGAAGTCTTTTTGCAGCACATTTTGCAAATAGAACGCGCCGAGCTCCACACCCACGACGAGCGCGAGCTTACCCCCGAGCAAGAAGAACACTACCTGAAATGCCTGGATCGGCGAGAACAAAACGAGCCCGTCGCCTACATTACCGGCTGGAAAGAGTTTTATGGCCGCCGTTTTGCCTGTGATCATCGTGCCCTTATTCCCCGCCCCGAAACAGAGCTTTTAATTGACCGCGCCCTCGCGCTTGCACCAGGGATTTTCTCCGAAAACCTCAACACAACCGGCAAGCCCTGTCCCGTTCGAGTCCTCGAGCTTGGCACTGGCGTAGGTAACATTGCTGCCACCCTTTGCTTTGAACTTGCCAAGCAGCAAACCCCTGCCCAGATTATTGCTACCGATGTTGTAGTAGAGGCCGTGCAACTTGCCCAAGAAAACCTCGAGCGACTATCCGAGGTGCCTGGCGAGCAAACCTCTCCCACCACCCTGCTGATTGCCGATATGTTTGATCACCCAAGCATTGCCAAGGGAGCACCCTACGACCTTATTGTCGCCAATCTCCCCTACGTACCGATTGGCTGGAAGACTGATTCCGCCGCACAGCCAGATGTTGTTTTTTGGGAACCCGATATTGCCCTTTTTGGTGGCGAAGACGGACTGGACCATTACCGTGTATTCTTTGATCAGGTTTGGGAATACTTGGCGCCCGAGGGTGTAATCTTGATTGAATATGGTGAAGATGAAACCGGTGATTTGCGATTCTTACTTGATGGCATGCAAGAAACGCTTGAGCTTACGGTGCACAAGGACTACGCAGAGCTGGATCGGATGCTGGAGATTAGGCGGAAGAAGTAAGTCCTTACGTTAAAAAACCTCCCAAGCAGCACGCTGGGGAGGTTTTTCTTTTGCTAAGTTTTAATTACTTTCTAGCACTCGATGGATAGCGAGATCTGCGCGAGCGACCCCTGCAGCTTCTCCGTACACATCCTCGAAGGCTTTTTGCCCATAAAGAGTGCAAACTGCGCGGGCGTTTATCGACCAACCACTGGCAGACTGATTCTTTTCATCTGAAACCGTAATGATCAAATCAGCTTTGCCAGATAGTTTTTCTGTAGCCTTATGCGCTTGCAGTTCTTCGCGAATTGCCGCCGAAACCTTAGCAACCCCCTTACTTGAGCTTAAAGAGGTGCAACGGTATGTAAGACTACTCTTCCGGTGGTGCGCAGGCTTAGGAGCCAGTTGCTCGCAGCCCGTACATACCACCAAAGCCATGGGAACCAAAAACCAACTCAACCAACGCATACACCAATCCCTCTCTGCCGTTGCGGCAGATTGTTTGTACCATTTTTTAAAGGCTATTCAACCCACTAAAACAAACGGCCCCCGAGAGTTTTTTCTCTCGGGGGCTGTTCCGTGTCTGCTAAGAAATTATTCCCCCGCCGCCTTATCTAGCTTAACCGTAATATCCAGTTGCTGATCGCCGCGAAGCACCTTAAGGGTAATACTATCTCCCACCGTGAACTTCTCGAGGCGCTTAGAGAGCGAACTTTGCTCATCTACCCGCTGGCCGTTTACCTCGAGGATAATATCACCTTCACGAAGGCCGGCTTTTTCGGCAGGATAGCCAGGTACTACCGCAGGAGAACCAGTTGAGGTATCGCTTACCACCTGAGCGCCGTAATCGACGGTAAGATTTGCCAGCTGCTTAAGCGATTTAGTAACCGGGCGGTATCGCACACCAAGAACCGGACGCTTAATTTTGCCAGTTTTGACCACGCTCTCAATAGCTGTGCGGATGCTATCAATAGGAATAGCAAAACCAACGCCATCGGAACCACCGCTTGCCGAAGCAATCGCAGTTTTAATGCCCACCACCTGCCCCGCCAAGTTAACCAAAGGACCGCCAGAATTGCCCTCGTTAATGGCGGCATCGGTTTGGACCAAATCTTGCAGCTGCTCGCCACTGGTACTTACCCCTCGCTGCAGGCCGGAGATAATTCCGCGAGTAACAGTATTACTGTACTCACCAAACGGGTTTCCTACCGCAAAGACTGATTGCCCAATTTGTAAATCGGAGCTACTGCCAAGGTCTACAATTGGAAGATCCTTAGATTCAATTTTAAGCACGGCAAGATCATAGAGAGGATCGAGCGATTGCACCGTGGCATCGAACGAACGACCATCGCTCATAATTACCTTGTACTTGATGCCAGTAGTGCTCACCACATGCTTATTGGTAACAATTAGGCCATCTGAAGTGATGATGAAGCCGCTGCCGCTTACTACCTTTTGCGTAGAAGATTGGCCGCTAAAGAAATTAACGTAATCTTGGCTTCCGGTAACGGTAACTACGGCTGGGCTAATCTTTTTTACCGCATCGATTAAGGCTGAACCCTCTTCAAGCGTAACTTTCTGGCGAACGGGAACACTAACCGAAGAATCGGCAGAGAGCCCAAGGCGGTTACGCAAGTTTTGCACCGCGGAAGAGCGACTATTACTAAGCAAGACAAAGCCGCTTACTCCGCCCACTAGGGAAACAAGGAAGATGAGAATAAGGACCAGGGCGGCAACAGCAACGGTACGGGGAGTAATACTAGATTGAGCCATACAAAAATAAAGGAATTACTTGAGTACTGCCCCGTGAGTACGGAGGACTCTATGCCAAAATAGTATAGCGCAAAAAGAATGAAGAAAGGATGATGGGGGACACGAGAATCCCCCGAGCGCCGTCGCTCGGGGGAGTTCTTTTTTTAGGCTAGGAATTATTTGTTCCCGCCAAACAAATGAGAAAGAAGAGTACTACTCCCTCTCCCAGGAACCACCAGAATGGAGCTGGTATAAGCAGCCCAAATCCGAGAATGAGGATTGATGCAATCGTCCAACCCTTTGCCGAAGTATTCCACCTTACCCCCAACTTAGTTAGCATAGCCACTAACCTCCTGCGCACAATCTAGCAAAATACTGGATTTGGGCAAGTGAAATGCACAAAGCCCAGATGCGTTTGCACCTGGGCTTTGTTTTTTGGTCAGACCACTTGGAGCGATACTTTCGGAAGGCGGATCCAGAGGATCCTCCTTTCGTTAACATCCCAAGCTTGAGTCAAGGGAGCCGCCGTAAGGTGACGCTTCCTTTCCTTGTTGTCGTAGTTTGATAGCAAGGCTACCTTCCCGCCTAAGGCCAGAAGCGGAGATTGCGAGAGCGATTCTCCTTCTGCACTTAGAGCTATCTGAAGTAGTTCCCAAGGGTTGGGGAGTTTCACGCCGCTATTTGCGGCAATCCTGCCCAGCTCCTCGGTGGTGTACTTCTTTTCTGCTGAAAGATTGAAGTACCCAAAGTCCCAACTGCCTGCCATAGGTCCGCTCTCATCGTGGCCGTACTCAAAACCTTCACGCGAAGCAAAGGTAGTACGAGCCAACAGGGCAAGACCTTCCTTCGTTGTTGCTCCCGCAACAACATCACCAACTTTTAACAGTAATTCGTTCACTTTTCCTTTTCCTCCTCATGGATTCCGGCCTCTTATACGCTACTTTTAATGATTATTCAATAACTATAGAGATACGACAAACCCCCAGCCGCAAGAACGCGGCTGGGGGTTTGTATTTTTAGTCGCCGATACGGCGAACCCAGAGAAAGTAGAACGAACCCTCGGGGAAGGGCTCCTGATCGGTATACGTCTGCAGGTTCAACTCCCCTTCCTCGTAGGAGGAGGCGAACACAGCCGTACCATCCTCAGTCGTGATACTGACTCTAAGCGCAATCAGGCTGCGCTCTTGAGCAAGTCTAACCCCTTCCTCAGTACCAGCTATCGCAACTAGAGCCCAGGGACCGCAGGGCCGGACGCCCTCTTCAGCATAGATAGTCATCAAGGCATCCGCACTGGTTCCGTGCATTGTGCCCACAAGGTTCAAATAACCGAATTCGAATTCGCCGTCAGAGAACGGGCCGGCATTCTCGTCGCTTGCCGCTTCGCAGATAAGATCGAATGCCCCTAGGGCAAACTTTTGAAACCCTATCTCCTCTTGTAAACCTACCAGCTGGAAACTTCCAACCTTAACCAAACGCTCCATCTTACATACCTCCTGTGCCCCTAAGGACGCCCCACTTCTACCACGAATCTTTCAGTCTGTCACCTAGCGAACAATGCTCTCAGCAATCTTTTTTACCGCGCCGCCCTGCGTGCCCACAATAAACCGAGCCACTTTGCCACTTTGCACCGCTTGCTCGTACACCACATAAGCACCATCCCCCACCAACTGTAGGGGCGAGGCGGCGGGCAATTCACTTAAGCCAGAGACCAAAACCACATCAGCCCCACGTACACGAGTGCGCACTAATTCATATCCAGAACCCTTTTGCGCGGTACGCAACACTATTTCATCACCATTATTTAGTTTAAGGCGATCACTTTGCACGGGCTGAGCCGCCGGCGTAACCTGAGCAGGATCGCTCAGAAGCAACGAAGACCAACTCTTGGCGCCACTTAACTGCGGCGAACCAATCAATAAGTTATCACCATCAATGCGCAGGGTATCAATCGCCCCCTGCTGGGTATACAAAATCGTCTCCGCGCCATCGGCCAGTACCCGCTTTATTACCTCGCTGCGACGGCCATTTTCGGCCACACCCTCGCCTACGCGGCGCACATAAAAAACCGCCAAACTATCAACCGAAAAAGTAAGGGCGCTTACCTGGCCAATAATAGATTGCTGCTTCTTGGCGGCAACATCAATCAAGAATAGCTTTTGCTGCTTGAGTTCACCATCTCCATAGCCTAGCGCCGCAAGCCAAGCGCCATTTGCCGACCAACGAGGCTCGAACCGGTAGGAAAATAAATCAGCAATAAGATTCGCCTGCGTCTCACCTTTGCGCGTTACGAGCATTAACTGCCCAAGAGGCTGGCCACCGGCATCGCGAAGTCGTGCCTGCGTGGTGGTGTAGGCAAGCCAGGTTCCGGCTGGGCTCAAATATGGCGCAAAACGCTCACCCTGCTCAATTTCGGGAAGAGCCCGCTTGGCGCCGGTGCCGTCTACCTGTACTTCATAAATATCGCGATTGCCATCAAGCTCCTGCACCAAAAGCTGGGGAAGATTAGGGACTAACGACGCAGTAGTTCCAAGCGTACTTACCTGAGAAAGATTAAGCCGCTGGGTCTGGGTGATAAATCCTTCTTTGCTCAGCTGCAACTCGTGCTCACCCTTGGGTAATTTTGAAACAGTAAAGGTGCCGGTTGGGTCGCTTAGCACCTCGCGCACGCCAATACTGGCTCGTACATCGGTAAGGGCTAGATCGCTTACCCAGTCGTGCACAAAAGCAGTGTAGGAAAAAATGCCCGTAGGGGCTGCGGTGGTAACTGGAATCGGATTTGAACTCGCCACTACACCTTCATTTGAAACACTAGCCCTTCGAGTAACAGTAATCGCATTCTGCAAGCTAGAAACCGAGCGAGCTCGCCACTCGGGGCTGGCCGTGGTAATTCCGGCTAGCACACTCCCGCTAAGTACCACCACGCAAAGGGCAATAAAAAGTGCCCATTGCATTTTAGGTGAGATACGAAGTGGCGGTGTCTTCCCCTTCATAATTACTTGGTTAACGAGTGAGCGCTTCGCGCACCGCTAGTTGCACTTTGGCCGGGTTGGCCTTACTGCCGGCTGTCTTCATTACCTGCCCAACAATGAATCCGAGAATCTTTTCGTTACCATCTTTAAACTGCTGCACGGCCGGCTGATTTTCGGCTAATACCTTGGTAATTGCCTCGTCTACCGCAGCAGCATCGTGCGCAATGAGTAGGCCCAGGTTTTGCAGGATGGTCTCCAATGGTGGCATTTCTTCTCCTTGGCAAGCGGCCACAATGTCACCCATCTTTTGCTTAATCTGCCCCGCAGCTACCTCGCCTCGTTCTTGGAGGGCGATAAGATCAGAAAGATAAGCAGCAGGCAGAGCCACGCTTTCGGCCGCGTTAATTAGCCAATTGGCTGCGAGCTTTAAGGGAATACCGGCAGAGGCTAATTCCTCCAGGCGGCGCTGGCGCGGAGCATCGGCCAAGAATACCTCAACCTCGGCGCTCACTAAACCATAGGCCAAGTAGCGAAGGCGCACCTGGTTTGGCAGCTCTGGCAAGACCATATTAGCCGGGTTAAGATCGGCGTCATCTGCCACAGCAACCGGCGGAAGATCTGGCTCGGGGAAATAACGGTATTCGTGGGCCGCTTCTTTAAGACGGTTAATGCGCACCGTATTGGTATCTTCATCGTAGCCGGCGGTAAGCTTGCCAGTGCGGGTGCGAGTATCGCCCCCTGCCTGCCAATCGTCGTACAGGCGTTGCGCCTCTAGCTGGATAGATCGCTCAACCGCGCGGGTAGAGTTTACGTTCTTCACCTCGGTAATACCGGTAGAAATTTCTTTACCGTTTTCGTCTTCAAACTGAACACTAATATTTACATCGCAGCGCATCTGGCCTTTTTCCATATCACCTTCCGAAATACCAAGGGCGCGAACGAGGGTACGTACTTCTTGGACAAAGGCGCGAGCATGGGCTGGATCGTGCAAATCTGGCTTGGTTACCATCTCCACCAAAGGAACACCGGCGCGGTTAAGATCTACCTTGGTTGTGCCTTTTCCGCCGTGCAGAAGTTTCCCGGCATCTTCTTCTAGGTGAACGCGCTCAAAGGTAACGGTGAACTCGGGCACACCATTAGGCGCAAGTACCGAAAGCTCTCCACCCTGACAGAAAGGGAGATCGTACTGAGAAATCTGGTAACCCTTTGGAAGATCGGGATAGAAGTAGTGCTTCCGATCCCACTTAGCGATGGCCGGTGTGGTACTGCCCAAGGCTTTTCCAAGCAAGATGGTTTTGCGCACTGCCTCTTTATTAGCTACTGGAAGAGTGCCCGGCAAGCCCATGCAGACCGGGCAAATATTGGTGTTAGGCTGCACACCGAAGGGATCGTTCTTGCAGCGGCAGAACATTTTGGTTGCCGTGTTTAATTCGGCGTGGATTTCGAGTCCGACAGTAATGCGGTACGGCAAGGACATTGCGTTCATTTCAGTATTTCTGATTACCAAAACTACACCCTCTTTTCAGCGAAAAGGGCGAAATAAGAGGAGGCATATCCGAAGATACGCCGACGATTAATGAGGCCTTTGCAGCGAAAAGAGGTGAAGTTTGGCTGGAAAGGAAGTACTGAAATGAACGCATATTAGAGTAAGATTTTAATCGCGTACAACGCCTCGCGGAAAGCACCAACTGCCGCCTGTGCCTCGCGAGCAGAAACCGCCGCTCCTACCTCGTGCGCTAGGTGATTACGTAGTTTATGCGCTTCCCAAATACGCTGATATAAGGAGTAGTCAAACTTGTCCTTGGCGTTTTTGAGGCGATCCCCCATCGTTGCTCCATGGACCCCAATTGCCTGCAGACCGGCATCCAGCAATTTATCAGCGTCAGAAACTGCCACGCTAAATGTGCCCTGCAATAGATGCAGCTCTACCTGCTCCCACGCACCTTGCAGCTCGAGGCGGCGCGCCTGAAGGGCGGCCGCTTTTTGCTTACCGGAAGCACCGCCCATAAAGAGGGCTTTAAAGATGGAACCAATGCCAGAGAAGATGACGCCAAAGACTTCTTCTATAACATCAGCCTCACTTTTGCCGGCCGGTTTACGATTGCGGGAGCGGTGTTCGGCCATCTTAGTTTTCGAGAACGTCGAAGCCGGTAATGGTTACATCTTGCACCGGACGTTCGCCACGTACTGGTACGCCCTGAATAGCCATAGCGATCTTGAGCGAATCGGCGTCAGCTATTTTCCCAAAGATGGTGTATGGCCCGCTATACGTTGTGCCGGTAAAGACAAAGAACTGGCTTCCGTTAGTGTTTGGCCCGCTGTTGGCCATAGCAACTACGCCTTGCTCAAACTTTGGCTGCTTCTCAAGCTCGTCAGGGAACTTCTTTCCATAAATACTCTCACCACTAGTTCCGGTTCCGGTAGGATCGCCGCCCTGGAACATAAAGTCTTTGATAATACGGTGGAAGATGATGCCATTGTAGTACCCACGCTTACCCAAGGTGGCAAAGTTAGTCACGGTTTTAGGGGCAACATCGGCCATCAAATTAATATTGATGGTTCCCATGCTGGTTTTGAGCGCTACTTTCTTAGGAGTAATAGCGTCTTCTGGAAGGGTAAGATCGGCGGCAGTTCGGGCAGTTGCATTCATGGCGGCAAGGCTACTAGTTGGAGATGGACTAACTTTTGCAGTTGGATTATCGGTGGGCTCGGCGTTCGAGGCATTATAGCCATTACTGACCTGGAGCGCGGCGGCAATACCGCCGACCACCATTACCACTGCAATAACAATAACGGTAATAGTAAGGGTTTTGTTGGAAGATGGTTGTTGCATCCTGGGAAGTTATGCGGATAATTCAGGAACCTGGGTATGAAAATCGGTTGCCCGTTGGTAGGCATCGCCCACATTGAGCACTGCTTGCTCGCCAAAGCGAGGGCCAATAATCTGCATGCCTACTGGGAGACCGTCGGCGAAACCACAGGGGATCGACATGCCAGGGAGGCCAGCTACATTTACGGGGGCCGCCAAGATATCTTCTTTATACATAGCAAGTGGGTCGCTTATCTGGGCCCCTACCTTAAATGCTGTGTGAGGGGAAACGGGCGCCACTAGTACATCAACCTTAGTAAAAGCATCGGCAAATTCTTGCCCAATTACGGTTCGAACCTTTGCCGCTTGGTTATAGTAGGCATCATGATATCCAGAAGAAAGTGCGTGAGTACCAAGCATAATACGGCGACGGACTTCGTTCCCGAGCCCACCGGCGCGGCTTTTAGCGTACACATCAAATAAGGTATTTTCTCCGGCATTTTCTTCACGCTCGATGGAATGACCAAAGCGGATACCATCGTAGCGAGCCATATTAGAAGACACTTCAGCCGGGCAAATAACGTAGTACACCGCTAATGACTTAGGGGCAGTAGGTAGACTTACCTCGATAATTTCTGCTCCCAAATTTTTTAATTGATCGATACCTGCGCGAACCAGTAGCTCAACTTCAGGCTTTACCCCTTCCCCAAAGAACTCGGCCGGTACGCCAACTTTAACACCAGTAAGGTTACCCGTAAGACCCGCGAAGTAATCGGGCACTTCGGATTCACTCGAAGTAGCATCAAGCTCATCGTGACCAGCAATCGCCTGCAACACCAAGGCAGTATCTGCAACGGTTGCTGTCATTGGGCCGGTTTGATCCAGTGAGCTAGCCATGGCAAGTTCACCGAATCGGCTTACTCGACCATAGGTTGGCTTGAGGCCTGTTACTCCGCAGAACGAAGCTGGTTGACGGATACTTCCGCCAGTATCGGTAGCGATTGAGAAGCAGCCAATCCGCGCAGCCATCGCCGCAGCAGGACCTCCACTACTTCCGCCGGCAACTAGCTCGGTATTCCAGGGATTGCGGGTAACGCCAAAGTACGAAGTTTCGCTGGAAGCTCCCATCGTAAACTCGTCTGTGTTGGTTTTGCCAAGCAGCACCGCACCAGCCTGATTAAGACGATGATACGTAGTGCTATTATATGGAGCTAGCCAATCCTCGAGCATATGTGAACTTGCCGTGGTTATGGAGTCGGTAGTGGCAAATACATCTTTTAGCGTATAAGGAATTCCCTCGAGCATTCCGCGGGACTCACCCTTTGCGCGACGATCATCGCTTTCTTGAGCGCGCTTACGGGCGAGCCCTGGCTCGATACGGACAAAGGCATTAAGGGTGCCATTAAGTGCCTCAGCACGAGCAAGATGCGCCTCGGTAAGCTCTACGCTGGTAATCTCGCCTTTTTGCAGAGCTTCGGCCGCCTCGAGAATAGTAAGAAGATGGAGTGCTTTCATGGTCTTAGGCGCCTCCGACTGAGGTATCCATTACTGAGCGAACCAAGATGCAGCCGTCTTCAGAAACAGCGGGAACTCCTTTTAGAAGGGCTTCGCGAGAGACTGCCGCCAGATTATCTGGAGATCGGACTACATCGGCTGCAAGTACGGTGCGCTTGCCGGAGGCATCTTCCGCCGGGGAAACATGATCAGTAGCCACCTCGGTTAGCTGCTCAACAAAAGCAACCACACTGGAAAGCTGAGTGGCGTAGCGCCCTTGCTCTTCGGCGGTGAGGGCGAGGCGGGCAAGACGACCCAAATGGGCAATAGATTCGGAGGAAAGTGATGCGCTCATATCTGATACGCAGTGTAGCAGATGATTTGAGAAGTGGGAGGTACTTGCGGAGATTACATCTTTTAAGTAGAAATAGTCCATCTCGTTTACTTAGCTCCACCTGGAGCGAAAAACCTTCGTCAAAGTCTCCTGTGTGATTTCAGCCGGAGATAAGGAAATAAAGTACGCAGTGTGCGTCTAGCGCCCATTCTGCTGCTTCGGCAGTGGTCCAAGCAAAAGATGATCCCCCGCAAGGCCAAGATCATCCGCTACTAGCACTTTTCGGGAGTCAACCGTCTGCGCCCTGGTTAGAATCACCAGAGCAAGGACACCGTTACGTTCTAGGAGTATAGCATGCACAAGCATCGCAACCCCGAGACCCTCGGAACCCACCACACCCGCGCGAAGTTTGCGGGCACCATGGAGAACCAGGGCGAGGCGAACTGATCGGCGGCGACACCCTTCTCAGGTCCTGACCTGATTTTCAGGGGCTAGTCCCCAAAAGCCAGCAGCTCTAAGCTGGCAGGAAAAGCATTCAGGATGTCCCACCCAAGGACATATGCCATCCCGAGCAAAATACCGGAAAATCCTAAGAGTCCCCAGGAGCGCATGCGCACCTGGGGCTTTTGCCTTTCTAGTAGCTAATTGCCAATTACTGGTAATCCAGTATAACTATTTGTAACCCCTTCACTCGCTTCGGCTTGAGGAGTACGGCTGCCCAGCCAAAGTTGGGCGTTTGGTTTGAGAGGAGGAGGTAGTGCAAATTGTTCGCTTGCCCTCCGCCCTGTTTATGGTTTTACCGGGATATTCAATCTTTTTTCTGCAGATTACCCTTTTGGTTTTTGCAGGCGCTCTACCAAAAGAAGATTCAGCATCTTCGAGACCCCTCAACCAGCGGAGGCCTCCTCGGTTCGCAGAATCTCAAACGGGCCACTATTACCCGGGGTACGACGAAACGAATCGAGGTCCGCCCAAAAAGGGCATCACCAACCTTCACAACACCAAAAAAGAAAGGAGGCGGGACGCCACCCAAACCCCCGGTTGGTTGCCGAATTCCTGCTAGCGATTCTAGGAAAAAATAAAAACCACCAAGCCCCAGGAGCGCCGCCGCGCACCTGGGGCTTTTGCCTTTCGCTTGACACTTCAACCCGTACCAGGTAGAACTCCTTGGCTAAGCCCTTCCTTTAGAGAGGGGCAGGCAGCGGAAGGTACGAGAGGCGCCAAAAAATAACATACCTCCAAAAAATAAAAGTTGGCGCCGCTGAAAAACTCAAAGGGGCTGCATTCCTTACATGTAGCCTTCTTTTTTATTGCCCAAGTAGGGCCTTAAGCTCTTCTTCCCCAATTACCGCCACTCCAAGTTGCTCGGCCTTAGTAAGCTTACTGCCGGCTTTTTCGCCAGCCACCACATAATCAGTTTCTTTGCTCACACTGGTAGAAATCTTCCCGCCCGCCGCTCGGATCATCTCACCAGCTTCTTCTCGCCCCAAAGTTGCCAAGGTACCGGTAAGGACAAACGTCTTTCCCCCCAGCACTCCCTCCCCTACCTCCTGAATCTTCAGTGGAGCCTGCATCCCAAAACTAATCAGTTCATCCACAATTTGCTGATCATCCCCATCTTGCACCCAGCTGGAGAGGCTAGCCGCCACAATCGGGCCGATATCGGGTAGAGCGGCAAAGTCTTCGTCTCGCATCTCGCGTAGCACTGGCATAATCTGCACAAGCGCAGCCGAGCCTACTACCCCCTGCGCACCTAGGCGCTCGCCCAAAGCCAAGGCCAGCGTATTGGCTGTTTCCACCCCAATATGACGCACGCCAAGCCCAATTAAGAGTCGGGTAAACGGCCGTGCCTTACTATTCTCGATGGCCGCAATTAGGTTACGGGCGGAGATTTCGGCATAGCCTTCAATCCCAAGAACGTTCTCTAGGGTTAGGCCATAGATATCGGCCACATCGTGCACCAAGTGAGCATCTACTAGTTTTGCCGCCACCTGCTCGCCCAGGCCATCAATATCCATCGCCCCCCGGGAGGCAAAGTGTTCAATCTGGCGCTTGAGTACATCGCGCGTAGGCGTAGCCAGGTAATGCGCCGCCTCGCCCTCGCGCCGGATTACTGGCACACCATCAAGCTCTTCTGGGTACACAAATGGCACGGCGCCTTCGGGCCGCAAACTCTCAATTACTCGCACCACCTCAGGGATAATATCCCCTGCTTTTTGCACGACCACCGTATCGCCGATGCGCACGTCTTTTCGAGTTATTTCATCAGCATTATGCAGGGTTGCCCGGCTTACGGTACTACCCGCTAAACGAACCGGATCCATTACCGCGGTTGGGGTAATAGCACCGGTGCGACCAGCCCGAAGCTCGATATCGCGCACAATAGTAATTCCCTGCTCTGCCGGAAACTTAAAGGCCACTGCCCCGCGCGGGGCCTTGCCCACTACACCAAGCTGAGAAAACAATTCCCGATCTTCCACATTTACCACTGCGCCATCGGTGCCGTAGGGTAATTCTTTGCGAGCTTCTTCCCACTGGGCCATAAACACTTCAACCTCGGCAATGGTTTTGCAGTGCTTACTATTTGGCTCCACCGGCAACCCGAGAGCCCTGGCCAGTTCGTGCTCTTCTGAATGCTGTAATTGCCCAAACTCTCCCACAACAGCGTAGGCAAAGAATGAAAGTTTGCGAGCAGCGGTAAGCTTGGCATCCAGCTGGCGCATACTTCCGGCTCCTAGGTTTCGGGGGTTAGCAAACTCGGGTAAGCCAGCCTCGCGCTGAGCCGCATTAAGTGCCTCAAAATCGCGCTTGGCAATATACACTTCTCCACGAACCTCAAACCGCCCACGCAACGCTTGTTGCACATAGGAGGACTCCCCCATCACCTTAAGCGTAAGCGGGATTGATTCAATGGTGCGCGCGTTCTGAGTAACATCTTCCCCAACAAAGCCATCACCGCGAGTAGCCGCCTGCACTAAGGCACCGTCTTGGTAAATAAGCGAAATAGCAAAGCCATCCAGCTTAATTTCGGCGTAGTAGCCAGATTGGCGCAGCGTCTCCTCCCCCACTAAGCCAACAATGCGCTTTTCCCAATCGGCTAATTCTTCAAAGGTAAATACATCATTAAGGGAAAGCATTCGGGATTGATGTTCAACCTTAACAAAACCAGGCAGCGGCGTGCCGGCGACCCGCTGCGAAGGAGAATCAGCCGTAATAAGCTCGGGATATTCCTGTTCGATCTGGGAAAGCTCGTGCTTGAGCGAATCCAGCGCCGCCTCGCTAAGATCGGATTGGTCAAGCACATGCACCAGATAGCGCTGGTGATTAATTTCTTCGCGAAGTTTCAGAATGCGCTCGGCGGCTTGGGCGGGGGTGAGGTGCGTCATGGGGCTATACTAGCAAATAATTGCCTTTGTAGCTGTCAGTTCTCTGATTGATCAATAACCATAAATCTGGTATAGCAAACCCGCAGTTTCATGGGAGGCTGAAAAAGAAAAGGAACCTAGTATGAAGTATTTCCTAACCCTGCAGCTGCTGATTGATGGCACAATCGTCAAGACAGGGCTACATAGGGCTTTACGTGCTGAAAACGCCTGTAAAGCTGCACTCCCTAAAAAGAGGGCGAAGTCCGATGACCCAGACATTGATGGCTGGGATCAGCCCGACAGCACTGCCAGCTACTCCGCCAGTAGCCGATGGCAGGATAGTGGTATCGTCGAGGCACTTCTAGCCATAGAAGTAACCAATGAGTGGCAACTCGGCTTCTTCACCTTAAGCGATGGAATCATTGGTCTGCGAAAGTCCATGGCCAAACCAAGTCAGGATTACATGCAAGGTAGCGCGGACACCTACCACCTAATGCTCTACGACGGAGTACTGGGGAGTCGGCTAGAAAACGGAGAGTCGATGTATTACCGACTTAGTGGCTATCAAGAATCCGGCAACGACTGGGCCTCAGGGTTTGTAATACTGATACCGCCCAAAAAGTTGATCAAATAGAAAAGCCCCCGGCGCGTCACACGCGCCGGGGGCTTTCGCATTCCCATCTACAAACTATTCAGGGCAGAAAGCGCGGCACTGGTATCATCAGGCACCTTGCCCAACTCTACCCGAACCATATCTTCGTCGTGCTGCAGCTCGGCATCGGCCTGCGTGGCGTACGCCTCAACGTCTTTAAGCGCCTGTTCATCTACTGCTGCGCGCAAAGCTGCAATGCGAGCATCACCTGTCAGCTCCTCAGGAAGGGTTGCATCTACCTGAAGCACTAGTACCTGGTAGCGCTTCACAAGTTCATCGTGCATGGAGGAAGGATCTTGAGCCATAGCTTACGATTTAGTAGGGATTGCAAATCTGGTAGTCACTTTGTTTACCGCATCGGTTTCAGGATTCTTCTTTCTAAACTGAATGCTAATGCCGTTTTCGGGCGTGTAGGTAAAGGTCATCATTGTATCTTTGGGGTCGAATCTAGTAAGACCGCCAGTCTCAATAATTACCATTTGCTGCTCCCCATAGCGCTTTTGCATAATGTCATCAAACGCCTTCAGTTGATTCTCCGAAGAACCGGCCTGACCAAGCGCATTCTGAACATCAATTTTTAGCCGAACATCTTGCAGCGCCAATTCACGAGCCTTGGCAGTAGTTAGTTCGCCTTCATAGTGATGCGAAACCGATTTAACCGGAGGTGCTACTTCATTTTTCCCATTACGGGTGAGCATCATATCTGTTTCGTACTGCACATTGGTAGCCATCGCTAATCCTGGCTGCTCGGTTGCCTCTTTTTGGAGGCGTGAATACTCGGCATTAAGCGCGCCGACATATTCGGTAATTGGAAGATCAGAAGCCGACATACCACGCGCCTCTTTTAAGACTTCTCGGTATTCAACTCGAGCAGTCTCTGGACTAGTGCCGGCAATCTTCTCAGTGCGGATGGTAGGATCGCCCGCAACCTGATAATCGAAGGTAGGTGGAAGATTTGGATCGGCAGCCCCTTCTGCGGATGGCGTCGCTGCAACTTCGGTCTTACTCTCTACCACGTCTCCAACGGTAGGTTGCGCTAAACTTCTTTCCAAAATTGGCCGCGCTGCTTCGGCGCTAATGCCAGCGCCTGCCAGGCCGAGCATCATTTCACGCATCCGTGGGTTGGCCATAATCTGTAGTGCTGCCGCAACAAGCTTTTCATCCCCCAGCAGCTCGGCGATTGCCGCATGAGCATCGTCGGGTGTCACACCAAACTTTTCAAACAACCCACCCAAATTACCCAGTGATTCCATTTTAGTAGGATCAAAAGCAAGGTTTTCGTAGGCAGCGGCAAGATCGACAGTAGTTCCGGCTGGTACTTCGTTTTGCGCTAAGTTTTCGACTACTTTTGCAGACTCGGCGGTTGGGGTAATTTCTGGCGCTACAGCAGTGGTCTCATTCTCAGACTCTACTACGTCCTCCTTAGGAGCTTCGTTTTCTGCAGTTTGATCTCCGAATACTGCCCGACCTTTATCATCCAGCTTAATATCGATAATAACCGCTCCCCTGGCACTCATTACTTCTTTGGCAATGTGCTGGAGCTGATCCAACTTTCTAAATGGTGCAACAAAGGTGCGCTCAAGATTATCAAGACCTTTGCCCACCGCCTGCTTGGCGAGATCGGCAAAGGTACGGGCACGGCCTTCGAGTTTAGCCAGATTTTGCAGCACGGTACTCCCCTGCTCTTTTTGCAATGCCGCAACTTGCTCCTTTAACTGAGCAATTTCATCGGCTGCACCTCCAAAATTACCTTCCACACTAGCTTCAAGCTGAGGAGCCTGTTCGGCCGCAGCCCCCGGAGCTTCATCAATAGTAGGAAGTGGCTTAAGTGGCGTAAGCTCGCTGGAACTTAGCGGCTCGAGCGGAGCTTGAGGCTCGTATAGCTTGGCAACATCTTCGTTAAGGGTTTGACCATCTCCTACAGGAGCATCAGATAATTTTGCAACGCCTTCATCTAGCGCTGGAGTATCGGCAGTAGGTGCAACCTTTTCTGGGTCATTCTCCAGCGGCTCAGCTACTTTTAGGTCGTCTAGATTGTGCTCATCGAGCGGCTCTTTTACCGGAATATCAGGAAGCGGATCGGATCCCATCAACCCCTTTAAGTAGTCTGCATTTGCGTCAAAAGAGACAGATTGCTGAGGAATCTCTGGTAAATCGGGCAAAGGCTCAGAGTTGCGACGAGCATCAGAGATAGGAGCAGGGGCGTTATCAGTAACTGCGGCATTTAACTCTGCAAGATTAAAGGAATTGCTCCCTAACTCATCTAGCGGCTCATCCGCACTTGGCCCAACCGCGAGTGGTCTTTCTTGTAGCTCTGGCATATGCAGACATCATACCGTCCTGTCCCCACTCTCTGCAAACTAGCGCATCCCACTACCCTGCTCGAGGGCAGCAATACGCTCGGCAATCGGAGGGTGCGTACTAAATAAGCCAGCTAACCCACCAAAGGGATTAGCAATAAACAGATGGGCAACTGCCCGACTTACCTCTACTTTTGCCGCTGCACCCTCGCCTTCGTCTAGCTTGCGCAAGGCACTAATTAAGCCAGCTGCATCGCGAGTAGTAAGTACGGCGGTAGCATCGGCTAAAAACTCGCGCTTGCGCGAAATCGCCAGCTGAATAAGGGTTGCCGCCACCGGAGCGGCCACCAACACTACAATCATGACAATGGCGCCAATGCCGTTTCCACCTTCTTCGTTGTTGCGGCGGCGCCCACCACCCCACCACAAACTTCGGGCAACCATATCGCCAAGTAAGGTAATGCTCCCAGCCAAAACAGCCACTAAGCTCATCAACCGAATATCTTCGTTTCCTACATGCCCCAGCTCGTGGGCCAAAACTCCGGCCACTTCTCGGTCGTTCATGTTTTGCAGCAGGCCGGCCGTAACCGCAACCGCGGCATGCTTAGGATCGCGTCCGGTGGCAAAAGCATTCATGCCAGCCTGAGGAATGATAAAAATGCGAGGCTTGGGTAGGCCAGTTGCAATACAAAGTGTTTCTACAATTCGGTGCAGTCGCTCACCCTGACCACCATCGTGCGCATCCTCTACCGGCTCAGCCCCAGAAGCCGCTAGCGCTACTGTGTCACTGGCGTACCAACCAACAAAACCCTGAATAATACTAAGAATAGCTGCCAGAGGCAGTAGTTCTGGACGGTCTAAGTAGGTAGCCGCTAAGTAGCCAACCCCCAGTAAAAGGGCGGTAAAAAGGACTAAGTAAAAGCCACTTTTTTGACGGTTAGCAGTAACCTGCGTGTAAAGCGTCACAGCAAAAACCTAGACTAAAACTTAACGGTAACGGGCTCAGCCACCTCAGGTGACTCGAGCACGTACAGCTCGCGAGCGGTAAAGCGAGCAAGGCCGGCAATAATATTGCCAGGAATCACCTGAATGCGAGTGTTGTATTCGCGAACGGTGGCATTGTAAAAACGGCGAGCCGCTTCAAGCTTATCTTCAGTCTCAGAAAGCTCTTTTGAGAGCTGCATAAAGTTCTCGTTCGCTTTAAGCTCTGGGTAATTCTCGGCCACTGCAAATACAGTGCGAAGCGCTCCAGAAAGGGTCTTTTCAGCCTGTTGTTCGGCGTTAATTCCGCCTCCGTTAGCGCTAATAGCACCAGCGCGGGCCTCGGTTACCTTGGTGAAAAGATCGTCCTCGTGCTTGGCATAGCCTTTAACCGTCTCAACCAAATTAGGGATGAGATCGTAACGGCGACGCATCTGTACATGGATATCACTGCCGGCTTCATCAACCTGGTTTCGGGTAGCAATAAGGGCGTTATAGGTACCAGCCGCCCAAAGGGCGATGAGAACCAAAACAACAACGGTAATAATAAGTGGAGTCATACTGAGTAATTAGCGGGCAGAAGGAAGAGTACTAGGAGAAGGCGATGGACTAGCACTGGCCGCAGGCGAAGCTGAAGCACTAGGTGATGGAGATGGTGAAGCGACAACCGCAGGCTTGGTAGGATGCGCCTTAAAGGTAGTGGCTTTAGTAGCCTCAAAGTACGAGAAGGCGGCACCTTTTTTAGCATCAACATCAACCGTATTTTCGGCAACACTGCGCAGGAGGTAATCAGACCCATCGGTAGATGAATACTCGTACCAATACACTTCTGCAAGAGGGTCAACCGGCATCTTGCCCAGATACTTTGGTACCAGAGCTGCAAAGAGCGTCTTACTACTGCGGGTTTGCTGATATGGAGTAACCACTGGGTACTTACCCTCTTTTGCTTGATACGCTGCCAAGGCCTCCTGGATAAGCTCGAGATCCAGCTTGCGCTGGTTATCGCGGGTAAGGGCATCTTGCGCGGAAGCGGTAGACGCGGCGGGAACGGTAGTAATAGGATCTCCAACCGAAGCGATAGCGATGCCGGTAGGCTCAAGTGCACCCGTCTGCGAAACCGGAGCGGGAAGGTTATCGGTAATACCAAGCTGAGCCAAGAACTGCTGGGCCGAGATAGCCGGAATTACCACGGTATCGCTGCCAGTATGTAGTGGAGCAACGGCGGTAGCTAGTTCTTCTGGCGTGGTGCCATCCCAATTACTAAGCTTCCAGTTACCGGTAACCGTATATTTATGACTTTGGTAGGTAGCAGTTACACCCAAGGTAAAGGCAATAGGCGCACCGGTTCCCCACGCGTAGCCAACCTGAGCCTCGGGCTCGGTAAAGGTAAGGGCGCCATCAGGGAAGGCCTTGGCAAAAATAGTTGGATCCAGGGTGTAGGTATAGCGAGCAACGCGCTCACCAGTACTTGCCTTACCGTTTACATAGTCGTGAGCATTGGTAGCGCTGGCCAAAATAGCACTGATAAGATCTGGACGAAGCGAAGTAAAGAGTGGGTGTTTAGCAAGATCGATGGCCGGAACGGTTGCCTGCTTGGTTACGGCATTATTGGGGAAAACAGCACCAAGGGTACCACCGGCAGCAGCCGAATCGAGCACCAAAGGAACTGGCTCACCTTCGTTAATAGTAACGTCAGCGCTCATCATCCAACTTGGTTTTTCGCCCGCCTCTACCTGCGCCGAGTTCTGAGAAATAACTGCCTTTACCAGCGCAACTTTAACCGCACCACCCGTATTGCCACCTGGGAGTTCGGTAGTGGTAGATTCAACCACCTGAGTAACATTGGTCACACCCACCGCTTGGTAGGCCCGCATCTGAACAAACTCCTTAGCATTCAGAGCTAAGGTCATGCCATCGGGAGAAATCTTACTAATAGCCGTGTAGAGTACCGGGATACGAATACCGCCATACACTGCGCCTGTAAGACCGCCGCCGACCAAGCCAAGGAATACAACAATTACCAACAAAAGACGGAGAGGATTCCCTTTCTTTTTACCCCCTACCAAAATAGGGTTATCTTTTCGGACTTCTGGAGCGGCGGGATTTGCCGGTGGAACAGGCATCATTGGTGTAGTTGGGACTGGGAATGGAATGGGTGGAATAGTGGCATCAAGTGGATTAGTGCCAGCCATACCATCGAGAGGATC
This sequence comes from Candidatus Berkelbacteria bacterium, assembly GCA_043751595.1. Taxonomy (GTDB): domain Bacteria; phylum Patescibacteriota; class UBA1384; order CAILIB01; family CAILIB01; genus JAYUZR01. The sequence continues at coordinate 25,221 of JAYUZR010000008.1, forward strand.
TGCCTCTTCCTGGATAGGATTAAGAGCCGAAAAAGGAGTCTTAGTGGGAATAGCGGGGATTTTCTCAAGTGCTTCCATTTCTACATTTCCGGTGCCCATACGAGTTGGGGCATCATCAAGATCTTTGTCGTCGCGCTGAGGAACAATAGGAGCCCCTCCCCCACCGTTGGCGCTTCCTGGCATCGATAACCCGCCAAAAAGTTGATTTTTACTTGAGGCCGAAGCACCTCCCTGAGGTGCCCTACCTGGAACAGCGGCAGCTTCTTGAGCAGACGAAAAAGCTGCTTCGTCCATTTGAGGAAGGGCGAAGGGATCGGTAGGTGCTGCCGCTGCCTGTTGCAGTAACTCTTCGCGACTGAGTGCGGGAACCTGGATAGTTGGCTTTGCCTGAGCAATAGAGGGAACTGGAGCGGGTGCGGCGGGAGCTGGCATTGGAGCAGCTGGCACTGGCGGAGGAGGTGGAGGTACGGCCGTACTCATCGGGCTTACCGAAAGGCCAGCCCCGGGCATGGTGGCAGTGGAGAGTACCCGAGCTGGACTAAACTGATCGAGCGCTGCATCTTCGGCATCAACATCTAATTCCTCATCCAAGGGAGATGCACTTGCTGGAAGTGACGCCGCCGCAGGAGCGGCGGGTGCAGGAGATGCAGGCGGAGGCCACACGGCGCCAGGACTAGGTGGTGTAGGAGGAATAACCGGTGGAATAGGAGTTGCTTGAGGTGAAAAAGGTGAATCTGCCATAAGAGAACTTAAGGGATAAGCTCGAGCGCTTTTGAAACTTGCGCATCTTCAGAGCTAATAGTTGTACCTGTAGGCAAGGATACGATTACATCGGGCTTAAGACCCTCTTTATCAATACCCACTCCCTTAGGAGTAAACCATTTGCGTACCGTTAGCTTAACACTACCTTTGTTTTTTAGCTCGAATAATCGCTGCTCACTTCCTTTACCAAAACTCTGAGTTCCTACAATCTGAGCGACTCCATAGTCGCGCAGGGCGCCGGCGACAATCTCGCTCGCAGAAGCACTTCCGCCATTTACTAGCACAATAATAGGAATATGGGCCGGAATAATCTGCTTGCCGTCTTTAGCTGGAACCCACTCCTCTTTCCCAAAACGATCTCGCTCAATAAGGGCTGTACGAGCCTGAAGTGCCGGTTCTGTACTACTAGCAAGTGCCCTCTTATCCGGAAGAAGATCGCTTAAGAGGCTAGCTGCGGAACTTACAAATCCGCCGGGATTATTGCGAAGGTCGAGAATAAGGCCTTTTGTTCCTGCACCAACCTTGCCAAGTTCGGTGGTAAGCTGGGCGGCAGAATCGTTGGTAAAGCTTGCTAGACGCACGTAAGCAACCTCGTTGTTACGAAGCATCTTTAGCTTCACGTTAGCAGGAGTAATAGTATCTCGCTTAATTACAATCTTGATCGGAGCAGTGGCCCCAGCCCGAATAACCGTAAGAGTAACCTCGGTTCCTTTTTCACCCCGAATCTTCGAAATTACTTCGTCCAGAGTTTGATTGGCTACCGTCTTACCATCTACCTCGGCAACAATATCTTGCGCCACAATACCTGCCTTTTCGGCCGGACTTCCCTCCAATGGTGCAACTACGGTGACCAGGCCATTTTTCATTTCAAGCTCCGCCCCAATCCCACCAAAACTACCCTGCAGCTGAGTCATAAAGTCTTTTGCCTCAGCAGGCGGCAGATAAAGTGAATAAGGATCGCCCAAATTACCTACCATTCCAGCGATGGCGCCATCTACTCGCTTTTCTTGTGGCTTATCACCGTAAAAATTTGCATCAACTTCGTTCCAGGCATCCCAAAAAAGGGAGAAATCGACCGGCCCTGCTTGGCCAATAAGTGCGCCGCCGCTCCTGCGCTGACCTAAACGATACCCGGCCAAACCAGTAAGCGAGGCGATAACGGCCACCACCATAACCATCGAGATAGTCCGGAGTACGGCAGAGGAGCTGAGTTTTGAAAATGAAAATAAACGGCGAGCCATGCAAAAATAATTATTTACCAGTCATATGCCCATACAGGGTAACCAAGCCATTATCGTGTTGGATGGCCACGGCATTACCGTATCCTCCATAATATTGGCTCAATACAATTGTACCACCTGCAGCCGCTCGCACCGCCTGTCCGTACGGGCCAGCAAGATCTACTCCGGTATGAATCGAGCCACCGTACGCCCCGGATTGTGCCCAGCTGGTGTAGCCAAACCCTTGGGTGATTGTGTAATCACCAACCGGATAATTAAAGGTTCCATTATTTAGATACGGCATCGGGTCTACCGCCGAGCCATTAGCCCGAACCTCGAAGTGAACATGGGGACCAGTTGAAAAACCAGTACTACCCAGGTGGCCAATTATGTCACCCGCGTTTACTCTAATACCAGTACCCGCACCAAGCGCCTGCCCTGCCTTTGCCGCATTAAGGGCCGCAGTAAGCGCAGCCGAGATTTGCTGCTCAATTTTAGCAAGCTGTAATTTGGCCGAGTTAGCCTGTGAAGCGTACTCCGCAGCGGCACTCTGCGCATTGGCCTTAAGTCTTTTTTGCAGGGCAACCGTATCAGCCAAGCCTTCTTCTTGTGCTTGCTGCTGGCTTTGTAAGCTAAGTAAATCTTCTCGCTTCTTACTAAGCGTATCGCGGTTGCGCTCCACCTGCGCCCTGGCTTCTTGGGTCTTCTTGTATACCTCGGCCACCGATCGGCGAAGGGCAGCTACCTGTGCCTCCTGTTCTTCACGAACACTGAGCTTTTCATTTCCAAACATCCAGATATCACTATCTTGAGAGACACTCAGCTTATACAGCTCGCGAACCATCGCATTTTGCTGATCACCAATCCGGCGCAAATCAGATTCTAATCTGGCTAAATCTTGGTTTTTTTCAGCTACCTGAGTACCGGTCTCCTGGATGGCAGTCGTGGTTTGCTCCAGGGCACTATCAAGATAATTAATCTCATTATTTACCTGCTTAATTAAGGCTGCGGCCTTCTCGGCCTCAGTCTGTTTTTGATTAGCTTGCTGCTCATACTGTTTAGCGCGCTGCTCTAGGGCTTGCTTTTGCGCATCAAGCTCCTTAACCGTTGCCCCCTCTACAAACGTAGGGAGCGCTATCAGCCCGACCGCAAGCAAAAACGGCAGAAGCTTATTCCACATGATACAACCTAGCGTTCGCGGAGATACCGGTGGGCCGCAATCATGCTGCAGATAACCCCAAGCAACACGCCAAGCAGTATCTGCATCGCAATCAACTGACTCACGGCATTAGAGAACCCTGCCTGGCTGACAATGTTTTGGAAGGTTGGGCCCAGGAGCTCGTTAAAGTAGTTGGTACTTCCTTGGATAAGATTCTCTTGGAGAGTTATTTGTATCCAGCGCATTAACACGTAGCAGAATAATCCGGCAAAGACGGCACCACCAAACCCGAAGAGAGAGCCTTCAATAAGGAACGGACCGCGGATATAACTTGGTGTTGCCCCCACCAAGCGCATCACTTCAATCTCTTCTCGACGAGCAAAGATTGCCAGGCGAATGGTATTAAGGATAACCAGGACGGAAACCACCACAAAGAAGAGGCTCATCAGCAAGCCAATGCCGCGAACCACACTACTTACCCTGGTGTATTGATCGATTAAGCCTTTGTTACTGCGGTAGCTAGTATCTTCTACAATGCTCTGGAAGCGGTCTTGGCGAATAAAGGCATCAAGCGTTTCTATTTGAGTTGGACTACTAAAGTGCAAGTCTACCTGGCGTGGAAGCGGATTATTATCGGCGGTAATAATACCCTTAAGGGCCTCAATCTGGCCTAAGCGCTCTTCGAAACGGGCGCGCACCTGGTCTTTGCCCAGATACGAGCTACTGGCTACTTCTGGGCGCGCCTTTACTTGGGCGTAAAAAGAATCGACATCAGCATCGGCCGCTTCGTCTTTTACAAACACCACGTAATCAATTTTGGCGTTAAACTCTTGTAACTGACGAGCGACTACCGTATCGGCCAATAGTGAAACAGTAACAATAGTGATGGTGAGCGCCATCGTAAAAATGGCAATAATCGAGAGCCAAAAGTTGCGCCTAAAGCCCTGTAATCCGTAGGAAAAAATGCGCAGGAGAGTAATCATCATACCAGGTATAATCCCTTCTCTTGATCAGAAACAATTTGGCCTGCACGCATGGTAATAACCCGGCGCTTGAGCGCATCGACAATCTCACGATCGTGAGTGGCCAGAATTACCATGGTTCCAGACTTATTAATCTTAAAAAGGAGCTCGATAATTTCCCAGGTGTTTACTGGGTCGAGGTTTCCGGTTGGCTCGTCGGCAATCAAAATTTTTGGATCATGAATAAGAGCACGAGCAATCGCTACGCGCTGCTGCTCGCCACCGGAAAGCTCGTGCGGGAAGCTGGCTTGCTTGTGGGCCATACCTACGGTATCCAGCATAAGAGGCACTCGCTTGCGGATTTCTTTGGTAGCAAAGCCCGAAACCTCGAGCGCGAAGGCAACATTCTCTCCCACCGTTTTATTAGGGAGAAGCTTAAAATCTTGAAACACCACCCCAACCTTGCGGCGATAATACGGAAGCTCCCACGGACGAAGCATGGTAATATCTCGCCCAGCCACCACAATGCGACCAGCATCTGGGCGCTCTTGCAGGGTAAGGCATTTAATCAGAGTAGATTTTCCGGCGCCAGAAGGCCCTACTAAACTTAAGAACTCTCCCTTATATAATTTAAGGGAGACATGATCGAGAGCAAGATGTTTTTTGTGATACCGCTTAACCACTTCCTTAAACTCGACTAGTACTGGGCGATTAAGCACCTCAGCCGGCTCCTCTCCAATGTGAGAAGCTGCCTTACTTTCTGCTACCACCTTGGCGGCAGAGGTAGGGGCGGGGCTAGGAGCGGCAAGCTCTGGCTGAGAACTAAGCGGGCGCTTGCGCACAACTGGCTTACGGCCAATACTGCGACGCTTAGCCGTTTCTTGTTTTACAAGATCGCTACCAGCGTGTGATGCCGATTTCTCCGGTACATCGGGTGAGGATTCTGCCGCCGCAGGCTTTGTGGTGTCGGCTTCAGCAGGCTCGGAGTAGTTACTAGGCATGGTCTGATTCTACGCTGATTTAGCGGTTTGGACAAACCATATGAAGCCCCAATTACCTTATGTGGAAGCCAAAAAGTCTCTTACTAATTGCCTTGCTTCTTCCTCACTTTTAACCCAGACAAGATTCGGATGACGACGGAACCAGGTGTATTGCCGTTTAATAAACTGGTTAATCGCTGTATTAGTTAGCGCAAGTGCCGCCTCGTAAGAAACTTCCCCTCGCAGATACTGGGTAAAGTAGCGGTATTCCATTCCGCAGGTTTCTAGCCATTCAGCCGAAACTCCCGCAGCAAGCAGACCTTCTATTTCTGCCAGCAGGCCCTGTTTTAGCCAGGTTTCCGTGCGCTCGACAGCTCGTTTTTTAAGTGCTTCACGCTCCCAAGCAATGCCCATTTCTAGCACCCTGTAGCGAGGCTTTGCCACTTTTTCTCCTTTACCACTAAACTCATAGCCGAGCGTAACCGATTCGGCGTAGAGGCCACTGCCGCCCACTAAAATCGGTAGGATTTTCTTCTGATGGAGATCGTCGATACAGGCATATGCCTCGGCCTGGTACTGGGCTACCGTAACTTTCTCGCCTGGATTCTTCCAATCTACCAAGTGTTGCGCCACTGGGAGATCTAGCTCTTTAGCTGTACCGATATCCATCCCCCGATACACCTGCTTAGAATCAGCCGAAACTAATTCACCCCCAAACTCTAGCGCAAGCGCAGTTGCGAGCGCAGTCTTACCTGAAGCAGTGGGACCAACAATGGCAATGAGCGGATTAATCATTGATTAAGTATCTAGCAGGAGGTATAAAAGGAGGCAAGAAAACAACCGTTCGGAGGAAAATCAAAGTGGATTCTTTCTTAACTGGAATGCAGTTGATATGGGGGCTCTATACGTACGCATGCCTCCTAGTAGGACTGCTGCTGAATCTCAGCTTTCTCTACCTACTCATTTTTGAGTGGCACTTCCTGCACTGGCATATCTTCGGTGCACCAAATAGCCAATATATACCGCCGCCCCCTCGCACTCGCTAAGGGGCGGCACCCTTTTGCCTAAAAGTGTTATTTGATGAGGCCCCAAATAGCTCCGCCACCAGCAAGTACCATAATAGCCACCACAAACCAGCCCACTACCGAAGTTACTTTACTATTTACCCACTGGCCCATTACTCTGCGATTAGCCGAAAGCAATACGATGGGAATCAAGACCAGTGGCGCAACCAGGGCATTTACCACCGCGGAAGCAATCAAGGCATCAACTGGATCAATTCCGATAAAGTTAGCTCCAAGACCAATAAGCATCGAGATAATCAAGATTCCATAAAAAGAGTAGGCCTGATTAAGTGAACGATATAATCCCTCTTTCCAGCCAAAGGTTTCTGCTAGCGCATACGAACTAGAGCCAGCCAAAACCGGAACAGCCAGTAAGCCAGTACCTACAATACCGAAGGTAAAGAGTAGCGAAGCGTTAGAGCCGCCAAGTGGCTTAAGCGCGGCAGCAGCTTCGGCGGCGGTAGTAATATGAGTAAGGCCGCTCGTGTGTAATACCGCTCCACAAAGCAAGATAATAAAGAACATCACCAAATTAGAGAGGAACATTCCCGACCACACATCAATCCTCATCCGGTGAATCACTTCCTTAGAGGTACTTTGCTGACGCTCTTTAAGCGTAGTTTGGCCGGCCAGGATATCTTCTTCTACTTCTTGCGAGGTTTGCCAGAAGAAAAGATAAGGCGAGATGGTGGTTCCCAAAATGGCGGTTACCAGAATAATCTGTTCTTTCTCAAACTTGATATGCGGAATCACCGTACTAGCCGCAACATCGCTCCAATTAATAGAAGGAACTAAGAAGACCGCTACTACATAGGCAAGGAGTACCAGTGCCATCCATTTTAGGTAGCGCGCATACCGCTCGTAGCTAGCGTAAATCTGGAGCAGCAGACTAAGGAAGGTGAAAAAGACAAGGAAGACCCAGGTTGGGACCTGTGGAAATAACAACCTTGTAGCTTCGGCCATCGCGCCAAGATCGGCGCCAATATTAAAGGCATTAGCAATAAAGAGCAGACTTGTTACCAAAAGTAGTACCCAGCGAGGAAAAAACTTACGTAAGTTTGCCGCCAGACCCCGCCCACTAGCCAGGCCAATACGGGCGCACATCTCCTGCACCACCGCCATGAGCGGAAAAGTAAGTGGCGCTAACCACAGAAATTGGAATCCATACTGTGCACCCGTTTGCGAATAGGTAGCAATTCCGGACGGATCGTCGTCCGAGGCGCCGGTGGTGATACCGGGACCAAGCATATTCCAATAGGCTCGGGCTTTTTGCAGTGCGCTATTACTACCCCCTGCTCGACCCATCTTTTGTGCACCCTTAACTGCCCTTTCGAGGGTTTTAGCCGGAGCTGCGGCTGCCCGCTCAAACAATGGCTTAGGAGTACTCATCTTCACACTATCGTACGTTACTGATGCAGTACCTGCATAGGGGATCTGATATACTTATTGCATGTTTACGCCGCAATCAGCCGTAGTGCGCACCACCCTCCTTGCCTGCTTTATTGCTGGTTTTTTCATGCCGCACTTGCCGGCGCACCCACTCTTTAGCGCCATTATTCCTCCGTTGGCTATTGTTGGGTTTGCTCTACCTGGCTTTACCGAACTGCTTAAAAAGTACAAATCTCGGGGAGCCTGGGCCTTGCTCCTGCTCTTTGTTGTAGCCGTAAGCCTCGAGGCTCTCTCTATTACTACCGGCTTTCCGTATAGCCAATTTACCTACGCCGATTCCGCCATTGGCACCAAGCTCTTTTCACTCGTCCCCTGGACGGTACCCTTTGCCTGGGTGCCACTTGTTCTTGGAACCTACGCCCTTATTACGTCACACCTCACTAGACCAAGCGCTGGTAAAGTACTGGCGCGAGCCGCCTTATTCTTAACCGCAATCGATCTCTGCCTCGATCCTATCATTGTAAAGCTTGGCTACTGGCACTACCTGGCAGGAGGCATCTACTACCAGGTTCCCTTCCAAAACTTTTTAGGATGGATCTTAAGCGGCGCCTACGCCACCTGGATACTTGGCAGCTTTATTAAATGGAAGCCACTCTCCACGCCTAGTCTTTTGGGATTACTCGCCATTCTTCTTTTCTGGAGCGGGGCAGCCATGAGTACACTCCTACTTCTTCCAACTCTTGCCGGAATCGGCTGTATCTTAATGGTTACGAAGAAGCTTACTCAACGTGCATAAACTCCTGCATATAGCGCTCGGTAGGGGCAAAATCATCGGTTAACAGTTGTGCATTTTTACAATCGCTGGGCGAGGTAAGCGTGCGTCGCTGAGCCCAAAGGTTCCGCATCTCATCTTCCTGGTTAAGAACTAGATCCGGAAAGTAGCTACCATCTTTGCGGATAATAACTGTGATATTTTGCAACTTAGCAGGGGTTGTGGGCTCCATAGGAACCAATGCAACGGTTACGGAATTGCCAAAGCCGCGAGCCGCACTACAACCAAGATCGTGAATCCAATCGGAACCAGTACCCTCAAGCGTGCCTATCATATTTGCCACATACAGCCCACCTGGGCGTAACGCCTTGGCGATAGCCGCGTGTGCCTGAACCGTAGTGAGCTCGAAAGGGACGCTAAAGTAAGATCCAAAAGCATCGCCCAAGATCCAATCAAAACTAGCCGCAGGAGTTGATTCTAAAAAACGACGACCATCAATCTCGTGATTTACCAGGCGGGGAGAGTCTCCTAGGCCAAAATACTCTTTTGCGATCTTCGGCATGCTGGGATCAATTTCGGCCACCTCAACCAGAGCCTGCGGCTCGCGCTTGAGTATATCTCGTGGAACCGTGTACGCTGCCCCGCCCAACATAAGCACGCGACCAGGCAAGGGAGCTAGGTCTGAGGCTAAACGGTAACTACGCGTGTAAGGATGAACTAATTCCTCCGCTTGGGCGGTATCGGTAAAAACCGAGGCATGTACCACACCGCCGAGTACCATACTTTTTATTGCGCGGCCACTTTTTGGGTCGGTCCAGTTCATCACCTTAATTGAACTATAAGGAGTTTGGAGCGAGATAATCCCGCGAGCCGCATCTACCCTAGTTGCTACAAGATGTACCCAGTAAGCGCCAGCCAAAAGAGTGGCCACAAGCACGTGGAGTAGGATGGCCTTTCTGGGAGCAAGAAAAACCGAGAGTACTACGAGCAAAATCCCAACCACCAACTGAATAGCATCGCTTCCGAGCACCTCGAGCAAGACAAAGCCGGTAAGAAAAGTTCCAACTAAGCTACCAGCCGTACCCGCTGCAGAAACCCGGCCAGAAACTCGGCCACTATCTTGCACGCTTGCCACGCTCATTCGCAGACAGTAGGGAGAAATCATCGCCAGCAAGGTACTACTTGGACCAAAGAGGAGCAGGGCAAGCCCCACCGCCTGCAGTGCAAGTGGGCTACGAGTTTGGGCAAAGATTGGCAAAACAAGCACCTGCAAAACCAATGAGACAGCAATCCAGCCAGCAGAAAGCCCAAGAATACGCTGCACCCTAGCTTTTTCAGGGAAGGCATCGGCTGCTCTTCCCCCTAGCCAATACCCTAGCGCCAAACAAACCATTACTACTCCAATAACCGCTGTCCAAACTGTAAGTGAGGTACCCAAATAAGGTGCTAGCACCCTAGCAGCAACAAGCTCGAGCACCATAATACAAAAGCCGGCCAAAAAAGTGACGAGATAGTACATCTCGGCTAGCATAGCTGGAGAATGAAAACTCCGCACTCCCCTCTTGCCCACACCAAGGCCATTGCCCAGCTTTTGTGGCAAACCAGCCGGCCACGCTTTTGGATGTATACCCTGGGGCCTTTTATTTTAGGCTCGTTTGCCGGGGCCACAAACGCTACCGCATTTACCCACCCCATATTTTGGATAGGGCTACTAGCCTGGACCCTTCCGCTTAACCTCTTTTTATACGGGGTAAACGACCTAGCCGACCACGACACTGACCAGCATAACCCTAAGAAAAAGGGATATGAGCACCTTCTGGGGCGTCAGCAGCAGCCTATTCTCAAGGCAGCAATTATTGTAGCCCTAGTCATCGTTCTTCCGTTTTTGCATAGCCTTGCCCCACTTTGGGCTCAAGCCTTTCTTTGGCTTCATATGTTTCTCTGCTGGGCTTACTCGATGCTACCTATCAGATTTAAAGCCCGTCCTTTTGTAGATGCAGCCAGCAATCTTTTGTACGCATTGCCCGGGTTTTATGCGTATTTCACCCTTGGTGGTACTCATTTCTCGCCGCTCTTATTCTTAGCTGCTTGTTGTTGGTGTGCCGCCATGCACGCCTTTTCCGCTATTCCAGATATCGCGGCCGATAAAAAAGCTCACCTCAAAACTACCGCCGTAGTACTGGGTGAGCAAAAAACACTTAGCTTCTGTGCACTTCTTTATCTATTGGCCGCCATTCTCAGTTTCCCTTATCTATCTATCTTAGGACTGGTATTTGGTGTTATTTACCAGGGTCTTATTTGGCAGGCGAGATCAAAAAAACAAACGGTCTTCTCGGTGTATAAAGTGTTCCCTCTGGTAAATGCTTTTGTCGGTTTTATCCTTACGATGGCCATTCTCTTTTTTCGATACAAAAGCTTAGTCGCATAGCCACCAAACGCAGAAACCACCCCCTTCTCTGCACGAGAAGGGGGTGGTTCTATTTTGCAGACCAGGGTACTTGGTGGCACTCAATCTCAGCGACAGCCTCAAAAAGGTTGGTCCACCTAAGAGGCTTAAACTCAAGCAAGCCTGCTGCAGTGAGCCTCCTCACGGAAGCTACCGCATGACTATGAAACTCCACCTCAATCCCAGAAGATTGCCTGAGATACTCCCAAAGATCGTAATCTCCGGCGGTTAGGCCGGAAAAAAGACACATTGGATGTGGCATACTAACCTTAGAACGCTCACATGTATCCTTAACAATGTCGAGAAGTACCCGACCAAAATAGAAGTCAGGGTTAGGGAAGGTTTCTCGTCTTGAGATAACAATTCCCAACCTATCTCCGTTCTCTGCTATCCAGGCGATATACAAAGTGGCAACACATTTTTTGATTGCCAAGACGAATGAGCAGTGGTTTCTCGACAGTAGCGGGCTCGTAAGCCGTTTACCGACAGAGAGCTTCCACTCCCCACGCTCTATCTTTCGTATATCTAGAAAATCTTCTTCTGGATCGGCGGGCAGCACAATCCTAAATTCATTCACCCTTTTCCTCACTCCTCCGATTTTTACCCCCGAACACGCCGCACGCGCCTACGAGTTATAGTTGTTCTTAGCGGAAATCAGATTAAAGCTCAAGTAATTTAGAGCTCGTCCAATGGGCCGTGACTCTTATTACCGGTAATTCTCTTATAGGCAAGCTCGGCGCTTACCAGGCCAATCGGCACGCCAATACCGGGATTTGTCCCTGCCCCAGCGTAGTACAATCCCTTCACCTTCTTACTAATGTTATTAGCGCGGAAGATTGCTGTTTGTTTAAGGAGGTGAGACATACCACCAAGAGCATTTCCTTTATACGCATTGTAATCTTGACCAAAGTTCTTAGCCGTGTAGATTCGGCGATATTCAATTAACTCAGCAAGGTTGGGAATATTCATCGCTGTACCAACTTGCATAATCACCTTATCAGCGTAGGCCGCCTGCTCTTCATCGGTCATATAAATGCCTGGAGCAATTGGTACCAGAATAAAAAGGTTCTCCTTGCCCTTTGGCGCCATCGCCGGATCGGTCTTAGAAATGGAGCAGACGTACAAATTGGGCTTAGTTGGGATAGTCGGCTTATCAAATAATTCCTTAAAGCCGGCATCCCAATCTTCTTCAAAAAGAAAAGTGTGGTGCAGCAAACTTGGCAACTGCTTTTTTACGCCTAAATACAAGATAAAGGCAGAAGGCGCCATTTCTTTTTTAGCCCAATAGCCCTCTGGATAGGTTTGATATTCTGGCGCCAGTAGCTTGGTTTCGCTAAACCACATATCAGCATTAGAGACGATCAAATCAGCCTCAAGCACCTCTCCACCTTCTAGACGAACCCCTTTTACCACTCCATTTTCTACCAAAATCTGCTCTGCCGGCGCATTTGTTCGAATCTCTGCTCCAGCTCCGCGTGCTAGATCGGCCATTACTTCCATTACACGAGAAAAACCACCCATTGGGTAATACACACCTTGCTCAAAATCGAGGTAGGTCATCATCTTGTACAGAGCAGGGGTGCGGTACGGTGAGCTCCCCAAAAAGACCATAGTGTACTCCAAAATCTTTTGCAGTTCAGGTGTTTTGAAGCGTTTTTTTACGAAGTTATGTATGGTATCCAGTACCCCTAGACTCGGTCCTTCTTTAAGAGTAGTCCAGTTAAAGAAATCAAAAATAGTATCTGCGTTTCGGTAAATGAACGACTTCTTAGCTAGCGCATATTCCCGACCACCTCGCTTAATATAGGGCTTTAGTTTCTCAACTGATCCAGGCTCAAGTTTCTCGAGCATTGCAGCATCTCGCTCAATATCTGAGTGAATATCGATCGGGTCTTTCCGGCCTGCAAAGTAGATTCTATAGGACGGATCCAGCCGCTTGAGATCAAGATGATCAGATACCGTAGTACCCATCAACTGAAAATAATGCTCAAAAATATCGGGCATCAGGTACCAAGAAGGGCCCATATCAAAGGTATAGCCCTCTGCCTCAAACTTGTTTGCCCGCCCACCAATACGAGCATTTTTTTCAATAAGGGTAACGCTATAGCCTTTCTTTGCCAGCAATCCGGCACTAGCCAAGCCCGCTACTCCGCCCCCAATAACAATAACTTTCTTAGACATAGCGTTCTTTTAGATGAATACCCGTCCGGCGCACGGCCAGAGCAAGTTTGTGTGGAGTAGATGTTTTCAGTCGTTTCTCAAATACATTATGATCAGCCGCCTCAATCTTATCCAGAATTGCCTCGTAAATATCGGCGGCAATCGATACTCCTAACTGGCAATCGGGGGAGAGTTGAGCGATGGCTTTTCGGGCAACTACATACAGCTTGCGGGTGCGAGTAATTTCAAACCGCATAAGTGACGACCAAGCTGAATCGTTCATTTTTTTGATAAGCGCCTGTTCACTCACGCCAAAATGTTGCATATCTTCCTGGGGGAGATAGACTCTGCCCCTTTCTTGGTAGTCGGCATCAATATCTCGCAAAAAGTTTGTCATCTGAAACGCTTCTGCCAGGGCCTTAGCTCCAGGCATCCAATCTCCCTTTGCACCGCAGATTACAGCCATTGCATAGCCGACCACTGTTGCCGATCCATACATATATTCCTCCAAATCTGAGTACTTTTGATAGCGATCAGTATCGGTATCCTGCAGCATTTTATCTAGAAAAGTATCCAGCCATTCAAGCTTAATTTCGGGATATTCTTTTAAAAGCCAACGCGTAGCGCGGAAGACTGGGTCGTTTGTTTCGCCACCAGCTAATACAAATTTCCATTCAGTAATCCATTCCTGTAAGGCCTTTCTCCCACCCTCGATATCATTTGCATATTCCACGTCGACAATATCGTCAGGAAGGCGGACAAATCCATAGAGTGCCCAGGTTGCCCAGCGCCGTTCTAGCGGGAAAAGCCGGATTCCGGCTGAAAAACTTTTAGCATGACGCCGAGTAATACCTGCGCAAATACGCATGTCATCTAAAAACTCTGAATACGGCAGGGGAGTCCGGGCTAGCACCTTCCTACTCTAGCAGATATGCTAAAGCCATGTCACAGGATGCCCAAACCACCACTGCAATTAGCCGCCGCAAAGGCCATCACCTCCTGGTTGTCCTTTCAGAAAACCCGGCTATTTCTCCGTGCCCAAATAGCCTGCAGCCTATTTCTCTCCCGCGCGACCCCCTACCCACTCGCTCGCTTGAATCGATTAGCACTTCAACCAAGCTACTAAAGCGCGAACTCAGCTTCCCTTTCATTATTGCCAGCATGACAGGCGGTAGCCAGCACGGAGAGGCTATCAATAAAAACTTAGCCCAGGCTGCCGAGCAAGAGAGGGTCGCCTTCGCCCTAGGCTCTTTGCGCATCCTCACCAAGCCTGGGGGCCTCGAGCAACTCCCCACCTTTGCTGTCCGCAATTACTGCCCATCAGTGCCACTTATTGGCAACCTTGGGCTTACTTTTCTCCAAGAAGAAGAGGCAGTTGAACATATTCTTAACCTGGTGGATACTCTCCAGCTGGATGCGCTCTACCTCCACATCAACCCCATGCAAGAAGCGATGCAACTTGCCGGAGATACGGATAACTCAGAGCTCCTTTTTCTTCTTGAAAAAGCCATTCCGCGCATTCCAGTACCTGTTTTTGTAAAAGAAGTTGGCTCGGGCATTCCCGGAAAACTGGCGAAGCAACTCTTAGAATGCGGCGTGGCCAAGGTTGATGTTGCAGGGACCGGCGGCACCTCGTGGGTAGCAGTTGAGCGACTAGCCCGCATAGCCGCCTATCCAGAGGAGGTACAGCCGTCAGAAGTATTTGATAGCTGGGGGACCAGTACTGCCGATTGTCTTACTGAAGCTGTCGCCCTCGGCGTTGCGCGCGAGCAACTGATCGCCTCCGGCGGCATCCGCTCTGGGCTCGATATCGCCAAGGCCTTATCTCTTGGCGCGGGTTACACCTCTGCCGCTACACCACTTCTTGCACCAGCCATGCAAAGTAGCGAGGGAGTTGCACAGGTACTGGCAAGGTGGCGCTTAGAGCTAAGAATGGCCTTGTATAGTTCAGGGCTAGATGTTCCCAAGTAACACGGTTGCGCTTGGCTGTTCCAAGTAAAAGCTAAGCAGATCGTGCACTTCTTCAAGAGTGATAGTAGGTAGGAGTTCGTAGAACTCTTCTATTCTAGAGCTACCAAAGCCCCTCATCTCGTCAACACCAATGATAGACGCCACTTGCTCAATCTCTTCGTACTGACCTCGAAGATTACCCTGAATTCGCATACGAGATCGATCTAATTCTGCCTGGGTTATGGTGCCAACTGAGCCGCGCAAAACCTCTGCAATAGCTGGCTCTACTTTTTGTATTTCTTCTTTTGAGGCATTGGTGGAAATCATAACTAGATCGCTGTCAGAAAACTGATAGCGATGCATAGAAACACTGTATACAGCACCCATCTCACCACGTAGCTTGCGATATAATCGAGAAGCCTGTCCACCCACCATGATTGAACTTAGCAATCTTGAGGCAGCGTACTGACGTCCTGCAACAGCAGGAATACGCCAACCAAGCACCAGCTCAACACCCTTTGCGCCTTCTACCGCTATCTCCGCGCGTGCTACTTGAGTGAAGGGGAGGATATCAGGCTCCACTAAATCTTTCTTAACCACTCTATCGCTCCATACTGCCATTTGTTGATTAACCTCCGCCACAACTTTTTCATGATCTATATCTCCCAGCACTAATAGAGTATTGCTGACCAAGGGGATATGAGTTTGATATGCATCACGAAGCTGCTCCACTGAAATAGCACTAACCGCCTCAGCCGTACCCAGCGTACTTCCTTCCACGCCGGAACCTTTATAGAGTAATCGGCGCCATTCTTCTTGTGCAAACGTTGCCAGTGAGTTTTGCTTACGGCGCTGCTCCTGCAAAATAACGGATCGCTCGTTTTCAATTGCTCCACTTCGAAACTGAGCATCAAATACTACTTCCAGCATAAGGCCGATCATATCTGGCAGTGCCTCTGGGAAGCCCGAACTAAGCGTAACCGCTAAGCTACTTGATGAAGTAAAAGCATTGGGGCTAATACCCCACTTCTCTAACGCCAGCGCCATTTCTTGCTTATTCTTAAGGCGACTCGTTCCAGCCATCAGACCATGCTCCATAAAGTGCATAAGGCCGGGACTAGAGAGTGGATCACGCAGACTACCCGCATCGGCCATCCACCGGAGCACAATAGGAGCTCCTAGTCGGGTATAAGTAATGATTCGAAAACCAGCCTGAGCCTTCGACTCTTTTCGAACTAGATTTACTCCCTGGAGCATAGTCATCACTTACCTGTAGATATCAGTTAAACCACGCCTCAAAGAAAAAGAAAATCTTTCGACAACCCTCCTTTTCTGCTATGGTAGTCCTACGCTAATCCGTAATTTTCACGTCATGGCCAAGGATCGCACACTTACCGAAATCAAAGAAGAACTCGAAGAACAGCTTACCAGCATCGCCAAGCGCGTTGCCGAAATCGCTGAAGATAGCGTCTCAGATGCAACCTCAGAGGGAGAAGTTCAGTTCTCACGCGCCAAAGAAAAGCTCGAGCGTTTAAGCGCAAAGCTTTCTGAGCACAGTGGAGAACTAGGAGAAAGCGCCAAAAAAGCCGCTAAAAAGGCTTCTCAGTACGCAGAAGAAAACCCTAAAAAGGTTATTGCCGGCGCTGCCGCCCTTGGCCTTCTAGCCGGGCTTCTTATTCGCCGCCGCAACAAGTAATGCTAGCGCACCTCGTCGATCTAGCCGTAGAATATGTCGCTGCTCGTCTCGAGCAAGCTGCAAAAGAGGCCTTAAGCCCTGTTGCACCGTATCTGCGCCGTCTAGCCCTTGGCACGGTCATGATTTTCGTCAGCACCACCGGCTTTATGCTGGCTCTTTGCGCCTTTATTGCCGCATTATTCTTAGTACTTGCGGGCCTACCGTACGCAGCAGCTGTAGCGTACACCGGGCTAGCCTCCCTTGGCACAAGCCTGATTATTACCATCTGGGGCGCTAGCATGGTGCGGCCTCCTCGTTAGAGTCGGTTCTTTCAAAATAGTAGTCGCAAAGGAAAGGATCTAAAAAGACGCACTCGCGTCGCTCCAATACTATTTTGAAAAACCTCTGAGGGTAAATGCCGTGCGCCTCCAATGAAAACTCTTGGGAATCACTTAGAAAAAATACCCTCAAAAGAGGGTATTTTGCTGTGCATGCTTTGTACACTTTTTCTGAGAAAAATTTTATTAGAGCTGCACGCAGTGCAATCTACAAATCCTTTCGTCTTTGACTAAAAGGTTTCTCAGAAAAAGTACATGGTGCCGGGGAGAGGACTCGAACCTCCACGACCTTGCGATCGCTAGCTCCTAAGGCTAGTGTGTCTACCATTTCACCACCCCGGCATACCAAAGCACAGTAGCGTATTATTTAGGATTCCTCAACTGGTTAGATAGTTACCTCGGGACGCATCTTCTCTAGTAGCGCGCTCCCGATGCCAGAAACCTGATCTAGCTCGTCTATAGAAGTAAACTTGCCGTGCTCCAAGCGGTAGGCAAGGATTTTACCCGCTAAAGAGGGACCAACCCCGGAAAGTTCTTCAAGCTCGGCCTGGGTTGCGGTATTAATGTTTATCTTAGTACCAGCGCTGGATTTAGAGGGGGAGCTAGCAGAGGTGAGCGTAGGTACTTTTACCTCGCCTAAAGACTTCTTCCATTCATCCAGTGACTTAAGATAGGCATCGTTTCCCTTAGCAATCTCGGCAATAGCACTAGAAACCGAAGTGTTAACCTCTGAGAGGGTAGCCTCTAGTTGCTGAACCCTACCGCGCAACGCAACCACCTCTAACTCGAGCTGATCGTGCAACTCTGAGCTACTGGGACTAGGTAGTGGCAGTGGGGATACCTGGGCCACAGGGGCTAGAGAATGGGACGCCT
>JAYUZR010000009.1:0-9260 GCA_043751595.1 Candidatus Berkelbacteria bacterium
GAGACGAAGAAGCGGGTATCGAAGGCATTTTTGATGGTGAGCACATGGTCACCGAAGATGGCAAAGCCTACCAAGTAGCGGCAAACTATGCCAGTAAGAGTAAACTAGTAGAGGGCGATCCTCTTAAGCTGTATATCACTCCAGACGGCAAGTTTTTCTTCAAGCAGCTTGGGCCTGTGCCTCGTCTTGCAGTAGAATCTACTATTACTCAGCAGGGTAATCACTACGTAGCTACCGATGACGACGGCAAGACCTATAAAGTTCTTACTGCTTCCGTTACGTACTATATGTCTGTGTTCGGTCTTCAGCCAGGCGGAAGAGTAATGATCCTTCTTCCCGAGCTTCCAGAGGGTGAGCAAGCTACCTGGGCTTGCATCGACAATATTCTCTAGTAACTTTTTCGTATGCCCACCTGGGGTAATGGGGCTAAACAAGCGGTAGCACGGAGGGCAGAGTGGCTGTCCTCCCAGACCTTTGTCGTGCTTGCCGCTCAAGTCCCTAAGAAAAACGATAAAACTCCCCAGTCGGCGGAGCAGTTTTTTGCTGCCCTGCATGGTATCTACCGCAACGATCCTGTTATTCAGGAGTATCTTGGGTTTGAAATTGTAGCCCGTAAAGATTCCATTACGTTCTACATTTTTACGCCGATACATCTGCGCGATTTTATCGAGGGCCAGCTCTACGCTCAGTATCCAGGTCTTACTATCACCCAGGTTCCCGATTACACCCGCGACATCGATCTTTCTGGAAAACATGTGGCAGTCACTAAGTTGAACTTAGAAAAAACCGATGTCTACCCAATTAAGACCTATGCCGGGACCGATATCGATCCTCTAGCCAGTATTACCGGTGCTATGGCCACGCTAGAGCTAGGTGAGCAGATCTGGCTACAAATCTTAGCCCGTCCAGTAGGGGTTGATTGGCAAAACCGAGCGGCAAAGTTTGTAAGTGATACCAGGGCCGGCAAAGCCGCTAACGATGCCTCCACCGGAACTGCTGGCATGGTTGGTCGCTTCATGCTCGAGGTAGCTCGTGAGATGTACCGTCCGGGTACTGGTGCTGGTGGGGTTGCTGGCAAGCCAGCTGAGCCGCCAAAGCTCTCGGCTGCCCAGGAGGCAGGCCTAAAAGGGGTTGAGCAAAAGATGGTAAAGCAAGGGTACGAGACCATGATGCGCCTTACCGTTATTTCCCACACCGAAGTTTCGGCCAAGTCGCGGGTTTTGGCGATGGTTGCTGCTATTAAGCAATACAACGCTCCTAACCTTAATGGCTTTATGTCCGGCGAGGTAATGGTCGACAACTATCCCTCATGGGAGGCCTTTGTTACCCGTAGCTTCGAGGAAAAAGGCGGAGTGCTAAATATTGAAGAACTAGCTTCAGTCTTCCACTTCCCAACCGAGAAAGTAGAAACTTCCGCCATTGCTTGGTCTGGAAGTAAAAAAGGTGAGGCGCCATTTAATCTTCCTCTCAAGAGCAAGCACCTAGAAACCGCTCTTACTATTTTGGGTAAAACCGATTACCGCGATCAGGCGGAAGAGTTTGGTATTAAGGTTGATGATCGCCGCCGCCACACCTACATTGTAGGAAAGTCTGGTGTAGGAAAATCGGTATTGCTTGAGAATATGATCATTAACGATATCGCCGCCGGGCGTGGTGTAATCGTAATCGACCCTCACGGCGAGCTAGCCGATAAAGTACTGGAGTGCATCCCAGAAAATCGCATCGATGATGTAATCGTATTTGATCCAGCCGATCGTGAATTCCCAATCGCCTTTAATGTGCTGGAAGTTGAAGACGAAGACTTCCGTGGAACGGTGGCCTCTGGCTTTGTGGGCATTTTCAAAAAAATGTTCGGAAACTCTTGGGGACCTCGTCTGGAGCACATCTTGCGCAACACCGTTTTGGCGCTGCTTGAGAGTCCTAATCCAACCATGTTGGGGATTCCTCGCATGCTAACCGATGCTGCTTTTCGTAATCAAATCTTAGGCTACGTAAAAGATCCAGTAATTAAGGATTTCTGGATTAAAGAGTGGGGTAGTATGGACCAAAAATTGCAAGTAGAGGCGATGGGTCCGGTGCTTAATAAGGTAGGACAGTTCCTTTCCAGTACCATGGTGCGCAATATTATTGGACAGCCAAAATCAAAGATTGATATTCGTCGCATCATGGACGAGCAAAAGATCCTGATCGTTAACCTTTCTAAGGGTAAAATTGGTGAAGATAATATGGCACTGTTGGGTGCAATGTTTGTTACCAAGACCTACTTGGCCGCCATGAGTCGGGCAAATGTTGCAGCTGGCCAGCGCCCTGACTGTTTCTTGTATGTAGATGAGTTCCAGAACTTTGCCACCGATTCTTTCGCCAACATTTTGGCCGAGTCGCGCAAATACAATCTGGCCCTTACCATGGCGCATCAGTATGTAGACCAACTGGCAGATGAGGTTAAATCAGCTGTTATCGGAAATGTAGGGACGATTATTACCTTCCGCGTTGGCGCTCCTGATGCTGCCTTTTTGTCGAGTGAGTTTGCTCCAGCCTTTGAGGCTGGCGATCTTATTAATCTGCCACGTGCCCACATCTACATTAAGTTAATGATTGATGGCCTAGTGGCACCTGCCTTCTCGGCAACTACGCTTCCTCCTCGAGACCTGGAAACAGGCACCCGATTACAGGTAGTAGAGCAGTCGCGAGCTAAATACGCACTTACTCGTAAAGATGCCGAAGAAGTGATTGATGAAGGAGCAGGCTACCGCCAACGCCGCGAGGTAGAAGATGCCGCCGAAAAAGCCAAGCAGGCCTTAATGCGTGCAGCAGCTGAGCGTGAGCAGGCGACTAAGGCAGGGGAGATAGCTAAACCTGTTGATGTTGTAAAAAGTGTCGAATTATCCGCAACCCCAAGCCCGGCAACATCCCCTGAGCGCGAAGTTCCGGTATACGAACAAAAACCGAACACTAGTTTTAGTGTACCCGAACCAAAACTGGCTCCAGTGGTGGAGGAGGGGAGAGTCGAACCACCGACTCCTGTAGTGGTGGAGCGCGAAGTAACCCAGCCTACGTCAGAGCCTATAATCCCCCAGCAGAGCAGGGGGGAGGGTGAAGAAATGGAAAGTGGTAAGCCTAAAAAGCGCAAACCTCGTGTCCAGCGCCCATTAAAGATTATCGGCGAGTGGGCCTATAAGGAAGCATCGCAGCGCGGTGGTGATCGCTGGTTTATTGGCGAGCCTGCCGACGTTGCTCGTGCCAGATTCCTCGAGCGACAGCAAAAACAAAACGGAGACACTTCCCCTGCTTCTACCGAATAAATACCGAACTAGTCTAATAAGCGATACGTACAAAGGGGAGGTGGGTAATAGGTGAAGCACGAGGAGATAGAGAGCGAGGCGGGGTGCGCAGGATTAAGAGGTGGAGGCACGCAAATTTTGCAAAAATAATTCTTATTTCTGCTCCTGGAGCAAATTGTAGTAATGGCACAGGCCTATACCTAGTACCTGGCTTTTTACAGAGAACGTCCTATTTAGCCGCACAACATACATTGTACGACATTATAGAAAGGAAAGAGCTCAGACTCTTTCCTTCTTTGGTTACCCCTTCTTAATCTGAAGAACCCTCTCCACCTCGGCAATTGCCTCTTCAAGGGTGTCATTAATTACCACAGGAATCTGATGCTCCTCTGCCCACTTCATTTCTTCGTGTGCTTTTTCTACGCGGATTTCTAAATCTTCGCCCTTGGTTCCGCGGCGGCTTAGGCGTTCGCGCTGCTCTTCGTCACTTGGGGCTGCTAGGAACACTACCCTGCTATCTGGGTAGATGGCTTGAATTTGCTCCACTCCCCGACTATCTACCACGAATAGTACATCCTGCCCTGCTTCCAACAGAGTAGTAACAGATTGGCGAAGGGTGCCGTAAAAGGTAAATCCGTAGACGCGAGTGTACTCTAAGATTTGTTCGGTATCGATCAACCAAAGGAAGGTCTCTGCGGTGATAAAGAAGTAATGCACCCCAAAATGCTCACCATCCCTTGGTGTACGCGTAGTTAGGGTTACCGGCCGTCCAATCGAGCTGTGGCGCTTAATAAGGGCATCGCTGATGGTGCTTTTACCACTGCCGGAGATACCAGAAATAATATAAATACTGCCCTTACTCATATGGGTATACCGAACAAAAGTTCGGTTAGTTAATAACGGGATTCAATAGTGTGTACAATCTTTTTCACTTCCTTGTCCAACTCCTCTACGGAGGTGTTATTGAGTGCATGATACTGTGCAAGAACGATTGGTGTTGCTTTATCAAGCTGACCAATTTCGGTTCGGTCCCGAACGTCTACTTCTTCTGGGGTTAAGGGTCGGATGGCGCGGGTGGCCAGGCGTTCGTATCGTAAGTGCTTATCAGCATGGATGGCGATCAGGCTAAACTGGTCGCGTAGGCGCTCGCGGAGATACTCGTACTCTTCCCCACTGTAGAGGCCATCAATAGCTACTTTCTTCCCTTCTTTGAGAAGGTGTTGAATATGATCGAAACATGCTACCGCCATAGCGGCCATCCCGTGCTCTTGACGGAGGGATTCTCGCACGGCTCGCTCTGAGATTTGGCCAGGTGGTAATCCCCTCCTTTCAACTTCTTTGAGAACAACGCCACCAAAATAGATGATGGTATATCCTAATTCTTCTTCCAGCAGTCTGGTAGTGGTAGATTTGCCCGTTCCTGACATTCCAACAACTGCTAGTAGCATGATTACTTCTTTTTAGGAGCTGGCTTTTGGGTTTCTTTCTTTTTTGGAGGATTAAGGGCAAGCTTGGCGGCGCGGCGCTCGGCCCAGTACTGCCAGGTTACAAGAAGTGGAGCTGCGGTAAAGATAGAGGAATAGGTTCCTACTCCTACACCCAGGGTAAGAGCAAGAATGAAGTTGCGAATACTTTCGCCACCAAGAACAAGTAGTGAGATAAGGACGATTAATACCGTAAAGGAGGTATTAAGTGAGCGTACAACGGTTTGATTAAGGCTATCGTTGGCAACCTTCTCAAAGTCTTGTTCAGGATTGTAAGTGAGATTCTCACGAATACGATCGTATACCACGATCGTATCGTTTAAGGAGAAGCCAAGAACGGTAAGGATGGCAGTAATAAATAGGCTATCAACCTCAATTGAAGGAAAGAAGATGCCAAGAAGCGAGAACATGCCAAGGACAAATAATAGATCATGCAAAAGCGCTACGATGGCGGTGGTACCAAAGCGCCAAGCAGAAGCTGGTTTAGGAACAGCTCTAAAGGACCAAGCAATAAAGACAAGGATGGCTAATGAGGCAAGTACCACCGACCAGATGGCGCTAATGGTAGTAGCCTTAGCGACAGACCCGCCGATACTTTCAAAGGCAGTTTCTTTGGCGGTTGCGGCGCTCGTAAGCTTAGAAAGAATCCGGTTACCCGTATCGCGGGTAGCTTCACCTTCTTGCTGCGGGTAACGCAAAAACACTTGATTACCGGCGGCTGTCTGCAAGCTTAGGCCTTTAACCTTAAGATCGGTTAGGGAGTCGCGTAGGGTTTGTTCTCCTACCTGTGTTTTTTCAAAGGTTACTTGCTGGAGTACTCCTCCTTTAAAATCGATGCCTAGGTTAACACCCCGAACAAAAAACGAAACTGTGCCAGGGATGATAATAACGAGCGAAAGGATATACCAAAGCCTTCGGCGAGAGATAAGATCGAACTGATCAACTTGTGGGATGAAAAACTTCTTATTCATGGTCGTGGGTAATGGTGCGCGTGCGGGCTGGGTACAAAAGACGTTCTAACCTGGTACCAGTTAAGAGCATCATCCAGTTGCGGGTAACGGTAATGGTGGTGAATAAGCTAAGAAGGGTTCCTACGATAAGGACCACGGCAAAACCGCGTACACCGCTGCTACCGAACATAAAAATGATAACAGCGGTAATGAGGCCAGCGGCGTGAGAATCGCGAATACTGGACCATGAGCGCTTAAATGAGGCTAGTACTGCCTCCTTAACCGGCTTGCCTTGGGCGAACTCTTCTTTGAGGCGCTCGAAGGTAAGGATGTTGGTATCAACTGCAATACCAATCGAGATAATAAACCCGGCAATTCCAGCCAGAGTCATGGTGATTGGTGCCAGCTTAAAGACGGCGATATTGAAGGCTGCATACAAAACCAAGGCCAAGCTAGCCAAAAGACCAAGCCAGCGATAGCGAGCGATCATGAAGATAAGGATCAGGAGTACTCCCACTAATCCTGCAGCAAGACTGGCATTTACCGCATCTGCCCCGAGGCTTGCTCCTACTACCTGCTCTTGTGAGAGCTTAACCGGAACTGGGAGGGCTCCGTAATTAAGGCTAAGGGCAAAATCGCGGGCAGAACTAAGGGTGAATCCCCCACTAATAACGGCGCGACCATCGGTGATAGCGGCGTTTACGGTTGGGGCAGAAATAAGCGTGTCGTCGAGGAAGATGCCGATTCGTTTGCCAAGGTTAGCTTGGGTACCGTTGGCGAATGCTTCTTTACCTTTATCGGTGAACTCAAGCACTACCTCCCACTCGCGCTTGCCAGAGATCTGGGCACCAGTGCTAGTGGTTTGGCTTACTGGTTGGTACGAAGCTCCGCCCGGCTTAAGATCGGCTCCTTCTAGGAGTATGGTTCCGGTTTCGTCTTGGAAGGTAAGTTTGGAGGTGGCGCCAATCAGTTTTTTGGCATCTTCAATGCGATCAAAGCCTGGTAGATCTACGATAACGGCAGGGTTGCCGGCAAGGCTTGCTGTGCGGATTTCTGGCTCGGTGGCGCCAAGGGCGTTTACCCGGCTTTCGATGACGGCTCGGACACCTTCGATGGCTTTATCGAGTTCAGCCCCCTTAAGGGTAGTATCGCCCGGCTCGTACACGAGGTGGACTCCTCCTTTGAGATCGAGTCCTTCTTGGAGGGTAACATTACGGGTGCCTAGGCGACCAAAATTAAGGCTTTTGGTGCGGGGTAAAGCGACGTAGATGCCGCCAGCGGCAAGAAGAGTAACCAGGGTAAAAGTAGTCCAGACGTTTCGGCGGCGCATAATGAGTAATTAGACTTCCTTTAGGAGGCTATCAGGCGCGTGCAAGGCTGTCAAAGCATCTCTAAAATCGGGTGGTACTGGCGCCTGGATGCTGATTTCTTCCCTAGAAACTGGATGGGTAAAGGTAATCTTTTTGGCATGGAGTAGCTGTCGAGTAACACCTAGCTCCTGGCTATAGGTCCTGCTCGTCTTGGTGTAGTAGAGTTCGTCGCCAAGAATTGGGTGGCCGAGGTACTTGGCGTGGATTCGGATCTGGTGAGTTCGGCCAGTGGTAATGGTGACATGTACCAAGGTGCTTTCGGTAAGATGCGCAATAGGGTTAAACAGGCTTTCTGCCTCTCTCCCCTCCCCGTACTTATCGACGATAAAGGTTGCTTTTTTAGGATTGCTACTACGCTTTAGGCGAGTCATTACTTCTTGCGATTCGGCAATGGTGCCACAACAAAGAGCAAGATATTCCTTCTTGGTAGTGTGGGAGGCAAACTGGGCGCTGAGGGCAAGAAGAGATTCCCTGGTTTTGGCTAGGAGTAGTACTCCGGTGGTATCTTTATCGAGGCGATGGACAATGCCTGGGCGCTCTTTGGCGGTGGCGCTATCATCAAAGGTTGCCTCCTGAATGCTGGGTGTGTGGGCCAAGGCGCGTTGCATTACGCTATCAAGATGATCGGCCGAGCTTGGGTGGACTACTAGATTGGTTGGTTTGTTTACAACCAGTAATGCTTCGTCCTCAAAGAGTACTTCTAGTGGTGCGTTCACGGCGATAATTCCAGTATCTACCGCCGGAGCTAGTGCGAGCACTTCTCCTTCGCGAACCAGGTTTGAGCCCTTACTTATCGGGAATTGGTTGCGCAAAAGCCTTCGTTGCTCGATGGCCTGCTGTATTTGGCCGCGAGTATGACCAAAGAGTTTAGCTGCGGCGATATCAACCCGGATTCCATCCTGTTCGGCTGGTACGGTTACGGATTGGTGGCTCATTCGGAGATTTCGATAGCTTCTACAGGTAGTTGTTTTGAGCCAAGAGTTGCTACTTTATTTTCGAGGCCACCGAGGCGTTTATCGGTTTGATCGTAGCTTTGTTGAGCGTTCTTAAGATGGGTGCCGAGTTTATCGTAGGTATCTCGGATCTTTTCGAACTCTCCGGTGAGCAGGGTGAGAGATTTTTGAATTTCTTTAGCACTTTGTTCAATTTCCATACCACGTAGACCAAAGAGTACCACCTGCAAATGAGCAAAAAAACTACTTGGTGAAACTGGAATGACACGCTTAGAGAAGGCGTACCCTAGGAGATTGGAATCGCTCTCATCGTGAATAAAGGCGTGGTAGTAAATATTTTCGGCTGGCACATACATAAAGGCAAAATCGAGGGTGCCTTGATCGGCCCGGATATACTTCTTGGCAATTTCGTCGATGCGTTTTTTAGTATCGCTGGCGAAGGCTTTAAGATACCGCTGTTTTTCGGCGGGGTTTTCTTGATCCTGTGCTTTTACAAAGTTTTCCATGCTGAACTTAGCATCAATTGGAAGGATGTGATCGTCGCGCAAGATGATAACCGCGTCGCAGATTTCGCCATCGTTAAAGCGGTATTGCAGTTTGTAACGCTCTTTAGGAATAATTTGAGCTATAAGCTCGGCTAGCCAGATTTCTCCCAGAGACCCGCGCATCTTTGGCGCTTGTAAAATGCGCTGCAGGCTGGCAATTTCTCCACTTAGCTGGGCTACTTGCCCCGTTTTTTCTTCGAGGCGGCTTAGGGCTTGCTGGACGGCGGCCACGGTTTGATTGGCGTGATCGAGGCGTTGGTGCATGGCCATACTCCCCCGCTCGCCACTCGCTTGGGTGCGACCAAGTTGCTCGAGGACGAGATCGACTGTTTTAGTAAGGGCCTGGCTACTGCGCTCTTCGCCGATCTCGATCCGTTTTTGGATACGAGACATGGTGATAAGCTGGACGACCACGAGGCCGACCAAAATAGCGCCAATTAGGATAATAAGAATGATATTCATGAGGAAAAACGATCAAGGGTGTCTTGTTCGAGAGCGAGAATGCTCTCGAGATCTAGTGTAGCAGGTAGTTCGCTGGGAAGGTCCCAAGCGTTGAGTCTGCGGTGTAGGGCGCAAATAAGCTGCTTCATGCGCGCTTTTGCTTCTGGTGTAATCGCAATAATTAAGTCGTCTTTTGCTTGAGGGCTTAAAAAGTACTCAATCCTGCCCTCTTGCAC
>JAYUZR010000010.1:0-2059 GCA_043751595.1 Candidatus Berkelbacteria bacterium
TACCAAGCAGAGATTAAACTGAAGAGTTTGATCCTGGCTCAGATTGAACGCTGGCGGCATGCCTTACACATGCAAGTCGAGCGGCAGCGCGGGGGCAACCCTGGCGGCGAGCGGCGAACGGGTGAGTAATACATCGGAACGTGTCCAGTAGCGGGGGATAACCTGTCGAAAGATAGGCTAATACCGCATACGACCTACGGGTGAAAGCGGGGGACCGTAAGGCCTCGCACTATTGGATGAGCCGATGTCGGATTAGCTAGTTGGTAGGGTAATGGCCTACCAAGGCGACGATCCGTAGCTGGTCTGAGAGGACGATCAGCCACACTGGAACTGAGACACGGTCCAGACTCCTACGGGAGGCAGCAGTGGGGAATTTTGGACAATGGGCGCAAGCCTGATCCAGCCATTCCGCGTGAGTGAAGAAGGCCTTCGGGTTGTAAAGCTCTTTCGCAAGGGAAGAAACGATTTAGGTGAATAATCTAAGTTAATGACGGTACCTTGATAAGAAGCACCGGCTAACTACGTGCCAGCAGCAGCGGTAATACGTAGGGTGCAAGCGTTGTTCGGAATTACTGGGTGTAAAGCGCGCGTAGGCGGGTTTGAAAGTCGATTGTGAAATCCCTAGGCTTAACCTGGGAATTGCAGTCGAAACTCCGAATCTTGAATGTCTGAGAGGATGGCGGAATAACCGGTGTAGTAGTGAAATACGTAGATATCGGTTAGAACACCTGAGGCGAAGGCGGCTATCTGGCGGTACATTGACGCTAAGGCGCGAAAGCGTGGGGAGCAAACAGGATTAGATACCCTGGTAGTCCACGCCGTAAACGATGATTACTAGGTGTCCGGGATGTTAACCTCCTGGGTACCGTAGCTCACGCATTAAGTAATCCACCTGGGGAGTACGGTCGCAAGGCTAAAACTCAAAGGAATTGACGGGGGCCCGCACAAGCGGTGGAGCATGTGGATTAATTCGTCACTAACCGAAGAACCTTACCCAGGTTTGACATCCTAGGAATCCTGGTGAAAGCTGGGAGTGCTCGCAAGAGAGCCTAGAGACAGGTGTTGCATGGCTGTCGTCAGCTCGTGTCGTGAGATGTTCGTTTAAGTACGCTAACGAGCGCAACCCTTATTGCCAGTTACAAGTGTCTGGCGAGACTGCCGGCCACAAGCCGGAGGAAGGCGAGGATGACGTCAAGTCAGCATGGCCTTTATATCTGGGGCTACACACACGCTACAATGGGTGGATACAATGGGTCGCCAAACCGCGAGGTGGAGCCAATCCCACAAAGCCATCCTCAGTTCAGATTGCAGGCTGCAACCCGCCTGCATGAAGTCGGAGTTGCTAGTAAATGCGCGTCAGCTATAGCGCATTGAATACGTTCCCGGGTCTTGTACACACCGCCCGTCACGTCATGGGAGTTGGTAACACCTAAAGCCAGCAGCGTAACCGCAAGGAACGCACTGTCAAAGGTGGGGCTGATGACTGGGACGAAGTCGTAACAAGGTAGGAGTACCGGAAGGTGCGCCTGGATCACCTCCTTTCTTGACAAATGAGCGCGTTTCTTTGACTCGTGCTCTACTAAAAATCCTTCACGGTGTTGAAGGTTGATTGGACTAAAGTGCTTACTATCACTTCTCAGTTGCTAAGGCAACGGCCATCGGGCTTGTAGCTCAGTTGGTTAGAGCACTGTGCTGATAACGCAGGGGTCACAGGTTCGAATCCTGTCAAGCCCACTCTCTGCAAGATCGTTAGATCTCCGGGGATGTAGCTCAGCGGGAGAGCAGCGCGTTTGCAACGCGAAGGTCGCGGGTTCAAATCCCGCCATCTCCACTGAGTAGTAGAAAAAGGTAATAAGGGAAAATTTGGTCATTATCGGTCAGTTAAAATAGATAAAAGCTAAAACCGCGAGGCGTTTACGGCCCAGCGTTATAGCTGGGCCGTTTTTTTCTCTAAAGCTAAATATGTTTGAAGGGTGAGCGATGCCCTTGAATTTTCGAGTGCATCGTTCACTGGTCAACCAGTGAATTAAGAACCTTTACAACTGAATAATCTGATGAT
>JAYUZR010000011.1:0-20980 GCA_043751595.1 Candidatus Berkelbacteria bacterium
CTGGATCTTTTTTCTGCATTTCCCGAGTATGAACCGTACGTGTGGGAACATCGGTCAGACGATAGCTCACCACTCTTGTATGGACGAAAGTTGGTGGTACAGGGAGAGGTTGCAGCCTTTCTTTGGGCCAGTCAGCGAATGGAGGGATCGAAGTCGCATTACATCTGGATCTGCGGAACGGTCCCCACCTACCGCAAGCGCGGCCTAATGGACCTGTTGATGCAAGACTATCTTGCTTGGGTGCGGCGGGAGTGCCCGCAACTAGAGTATGTGTGGATCAAAACCACGCCGAACACTTTCTTTTACCAGTATCTAGAAAAGATTGGGTTTGTGTATAAAAACCAGTCGTTTGGAAACTTTGTAAGCCTTAGGCTTACGGTATGATAAAAGGCAGTCGGGAGCGTATGCTCTCGGCTGTTTTGGTTTTCCTTGTCTTTGCCAGGTTTTCAGTTATCTTCTCTTTGTCTTCTGGGAGGGGGACAATCGATGTCGAGAAGAGATGGTAAAAAGGAGAAGGTGGAGCCAGTTTCAAGTCCGTTTGCACTAGTGCCAATACAGCGGGCTCTTCGCATTCATCTTATTTTTTCGCCAAATGGAGATGCGGATGAAGCGCTAGTTATCCTAATGGAACTTTTACGATTCTTTGGCGCAATCCCGCTGGAGGCACCTGATCGAGTTGATGCTAGTACGGGCGAGACCTGGCAGGATGTACTAAGTAAGTTCCCTTGGGTGCACCAACTAGAGGTGACAATCCCGGAGGAATGGGATGAGTCAGATGTGCAAAATGGGATTCGGCGGTTATTAGCTAGAAAACTTGCTGACTGGTACCAGATTGGTACTGAAACAGCCGATGCTGAGGCTCTAAAAATCTTTTATAGCTGGAGTCGGGTGGGATTAATATTCTACCAAGGATCACTAGAGGGATTGCCTGCGCTACACTCGCTACCAGGTATGTTGTTGGCTGATTTCCCGTTTACCTATAAGCCGCCGTGGGTAGGGTGTTATGTGCAAGCAATTGAAGGGCGGGTGGAAGTTATGCAACTACCAGAATCAGAAAGGGCGGATTTTCTGAAACAGGCTAGAGAGATGGTTGCTCTATAGCCTGTGGGTACTAGTATGTCAGTCAAAATAAAGAAGCTAAGTGCGTTGCGCTTGGCTTCTTTTGATTTACCTGGTGCAGGCCTCGATTATCTCCTCAAGATTGCTAATCGCCCCGCTGGTTATGGTCTAAAATCCTACCCCACCAACTTAAGAGGCTCAAACGCAAAGAATGCCCACCGATCGATTCGGATGGGCACTCTTTATATTGTGAACTGACCTTTTTGTTTCTTCCTTTCTTTCGTTATTACTGTTCTGTAATCTATTCCTCTTAGCTCGATCTCGCCACTGTTGGCGAGAAGTTCATTTAGTCTTGAGCTAATGCGTCCAGTTTCGTCAGAGTCTGCTATTAACTTCATTATTTCCCCTTGTAGGGGGAAGTTTGATGTAATAATAGCCAGCTTTCTTCGCTCATACACTTCTTGGGAAAAGTTCATGAGTGCCCCTCCATCTGTGCGGGGATGGAGGTTTGATGCTGAGTTTACTTTACTGAAGATATCATCGATCACTACTACTGGTAGATTGTCGTAGTCTTCTGCAAAGCACATGTTGGCGTGAGTAAAGTTTGACTTTGAGAAGTAAATCTTACCCAGTAGCTCAGGCTTGTTTTGACGAATGTGATTGACGATAGCCTCGACGAGGTGGCTTTTGCCTCTGCCAGGAGGTCCCCAGATAAAGATCATCTGACCGTAGCTGAAGGGATATTCTTTGGTGAGAATATCCTCTGCTCTTTCAATGATCCCTTCGGCCAGCGTCTGGAGACGCCCTAGAACTCTCCTTTGTGTGGCATTCTTGGCCTTGAAGTTAGCGAAAGTAGACTCTTCGCGAACTTCTTTTATAACGTTCTTTTCCATCTTGATTCCTTTTCGTTTTCTTGTCTCTGCAATACCGTTATTCTTTGTGTTGCGCAAGTGCAGTAATACCTGCAGATCAGCCACCTTTCTGCTATAACACAACCGCAATGCCTACTATCAAGTTTGAATCAAAACTCATCACGCCCCAAGAAGCCGGTCTCGGCACTCGGCCTATTTTGGTGATGCCCGAAAGTGCCAGTAAAGAGCTTCCTTCTCGTGGCATGACAATGGTGGAAGGAACAATTAATAACTTTCCTTTTCGCGGAGTGGTTGAGCCAAACGGCAAAGGGTCGCACTGGTTTATGCTTGATGATGTCACACTCGATGGCACGCAAGCTAAGGTGGGGGATGTGCTAAAGGCGGAGGTCTCGCCAACCAAAGAATGGCCCGAGCCTAAGGTACCTGCTGATCTCAAAAAGGTGCTTGAGGCCAATCCCGCAGCGCTAGCCACCTGGAAAGATATTACTCCCATGGCTCGCTGGGATTGGATCCGCTGGATTGGTGCCGTTAAACAGGTGGAGACCCGCGCGAAGCGGGTAGAGAGTATTCCCTCGCGGATGTCGGTGGGTAAGCGAAGGCCGTGTTGCTTTGATAGGGGCCAGTGCACGCTGACAGAAGCATAGTTCGCACTGCTAACATGGGTTAAGATTGTGATAGTTATAAACATACAATCTCAATGGTGACACCTGAATTAATCAGTTATTTGCAGGAGCAGCTAGTAAAGGGTGAAAATCTAGAAATAGTAAAACCAAAACTCATCGAGAGCGGGTGGGCAGCAGCAGACGTGGAGGCGGCTATTGCTCAGGTACAGGTTACGAATCCAAGTGCAGAAGGTGGTTTGATAACGGTAGAAAAGTCTAAGTCTAGTATGGGCATGGTTGCGATCGCTGTAGTGGTATTAGCCCTTTTGGGTGGCGGTTATTATTTCTGGCAAAAGAACTCCAGTGGAGTAAAGGCGGATAGCGCGCTTGCTAGTGAAGTACCTGCTGCTTGGCAGACGTATTCTTCTACCTCAGGTTCCCCAGGTTATACCGTAAAGTATGCACCAGATTGGCAGCTGACCGAAGGAAAAAACACCACAATTATTCAGGTGCAGGATGGGGTTGCGATCGGTATTATTCGTCAGAATGATCAATCATCATTCTCGGACTTGTACGCAAGTGCAGAAAATCCTAAACCTGAGGATAAGGTTAAGTTGGTAAAAAAGAGCGATCTCTCACTCGGTACGTATCAGGCCCAGCGGTACGAGTTGTTCGTGGCCACCGGCACTCCTCAGGAAGGGTATGTTATTAGTACCGAGGTATTGGCCGGAACTACCAGATGGGGTTTAGATCTAACCGTGTCTGATGCAAAGGGTGCTAATAAAGACAACCTCAACAAATACAAAGAGGCGTATTTACAGCTTACTGGCTCGTTTCAGCCGCAGTAGTTTATGGTTATAGGCTGATTCTGCTGCTATACTTTTTTCGTTAGTTACTTGTCCAGAGTGGTTGAGGGAACGGCCCGATGAAACCACCGCAACCAGAGCGAGATATCTCGTTCTTGGTGCGAATTCCGAGCAGGCGCAACCTGCGAAGACAAGCTCTGTTTTGCTTCTCGTGTTGCGCTGCGCGTTTTACCCATAACACGAGAGGATGCCAGAAAAATCTTTATTTACGTCAGAGTCGGTATCAGTTGGCCATCCAGATAAAGTGGCCGATCAAATTAGCGATGCTATTCTCGATCACTGCCTTACTGCACTCCCTACTAGTCGGGTAGCCTGCGAAACCCTGGTTACTACCGATACGGTAGTGGTAGCGGGCGAGATTACCACCAAAGAAGGCGCCCTTACGGCACAAACGGTAGACGCCATTGCCCGTAAAGTAATCCGCGAAATTGGGTACGACGATCCAGTCATGCTCTTTTCGGCTGATGAGGTAAAGGTATTCAACTTTGTGCACGCTCAGTCTCCCGATATTGCGATGGGGGTGGATACGGGCGGAGCGGGGGATCAGGGGCTGATGTTTGGCTATGCCTGCGATGAGACCGCCGCTCTGATGCCACTGCCGATTCAATTGGCGCACCGGCTAGTAGCGGCGCATGCCGACCTACGTGCTGGTAAGTTGCTTCCGTGGCTTCGTCCGGATGCTAAAAGCCAGGTAACGGTTATCTACGATGAGGCCGGTAGGCCCTGCGGTATCGATACGATTGTGCTTTCTACTCAGCACGATGAAAGTGTTATGGAGATGCGTGACGGCAAGCAGTACTTTAGCGACGCCGCGCGCGAGCTTCTGATTGATACCATTATCCGCCCAGTGCTTAATGAGCAGTGCCCCGAGCTTGCCACTGGCGAGTTAATCGCTCTTACTCCAGATGCACTCGATGCGCAGGTGCCAGAAGGTGCCGTGCGTTGTTTTGTAAACCCAACCGGTAACTTCTTGATTGGCGGACCGCACGGCGACACTGGGCTTACTGGTCGCAAAATTATTGTTGATACTTACGGCGGCTATGCGCGCCACGGCGGCGGCGCGTTTTCTGGTAAAGATGCCACCAAGGTAGATCGCTCGGCGGCGTACATGGCGCGCTATCTGGCAAAGCTGGTAGTGGCAGCGAAGCTTGCAAATAAGTGCGAGATTCAACTCGCCTACGCGATTGGTGTGGCCGAGCCGGTTTCGGTGCGGGTTGATACCTTTGGTACCGGTGCGATTGCTGACCAGCTTATTGCTCAGCGCCTACGTGCCAACTTTGACCTTACGCCAAAAGGCATTATGCAGGAGCTTAAGCTTACCCGACCGGTATTTGCGGCAACAGCCAAGAATGGTCACTTTGGGAATGCTGCATTTAGTTGGGAAGATGTGTCTCGGGCAGGGTTGATTGGGTAAGCCACTGGCTGGCTACTTGTATATCAGTGCTGGTAAGTTGGTGTCCGGCTGGAATCCAGTGTAACGCTAGCTTGGCTTCTGCCGATTCTAGGGCGTGGATGAGTTCCTCTACGCCCTGTTTGGAAATAAGTTGATCATGTTCGCCGGCCAAAAGCAGCACCGGCATATTACTTAGATTAGGTGGAGTAGCTGGAGGGGTAGCGAGGAGTGCGCGAAAAAGCACCGCTCCTTGCAAAGCGGCGGGCTCGGTAAGTAGAAGATTTGCCGCAATGTTTGCGCCATTTGAATACCCAACCGCAAAGATGGCGTTACTGGTAAGTGTGTAGGTTTCACGAGCCCAACTAATAAACTCGACTAGCTCGTGGGTGCGAAGAGCAAGATCTTCTAGATCAAATACTCCCTCTGCTAGACGACGAAAAAACCGTGGCATCCCGTTCTCGAGCACCTTCCCTCGCGGGCTCAGTAAATGCGCGCCGGGCAAAAGTTGTTGCCCGAGTCCGATAAGATCATGTTCATCGCCACCAGTGCCATGCAGCAAAAGCAGTACTGGTGCGTCGGCTTCTGGAGCCTGCAGAAAAAGGTGGGTAAACGGCTGATTGGTCATGGGCTTAGTTTAGGCTATTGTTGGATTCAAGCCATAGCATTTCCGCATGCAGATTCACGGACTCCATCATGTCACCGCAGTTACCGCCCAAGCGGGGCGTAATCTGCACTTTTATACCCAAGTTTTGGGCCTGCGCTTAGTAAAGAAAACGGTTAACCAGGACGATGTTTCGGCCTACCATCTGTTCTACGCCGATAAACTTGGCTCTCCCGGCACCGATATGACCTTCTTTGATTGGCCTCAGGCCGGGGTCCGCCAGGGTGAGACCGATGGCATTCTGCGTACCTTGTTTCGGGTTAGCTCGGTTGAGGCACTGCAGTTTTGGGCAGAGCGGTTTACTAAGTTAGAGGTTTCGCATGGCGAAATACTTGCCATGGGAGCGCACCAAGTCCTTTTGTTTGAAGATTTTGAAGGCCAGCGTCTGGGCTTGGTCTGTGACGACGCTGATTTTTCTGGCGAAGTATGGGAAGTGGACGATATTCCTGTTGAACACGCTCTGCATGGGTTCTTTGGCGTGCAACTGGCCGTGCCAGAGCTACTTATGCTCCATACTATCTTTACCAAGGTGCTCGAGTTTGTACCGGCTGAAAGTTTCCAGCTAGAGGGTGAAAAAGTACATGTGTATACGGTTGGCGGTAATCAGGTGCAAGTAATCGAGCGCCAGGGCAGGCCGTTGCGTGCGTTTGCCGGTGGTGTGCATCATGTGGCGTTTCGGATAGACAATCCGGCAGCCCTTGCCGAGTGGGAGCAGTTTTTGGCTCAGGTGCGGTTGGGTAGTTCTGGGCTGGTAGAGCGATTTTACTTTACCTCACTCTACTTTAGGGTTTCCGATGGTATTTTATTTGAGCTTGCCACCGATGGCCCCGGCTTTGCTGCTGATGAATCTGCCGAGCACTTGGGTGAAGCGCTTTCGCTACCACCATTTTTGGAGCACCGCCGAGCAGAGATTGAGGCAGGGTTGAAGCCGTTAGAGTAGGGCGGCTAATACTTGACGTTATTCTTAATACTTTTTAAATCTGATAGTTTGTTCAAGTCGGCCTTGCCGAGCGCGTGTTAAGAAAGGAAAAAGAATTGACCGAAAGTGAAAGAAAGCGTGTGGAAAAACGATCTGCGTTGGAGAAAAAGAAGGCTTGGGATAAAGGGTATGTATTCGGGCTGGGACTGGCTGCTTACCAGCAGATACTCTTAGCACTAGAGCGCGCTCTAAAAACGGGCAATCCCTCAGAGGTTTGGTGCGTACTAGATTGTGCTGATTCTCTGCGCCGTATGGCCATGATGCTGGAATCCTACGAGGATCCTAAAGAAAAGGAGCTACTTAGATTCAAGCCGTGGGAAAGAGGAGATCTTGCAGCTGAAGCCTCAATAAGGTTTTGGGGAGGGATTAGGTATGAATCTTGGGTTCTTGATGCCCTGTTTGAAATATGGATTCTTAGCATGGAGCAGGCCAAGCAAGAAAAAGGTCATATTAGAACTTGGCAAAAGTGCCGTGAAGAATCTAGGGAAATAATCACGGGTTATTTGGGGGGAGCTTACGAGTCTGAAATGAGCGAGGAAGACTTTCGGGAGGTTTTGGAAAAATGGATGCAATTTCCCAACGGTGAAGTAGCCTCCTTAGCGAGAAAAATCTTGGAAGAGTTCACGAGTGATGTTCAGTAGTGTTCTTAGATACAAGCTAGCGCCCGGAGTTGTTCTCTGGGTGCTTTTTTGCTCGTTAAAACACATATTAAAAAATTGATTTTATATCCTCACTTGTTTCGATATATCCCGCAACCATCACGTCTTCTGGGAAATCAGCTGGTGTATTGAATCCGTTGAGGAGAACGTAGCAGGGGAGTCCGGCAGCGATAGCGGCGGTAGCGCCCAAGGCGGTGTCTTCGATAGCGACACATTCATGTGCGGGAAGTTGCAGCAATTCCAAGGCCTTCAAGTACACTTCTGGATCTGGCTTATGATGGGTAACCTCGTTACGGCTGATAATAACTGAAATCTTGTCCCGAATACCAAAGTGAGTAAGAAGTTTTTCTAGACTTTCCATGCTGCTCATGGAGGCCACGGCAAAACGGGTGCTTCCGGTGTAGCTCTTGATGAAATCTACGGTGAGAGCAACAGGCTCTACATGCTTCTCAATTTGTCCTATGTAAGAAGTGCGGAAGTCCTTCAGGATTCGGGCCATTATCTCGGGATCACACTCGGGGAAGAGGTGTTCGAGGGCTTTGACCGTGGTTTTACCAGCTACTTGCGGGACATGATCGTCCAAAAGATCGAGCCCATGATTGGTGCAGATGGTTCGCAACGCGTTAAAGCGAGGAAGTTCGGAAAGGCAGAGAACGCCGTCAAAGTCGAAGATGATGGCTTTGGTCATAGTATTAGGCAGCTTTCCAGAGTATTTCGCGGATCGGTCCGTCCTTAGACTTTTCCTTTATAAAGTCGTACGACTGTTGCAGGATTTGCTCGAGGACTGGCAGTTCTATATCGCTCAGTTGCTTGACGTAGAGGCAGTAGCCAGTAGTAGTGTATTTGCCGAGTTTGGTCAGTAATTCAGAGTAGCGCGCGGTGCCATCCATTAGGTAGATGGTGGTTTTGCCCTTTCTTGGATAAAAGCCAATCACCAGGCCCTCGCCTTCGCGCCCGCTGTCGTATTTGTATTGGTACGTATCAAACCCCAGCGTGCCGGCGTTCCAGAGCTTGGGCTCGTCCCCGCTGATGCGCCGCATTATCTGGGTGAGTACTCGGGTATCTTGTCCGGTTTGCTCGTCGAGGGAGGCGAGATAGTCGGTGAGAGATGGGGGATTCATGGGGAGAGTATAGCAAAAAGCTTAAGCCTTAATTCCCTGTCCTTCAAAATCAGGTGCATAGTGACGGATTTTCTTCTCCAATTCGCCACCCTCTCGCTTTGCTCGTAAAAAGACATTCAGCATTTCAGTAAGTTCCGCATTTTGCTTACTGAGCATAAAGCAATTCGAAAAAGTTCTAACTGGCGATGTTCCTGCATTTACCAGCTTAACCTCGCTCGTTTTATTGTATTCATCAACTAGGTATTGCTCGGCAAAGGTCACATCTGCGTCACCTTGTGCGACAAAACGCAGTAACTCTTCGGTATCAGTAAGTTGAGGTACTCGGATTCTACGCCAAGAAGGAAAGTCGGCTAGGGCAATGGAGTCGGTAATATCTCCTTCTTTAATGGCTACACGAACAAAGCTATTGGTGGCAAAGTCTTCTGCTTGGGCTTGGCTGAGGTTTTCTTCTCGTACCCACATTCCCACCTCGCTGCTGTAGATAGATTCGGTGACATTAGCTTGGGCAAGACGCTCGGGCGTCGGCCAAACAGGGGCAACAAAAATATCGTAGCGACCTTCATCGAGCCCGTGCTGGATAACGCCATAGCCAACTTCTTCGGTCCACTCAATCGTCCAATTATGCTCTTGGCAAAATGCCTGGATAAGATCGTGGAAGATGCCAGAAAACTCACCCGTTTCAGGGTCTTCGATAAAGCCTGGCGGGTAGTGGGTAAAGGCGCAGTGTAAGGTTTGTTCAGTACTGATGCGCTCCATCTGTTCTTCTCCCTGGAGTGGGCGGTAGGTTTCGGTTGGATGTTCGAGAAGAAGAAACTCTAGATGAGGCTTAGGAACTCCATCGTAGAGTCCAGCTACATAGCGCTCATACACTGGCCAGTTGCGGTGGTATACGTACACTACTTGCTCGGCCGCGAAGAATGCGGGAGCAAACTCGAGGAAGGCGATTTCGGAAAGCAAGTAATGAACAGCCACTTTGGTGGCGGCTTCTAAATTGGGAATCTCACGACCGCTTACTTCTAGGACGGTGGCAGTGGTTTGATCAACTGCTTTGCTGAATTCGGGGTTGGTATCGTAAAGGCTACGAACCGAGGCATAGATTTGATGGTACGCCTCAGAAGGTTCGATTTCGTTTTCCCAGTCGATAATGCGGACCTTATCGGCAATGCCCATTTCTTGAGCCATTCGGAGTGAGCGGTTCTTGAGGTTATTACCCTTGGGGATGGCTTTGTTGCGGGCCCGGTTTTCTGGGTAGCCGTAGGCGAGATAGGTGGCAATGGCGGGGATATCGGCGACGAGAATGGCGGCCTGGCCGAACTTTTCGACGGTTTGTTTGAGGAGGTGGGAAACTTCTTCGTCTTTGAAGTATGAGTTTCCAGGGCTCATGCCGATGATGGGGTAGGGGGTCATTGAGGGAAGTGTGGCAGAATTACTGCTTGATTCCAACTTTGCTATAGTCTTTTCATGGAGAACGAAATCAAATTACTGAACATTGACGCCACAAGCGTCTGTAAGGCTCTTGAAGCTATTGGGGCTACAAAGGTATTTGATGGAGTACGAACGATAACTCACTTTGATACACCAGAGCGGCAATACAAAAAAGAGGGTACACAGATCAAGGTAACAAAGGAGGGGAGTATAAAGCTCACTATTACATCGGGCGTGGGTACTCAGAATGTACATGAAGTAAAAACAAAAACTGGTGATGCAATGTATAGCCTACTAACTATGCTACACCTGGAGCCCATCTCAAGGGTTGATGCGCACAGAATCTCCTATGAGCTGGAAGATATTGATTTTGATATCGATTGCTTTCCAGGTATCCCACCTTTTCTGGAGATCGATATTGCTTCAGTTGCGAATCTTGAGAAGCTCCTGGAAGAGGTTGGAATGACTGAGTATGAGCGAGTGGTTATGGGTACTCCAGAGGTATTTGCGCGTTACGGCAAGGATTATTTTGAAGAGTATTCGGTTGATTAGTCGTGTAAAAGTCCACTTGCCGAGGGTGGTAATCCTCGGCAAGTGTGCGACTCTACCGACTAAGGAATCCTAGCCAATCAGCTAGGTAGTTCCCGTCGATAAAGTGGCTATGCGGCTGAGTGCCGCATTGTTCGAATCCTGCTGCCTCAAAGGCTTGAATAAGCTCAGTGTTGCGTTCGCAAGTGGCTGCATGCAGGCCTGCGACATTCATCTGCTCGAAGGCAAAGCGTACTGCCGCACGTAAAGCGGTTGCTTCGATCCCTTTGTTGCGAGACTTGGCTTCTCCTACAAACACCCATGCTTGGGCCGTTCTGAGAAGTTCGGAGACAAGCGAAATGCCCACCCGACCGACGATCTTACCGTCGTACTCAATGCTCCACGCAACCGCTTCTGGCGGATTTTCTGCATGGAATGCTACTCTGAGTTCGGTCAAGGTAAGTGGATAGGGTGAATTATTCAGGTCGTAGCCAATAACGATCGGGTCGTTTTCCCATTGCTCTCGCAATACTAAATGCTCTTCGGTGGTTGGAACGAGCCGGATACCTTTTTCAGATACCGGATCGCATGTAAGGACTGGTCCTCTAATCATAATCGTTTGTTAAATAGTGGTTTGTAACTCTTTTTGTTCGACCATACAAAAAGACGAGTCCGAAGACTCGCCTTTTGTGCGTAGGAGTTCAAAATACCAACAAAAAGCTAATCTTCGGCTACGAGGCGTGGATTGGGCTGATTGGTCGGCGGAATAACATGGCGGGAGATTAGCATTGAAGTGCTGCTTTTGCAAGGCTCACTCGAGCGACTCAGATTTTTCTGTATAAAAAGATACTCACAAACTAATGCTCTCACGGTATGCCCGTGCTCCAACAGGTGTTGCTTACTTGTGTAGATACGCCTCAAGCGAGTACATTCTGCCGTACTTGGTGAAGTCGGAAAGCGAATTGATGTAAACCTCCGTATCCGGAGGCGTAAAGTCGACTACTAATTGCACAGACTCATCTGCACCTGACTCGGTATTCCAAAAGTTATCTACTAGAAATCTGCAGCCTGATGCTGGATTGACTGGTGAAATTACCCAATAGCTACAGAAAAGTGGGTTGCTACTGACGCTCTCACGAACCCTTCTCATGTCTAGGGTCCAGTCTGATTGGGTTACAAAAACAACCAGAAAGCTACCCGCTGAGTAGGCTTGATCCTTTTTGTGTTTACTATTTATTCTGTCAATTACTAATTCAGTAATACTCTCTTTACTTACCACAAGCCTTGGATCGCAAGATGTGGACACTACTTGAATATTCGCGCTGTTTCCGTCTCGATCAACTGTTGCAGCGTCTGTAAAATCGTCTCCCTCAATGCTAAAAACAGGTAAGTGTGGCTTTATCTCGATAAAAGATGCGGCTGCAGCCATTAAGCATGCAACGAGATTTTCGTGGAAGATTTTATCACGCAAAAAGTGAGTGCGCTGGGAGGATGTTAGCCGCGGAGCAGCTTCTCTCTGAAGCCAGATTGCAGGCTGGGATTGTGTGTGGCCTAGTTGTCCAGTCACCTTACGTAATTACGGTTTTAAGTAGGCTACTTATCCCTTAGTTTTTTGTCTAAGGCTGGTAGAGGTGGGAGAATTACATGTCGCTCGCTCCCGTTCGGAATAAATCCTCACTGCTCGCTCCTAGGGAACCCACGGTTCCCTTAACGCCCACTTTCCCACATTTAATAAAAGTGGAAAACGTGGGCTACCTTCCTCCACGGAAAACCTCCCGGTTTTCCGGCCCTTTCCCCGCGTAACTCTCTTTTTCACTCATGCAAACCAAAAATACCAGCTTAAAAGCTGGTATTTTTGGTTTGGTGGAGGTGGCGAGAGTTACACTCGCGTCCAATCGAGTATCGTACATGATTCTCCATGTTCAGAACTGTCAAAATAATCATGGATGAAGGACAGTACGACCGCAGTCCATGATCCAACCGATGTTACGACGCTCTAGCTACGGTTGCTACCTAGGCGAAGTACCGAGAAAGGTTGTTACCGGCTCAGACCCCTCGGTAATGGGGCAGAGGCGGTATGCTTTGGCTGTTTAGGCGAAAGCAGGAGCTACGAACGCACCAGCAACAAAGTTGCTAACTGCGGCCTTAGCGCGCGCAAAAACGTTGTTTGCACTTACGGTTGTGTGGAAGATTTACGAGGATCCACACCGCCTCGACATGCTAGCATGCACGCTTACATTCGATTGTCGATGAATTACACCCCCAAGTTGGTAACGTTCCAGGTGTGAATGTACGACAGGAGAGCCAAAAAAGCAAGAGTGATCAACGCGAAAGGCCGTCCAGATTGCTCTGGACGGCCTTCGTTCTATTGGGTTGCCAGCGAGAGGGGAGTCGTTCCTTTTGCGCGTTATCAAACGCGGTTAGGACGCATCCGTCTCCCTGCAGGAGCTCCGCAGCCAGAATGCAGAAGTGAATACCATTTTGCAGTATGCGTAGTGCGTAGTCCTTGCTGACACCGGCTTCGAGAAGGGCTTCGAGTGAATCCTCCGGGAGGAATAGTTCGAAGTAGTTTGACTCCCGAGCTAGCCTTTTGGGCTTTACCCATCCTCCCAGGGTTTTTCTCCGCTGTCT
This sequence comes from Candidatus Berkelbacteria bacterium, assembly GCA_043751595.1. Classification (GTDB taxonomy): domain Bacteria; phylum Patescibacteriota; class UBA1384; order CAILIB01; family CAILIB01; genus JAYUZR01. The sequence continues at coordinate 12,797 of JAYUZR010000011.1, forward strand.
TCTTGGCTCGACTACATCGGAAAGATGGATTCTTCTCTGTATTGGAGCATCGTCGAATGACTCAAAGTAGCACGGCCACTCCGGGCATTCGATCAGAATACAGGCTAGGGCAATGTATTCTGCGTAGAAGGAGTCGATAATTCCTTCGATTGTCCATTCATACGTTGCGAGGCGGGCAAGCCTGGCTCGGGTGCTTTTCCCGAGCCAGGCCGAGATCAGTATCACAGCTTCTTTCCTTTCTTTTTCTTCTTTTTCTGCGCTCTGCTGTTCGTTTCAGTGGGTAATGTTACCGGAACAAACCTCCAGGCACCATCTGGGCGATGCGAGTAGATGAGCGGCCTGTCATCTTTCTTTACAGCATAGATGGCGCAATCACGATTTGCCTCGAGGGCAATATGGAGCGCCACCACTTCTTGTAAGAATGGCATGAGGGCAAGTCCGCTTACCTGTTCCCACTGCTTTTCTTCCAGCTTTGTTGCCTCGATGTCTATTTCTAGGCCCTTGCAGGGCTTACCTTCTTTCCCTGCCTCCAGTACGTTATCTATTGCTTGCCGCAATGGATAAAAGCGTATTCCGTCGGGCGAGAGAGTGACGACGTACCCCTGGCTGGCAACTTGGTAGAGTGCAATCGAGGTGAGGATGCGGTCTCTAAGTACAAGGCCAGAAAACTCACTCTCTTCGCGGAGAAACGTGTACTCTTTTTTGTTGAACATAAATCCGATGAGCATGGCCATCATCCTTTCATTTCTTTTTCACCGTTGTCGCAGATTGCGGCCAGGTGTCAAGTTTGGTTACAATCTGGAAAGCAAGCTTTCCATTTTTATGCTATAACAGCGGTATGCAAGAAGATCCTCAGCGCATCCTCACTATTCGCATTCGCGATTTACGCCGTTCGCACGAGCTTACTCAAGAAGAGCTAGCCGGTGCCCTGGGCATTTCGCGGCAGTCTATCAATGCCATGGAGGCAGGGCGTTGCCTGCCAAGCTTGCCGGTGGCTATGCAGCTGGCTAGCTATTTTGCCGTGCCCCTACAAGAGCTTTTCGAGCTCGAAGAGCAGGTAAATCGGGTGGTAGCCGTGGTGCAGCAGGCTCAGCAGCAGGTACAGCGCCAGCAAACCCAGCATATGGAGGCTATGTTCCAGCAACTACTAGGTGCTCCACTAGCCGAGAATCCTCCGGTAAATATGTATCAGCAGGCCGATGCCCTTATTGTAGAGCTTCCACTTCCCGGGTATACCATCCAACAGCTTCACCTCGAAGTCGGAGACGATTTTCTTACCATTTCTGGCGCCGCTCCAGCTCAGCAGGGGGTTCAGTATTTGCAGCAAGAGTTTGCGCCGGGGCCATTCCGCCGTACAATTGCATTGCCTACTCCGGTAGATCGTAGCCAGACGGAAGCTCGCTTCACCAATGGTATTCTCTGTGTTCAGCTGCGGCTGGCTCGGCAGGGAGCCGCGCAAACAGCCGTTATTTCTATTATCGGCGATTAGCCTTTTTCATGGCCACTAGTTTGGTTCGTCGGTTCCAGCGTCCTATTTTAGCCTGCGCACTCCTGTTTTTTATCTGGAGTGGTGTTCGGGGTTGGCTGGATCTCCGCGAGCGGCCTAATTATCCAAACTTTCCTTTGCCTGTGGCTGGCGAAAAAGTGGTCGTGGTCTCTCCGCACCTGGACGACGAAACCATCGGTATTGGCGGACTACTTTCCCAGTTGCACGACCGCGGCATTGAGGTAAGCGTCCTCTTTATGACCAATGGCGATCACAATCCCATTGGGGCTAATCTAGAATATAAGGTAGGGTATCCTTCTCCTGAGCTGTTAATTCAGTCAGGTGAAGATCGCCAAGAAGAAGGCTTAAGTGCCGTGCAGCAACTAGGAATCGATCGCCACCATGTGGCGTTTTTAGGCTTACCAGATCGAGGCCTTTCCCGTCTCTACTCGCCCGAGTTTGATACCAAGTCTCTAGTGGCTTCTGGAACCTTGGTAGACCATGTGCCGTACCATCTGGCGTATCAGCGGGGGATGTCCTACACCGGCACCGCAACACGCGCCGCCCTTACCCGGTATCTAAAGGAGCAGCAGCCTACTCTAGTGATTACAACGGCCGAAGAAGACGCCCACTCCGATCACTCTGCCTCAGCTAAGTTTGTCCGCGACGCCGTTGCTGCCCTTCCAGCGGAAAATCGCCCTCGCACCGCCTACTTTTTGATTCACCACAGCAATTATCCGCGCCCAGCGGGCACTGACTCATCTAAGGCCCTGCTTCCTCCACGCGCGTTGCGTAGCTTGCCTTGGCGGGTAGTCTGGCTAGATCCAGCTACACTCGCCACCAAGAAGCAGGCGCTAAGCGAATATAAGAGCCAATTGGTAATTCCCCAGCTTGGACGATTGATGCGCTCGATGATGCGACAGAACGAGCTACTGGTGGTGCGCGGCGAGGGATGGTAGGCTAGCTAAAGAATCTTCTCGCCTAAGGCGAAGGTTCTTGGCCCACGAATAGCACCCTTTAGTTTTATGGACACAGCCACTATCGAAAAGCGGATCGAATTACTCGAACGCGCGCAGAAGGAGTACAAAATCAAGAAAGAAATGCTCACCGATGCACTTAAGTCTGACGAAGAGCTTATTGCCCTCGAGGATAAGGCCAAGGATGGTAAGCAAAAGGTAACAGCCCTTAAGCAGGCCCTACTTAACGAGCCTGGTAATCGCAAGATCCAAGAAGATCTAAAAGATCTAGCGCAAGAAATTAAGGATACCAAGGCGCTTTTGGGTGATGAACTGATTGGCTATTTTATGGCCAACAAAACTACTGAGTATGTTTCGCCAAATGGGGATAAAAAGCGGTTTAAGGTTTCTGCCGCGTTTGTGAAGGGTAAGGGCGAAGAAGAATAGAGTGATGAAAATACCCCCGGCCAGACTGGTCGGGGGCATTTTTTTGGTTAGCTTGGAAGCTCGGGAATGTGGGCAGGATCAGGCGGATGCACACACCCGTGGATGAAATCCTTATCAGGCTCGCGCACGCCGCCGTTATTACCAACGAGGAGTACGTCGCCGGTTTCGTGATCTCTCACTACTGTGTAGTAGATATGATCGGTTGAGTGGTAGAGCACGGTTCCAACTTCGGCAATCTTGCTGCCTTCGTCGTAGTAAAACTGCTTATCAAAATCAGCAAATTCCATAGGGTGGCTTAATTGATAGTGGGTTCATACTATTCAGTTTGGTCATCTTTTGCTACTGTTCTGCCGTTCGGGCATATAGCTCAGTTGGTTAGAGCGCCACATTGACATTGTGGAGGTCACCGGTTCGAATCCAGTTATGCCCACCAATGAAAAATAGGCTACAAGAGACTATTTTTAATTGGTAAGTATGTGGGTGAGAACCGAAGGTTCGTTCTGCGTACTAAGGAAGTATGGTCGCAGCTAGCGATATGAAATATCGCGTTATCCAGTTATGCCCACCATATAAAAAGAGTCCCAAGGGACCCTTTTTATATGGCCAGCATACTGGCTCGAAACCGTATCGGTTCGTTCTAGCTCTACTATGGAAATAGGGGAGTGGTAGCTAAGGGGGTGCCAACGGCACGACTGCCATCCTGGTATGCCCAAGGGGTCATGTTGCATAGGGGTGACAAATAATCACTTTTCTGGTATAAGCGCTGCGGTAAGGAGGTTTAATTACCAATGGCTCGTTGTGATAAGTGTAAGGGTGAGGTATCACCCGAGCAGGACTACCGCACTCTACGGGGTGGGGCCTCTCAGGATACTATGGTATATCTGGCGGAAGAGTCTCGGCACATTCTTCCGGTAGTTGATAAAGATGGGCAGCAACTCTGCCCAGGATCGCCGACAATGATGCGTATCCTCTTCGGAGAGATCAGCGCAGATGAGGAAGGGACACGCGCAGCGTTCCGTGCCCAGTACCTTATTATGCTCCAGAGGGAGTTTGTATAAAAGTAAGCAGCCTCCGCCCGATAGGGTGGAGGCTGCTTCTGTTAAAGATGGAAGTTACTTAGAACAGGCGTATAGTAGTGGTATGGATCCACTACAAAAACGTACGCTCGCAACCCTCATGCTAGTTGGTATTGTCTCGGCCCTTATTGCAGGGCTTGGAACCTATGCCGTATTGGCTTCTAGGCACACTCAAGAGGTTGCCATGCTTAATCAAACGATTGCCGATCTAAAAAGCGCTAAGCCAAGTACTTCCCCTAGTGTAATGGCCAGTGCGTCGCCAAGTGCCTCAGCTAGCCCAAGTGCTGCGGTGGCCGCCACTCCAACTCCCACTCCACTGGTATTTACCGTTAAGCAGGTTGGTAATCTAACCTACGAGATTGACGGGGCTAGCTTCCAGCTTACAAATGGCAAGGCTGAGTTTGAGGTTTCATATGGCGGTACGGGTACCGTTACCCTGCACGAGGAAAGTTCTGCAATGGCTGCAGGCGATCTAAATGCCGATGGCCAGGTAGATCAAGTGGCGATTCTTAGCGAAAATACCGGTGGAACAGGCTTTTTCCGATCCCTGGTGGCCATTCTTAATAGTTCTGGGTCGCCTAAGCCGGTAAAGGGAATAGGTATTTTGGGTGATAGAGCCGAGATAGTCTCAGTTGCTATTAGTGGAGGGATAATTACTATCGTCGGTAAAGTGCAGGGCCCTGGAGATTCTGCCGCTCAGCCCACTAAGGTAGTAAACGAGCAGTATAGGTTGAGCGGTGGTGTGCTAGTAAAGATGTAGTTGATTCGGCATGAGAAGAGCCCTTACGCGGATGCGCAAGGGCTCGTTCTTTATCGTGTGGGGACACTCAGGCCCGGGGCCGGCATGTGCCGGAGGCTCCAGAGGAACCACCCGGCGTAAGCCGAGAGTAGGACGAGGAGGACCCCCGCGAATGGGGTGCTGCCGAACAGGAGGTAGACTCCTGTTCCGGTTCCTAGTGCGCAGATGACGATGTTGATCGTCCAGAGGACGCCGAGCATGAGCCCGGCAAAGATCTGGATGAGCTCGTTGATGAGCTCGATCAAAAATTTAGCTGTCATGGTACATACCTTGGTGGCGGTTGATAAGATCTCGCCACCCTTTTTTTAAATTTCGGGCACTTTATACCCTAAAAGGGCCGATTTGTCAATCAGTATATCCCTCTACAAGGTAATTTCAACACTTACCGGGCAGTGATCTGAACCAAGTACTTTGGGGTGAATCTCCGCCGCAATAACCTTGGCCTTAAGACTTTCGGACACTAAGAAGTAGTCGATTCTCCAGCCAACGTTGCGCTCGCGAGCACCGCCAAAATGGCTCCACCAGGTGTAAAAGCCATTACCTTCTTTAAACAGGCGAAGGGTATCGACGAATCCAGCATCTAGGAAAGCTTGGAAGCCGCTGCGCTCTTCGTCGGTAAAGCCTTTCTTGCCCTTGTTTGGCTTAGGGTTGGCAAGATCGAGCTCGGTATGGGCAACGTTAAGGTCGCCGCAGAATACAACTGGCTTAGTTTCTTCAAGGCGTTTGCAGTACTCAAGGAAGGCAGGATCCCACTGGGTGTGGCGCAGGGGAACACGGCTTAGATCTTCTTTGGCGTTTGGAGTGTAGACGGTAACTAGGTGGAACTGTTCGTACTCAGCGGCCAATACGCGGCCCTCGGTGTTGGGATCTCCGTAGGGATCGGCATGCATGCCGTACTTTTCTTGTAAGTCTTGTGGGAGGCCAAAAACCACGTTAATCGGCTTAATTTTAGAGAAAAGAGCGGTGCCAGAGTAGCCTTTTTTCTCGGCCGAGTTCCAGTATTCAAAATAGCCAGGCATATCAACTACTGCCTCCCCGGGTTGTGCCTTACTTTCTTGGATGCACAAGATATCGGGCTGCTCGGCCTCCATGAACGGGAAGAAGAGTTCTTTTCGTAGCACGGCTCGGATGCCATTTACGTTCCAGGAGTAGATTTTCATACGATAAGAGAAGATTATTGCAACTTCTATGCTACACGAAAGTAGTGCTCAATACACTTGTGGGTGCGTGGGCGAAGCGCTAGCATAAGGTCATGAATTACTGGCTCTTCAAAAAAGAACCCAAAAATATCTCGATCGACGACATCGAGCAAAAAGGTGTGCAAAACTGGCACGGCGTGCGCAACTATCAGGCTCGCAATTATATGCGCGAGATGCAGGTGGGCGACTTAGTTCTTGTATATCATTCAAATAGTGAGCCTTCGGGTGTGGTGGGTGTGGCCGAAGTTTGCAAAGAAGCCTACAACGATATTACGGCGCAAGATCCTACGAGTTATCACCCCGATCCTAAGGCCACTCCCGAGAACCCTATTTGGAGCCAGGTAGATATCTCGTTTAAAGAGCGCTTTAAGCACATTATTTCGCTACAGGAGATTAAAGATGAGCCTTCTTTGGCTACCATGCTCGTTATTAAGCGGGGGATGCGCCTTTCTATTCAACCTGTTACCCAGCAAGAGTTTGAGGCTGTGCTAGAGATGGGCCGCAAGAAAGCGTGACGCCAGACAGAGAACCTGGTAAGAAAGATTAAAATTGGTTGGTTGGAGGAATGGATGTATAGAAGGACTTGGGAAGTTATCCTACTTGTCTCTGGAGAATGGGGACTGCTGGAAGGCCTGATAAAAACATATCAGGATGAGGGCTGGATAGCGCAGGCGATAGTGACCTGCTCGGAAGGATTGGTTGTTTATTTTTCAAATGCTGACCCAGCAGATGCTGAGTCTGTGGCTTGCTGGCACTATGTTGAGCTTGAAACAAGGGGCATTGTTGCAGATCGAGTCCGCTACCTAGGGGATTTATCTGAGGATGGCTGTCACTTTGTTTCAGTTAGAGTGCTTTCGACTCCCGAAGGGGATCGCTGGCTGCACCTCATGCGCTACCCTAAGAAATAAAAAAGCCCCCGCACGGTATTGCGGGGGCTTTTTGCTGCTATATTAGGAATTACTTTCACCTATTAGATTGAGTAACCAAGAACTCAGATATCTAGCATGCTTACTACTATCCTCACTATTTTAGGCTTAGCCGCTTTTGAATCGGTTTCAAGTGTTGATAACGCAGTTATTAACGCCGAGGTTCTTAAGGGCGTAGGGCCAAAAGCTAAAAAGTGGTTTCTTACCTGGGGCATGGTCTTTGCTGTATTCGGGGTTCGCGGGCTATTACCCTGGCTCATTATCTGGGCGGTGGCGCCACAGTTAGGCCCAATTGGCGCACTTACTGCCACCTTCCGCAGTGATCCTGCGGTACTTGCGCAGTTAGAAGAAGCTACCCCTGTATTACTCGCCGCAGGTGGCACTTTCTTAGTACTGTTGTTTTTGCATTGGCTTTTTGTCGAGCCGAAAACCTACGGATTGCGGATTGAGGCGGCAATCCACCGCCAGGCTCCCTGGTTTTACGCCAGTGCTTCGCTGGTTCTGCTTGGTTTGCTCTGGGTCTTTGAGTTTATTGATGTTCATCGCGCGATTGCTATCGCGGTTGGTTCATCGCTCTTCTTTATAACGCATGGTATTAAAGAAAGTGCCGAGCAAGTCGAGCGAGATCTGCTGGCTACCCATTCTAGAAAAAGTGATTGGGGTAAAATTATCTATCTCGAACTGATCGATGCTATTTTCTCGATTGATGGTGTACTTGGTTCCTTTGCTTTTACTCGCTCCGTGCCCCTCATCTTACTAGGAAATGGCCTAGGTGCACTGATTATTCGTCAACTTACTGTTTCTGGATCGGCCGTTATCGCGCAGTATCCGCTCCTTAAAAATGGGGCAATGTACGCTGTGGCACTCCTTGGCGGAACCATGCTGCTTGAGGCCTATGGCGCGCATGTTCCCTTAGCGGTGGCTCCACTCTGCACTATCGGCTGCATTCTGCTCTTTTTGCGCAAAAAGGCGTGACGTCGCTGCGGATGCGAGTTACAATACTAGTATGCATCCGCTTCGCCGCCGCTTTCGTGGGTTTACCCTAGTAGAACTCATGGTTATCACCTCTATCTTGGGGGTGCTCATGGTCACTATTACTGTAAATGCCAAGCAGGCCCAGATTCGCGCCAACGATTCTAACCGAGTAGCCAGTATGCGCCAGTATCAGGCAGCACTCGAGCTTCACCGCAGTACTAATCGCACCTATTGGGTGGCGCGTATGGCCGGCATTGGGCGAGATCAACTTGCTGGCTTGGTTACTAAAAATATTTCAGATCAAAACCGTCTAACCGCCT
>JAYUZR010000012.1:0-4914 GCA_043751595.1 Candidatus Berkelbacteria bacterium
CCGCTGACAGGTAAGGTAGACACCAAGTACGGAAATGACTCCGAACCCGACATCTTCCCATCCAATCACCACTCCCCGCATTGTGAAAATTGGGAAGCTAATGACAGGGTGCCACACATCCGCGTATGCGAATGCCGTAAGGGCAGTGCCGGCCCCAACCGCAATAACCATGTATGCCAGTTTGGTGGCATTTAGGTTTTTAGGGCAGAACAAAGCTGCGAGGAATGCCAGCAACAGAAGGAAAAGATCTCCCACCGCGTAAGCATATTCAAAGGGACGCACGTTTTTAACCTCCGCGACGAGAGAGCTCGATCGCGGCGGGAGATTAGCAGAAAACCACCAAGATTGCCAGTAGTACACTGTATCCCCCCCTCGCATATACTAGATGTAGTGGATATCTCACAGCGCATCTATTCCGCGCATTTCAAACCTCTGTACAAGTACTTCGCCTACCGCGACCTTAGCGGACCCGATTGCGAAGATGCTTGCCAGGAGGTCTTTTTGCGGTTCTTCCAAAAGTACTCGGCCGGCCCGCTAAGTGAAACAGGGCAGAGCAAGATTCTCTACACCATCGCCCGCAATGTCTACCTTGAGCAGCTACGCAAACTTACCAAGCACGCCCACAACGAGCTCTTCGAGGATGACCTACCCGAAGGGCACGAGTGGACGCAGTTTGTAGAGGAGGAGCAATCACCCCAAGGCGAAGATCTCCGCGCAGAGCTCATCCAGGCCATCGCCCAGCTCTCCCCCGCCCTTCGCCAGGTGCTCGAGATGCGCTTCATAGAAGGCCTTACCCGTCGAGAAATAGCAGAAAAACTGAATACGAAAGAAAAGTACGTCCACATTTACCAGCAACGAGCGATTAAGCAGCTCCAGAAAGTTGTATCCCTCCCGGCATATACCAAGTGAAGCACTGATAACCATGTTTCAATCATCCAAACGCATCACCGCCCACTTTCGTTCTCTCAAGAACACTCCATCCTCGGCAGAGCTAGCCGCCGCAGAGGAGCGGGTTTGGGATAGGTTGATGCATATCCAAGCAACTTCACCTGCTATGCAGACCTTAAGCGCACCGCGCACCTTCAACCCACATCTTGCAAAGGGCTTTGGCATTTTAGCTTTTGCCCTCTGCCTTACACTACTTTTCCCACTTACCCAACGATTACTCACTAACACCCCTACGTCATCCAACACTATTGCCGCTGCACTTAGTACCCAAAGCGGAGCCAAGCTACCTATTAGATTTGATGAAAGCACGGTACAAAATCAGCCTAGCGGACCTTTTGGTTACCTAGCTGTAGAGAAGACTGCCCAAGCCAAGCCTGGCACAGTGTATGCAAGCGGCGCAACCTACCAACCTGTGTACTACACTGCTCAGGATGGAGCGGTCATTGAGTACAACTTAGCAACCAAGAAAAAACGCCAAGTAGGGCCCTCCAACATGAACTTGGTCGAGGCTTCGTTTAATTCCCAAAGTCAGTTAGTAATGGCAGCTGTTGCGCCTCCACCGTATCCACAACTCCCCATCTATAAAGACGTAGTATTCATTAACCCCACCACCAATAGCGTGGTAGATACCGCTCACTTTACCTACGGTGGCGAGTTTGGTACCCAGCTCATTTGGTCACCGGATGGAAAATCAGTTATTTTCTGGGGCACCGAGCGTCAAGGCGTTTACTCGCTTGCTACCAAAAAGATGAAGCTTCTTGATTACACCAACATGCCACTCATTAAGGTGACGCCAAACTCAGAGCATGTCCGTGCACATGTAGAGACCGCATCAATACTTACCAGTTTTTACCTTTCATGGCTCGATAACGAACATGTCGTTATCCCTGCCATTATCACCCCAGACCCAACGAAGGGTGAGCCGCCAGTAAACACCAACCCAGATGCTGGACCTTGGTATTCTGGGATTGATATTGATACCTACTACGATTACCACAACTACGTAATCTCGATTGCAGATCTTTCCGTTAAAGATGTTGTGCTCGACACACAAAGCCAGCAGACCTGTACCTTCTTTAAAGAGTATTCATACGAGATCAATAAAGAGGGACAGCTTACTACCTGCGACGCGAACAACTCAACCAAGGTGATAGTAAGTGGCACACCCTTAGAATCTGTAGCCATAAGTACCTTTGCCAACAAAGTTACCCACCTCCTTACCTCGCAAGCGATAGAGGGTAGTTCTTCCGATTACCGGTACGTGTACCGTGACGCAAATGGAGAGGTTATTTCCTCGTTTGATGCCGAGAAGGGCCGGTATTATCAACTTATTGGTGATTCCGGATATGGCATCTATGCTACTGGCTCTACTAAAGCCGACTTTCACCTGTACGCTACCGAGCTACACACTGGAGAAAATCAGCTTCTTCAGTAACGGAATCAAAAATCCCCCAACGCGCTTGCGCTGGGGGATTTTCTTTTTCTCGGCTTTCTTTTACTTCCGCTTGGGCGGCAGCGTGAGTGAGAAGGACCTATCTTCTCCCATCCACACCGCCCGCGGAAGGTCGTCCCACCCATTGAGGGAGAAGAGGGTACATGCTAGCACCCGAACCTTTCCCCCTTTTGTGACGAACCAGGCATTAATCCGTTCTCCTCGCACTTCCGTGCGGAGGTGACGCATACCTGGCTCAACCGGGATCTCGAGGTCGATAACCCTCTCCGTCAGGCGTAGACTTGCGATATTTGATATCTCCGCCCGGGCGGAGGTAGTACCCATGAAACGTAGACCAATCAGGACACCATCTCGCTTCGCAATGACGAGAGAACTGTAAAGATTTCCTCCGACAAAGCAATTCTCAGAATCTTCTGAGAGCGTTGATACTAGCTGCACCGTTCCCAGCTGGTACTGGGGAAGCGACACAGTTGCCCGGGGCGAGCTATCAAGGTAGCCACCCATTTCTGGCGCCTCGGCACCTAAGCCGAGTAGAGTTGATGCACAAAGCACTGCTATAAGACTCATATCCCATCCTTCGCGCACTAAAAAGGCGCTTCCAGCTTTATTGCTGTTAGCGCCCTTTTAGCACAAATATCGCTAATTTACTAGCCTCCTAGTGCATCTCGGCGTCCCCGTACATCATTTGCACGTAAGCAATTTGTCCGAGGTGGTACATAGTGTTCCAGTAGCCGTAAGAGATAATATCGAAGTACGTCATTTCGCCCCAAGGGAGCACTACCTTATCGCTAAGCTCTTCGGCAGGAAATGCCTTTACCACATCAAGAAACTCGGCAATGTTTTTGCGATGGAGCGCTTCAAGATCTTCTAGACTTAAGCCATCGGAGCTTGTCCAGGCATCGTCTACAGAGGCACGAGCAGTAAGGACTGCGCCGTTGTAGCTAGTAGCACCGACTACTTCGCCGAGAATCTCGCGGACGCTGCGGGTTTTCTCTGCTAGCTTCCATTCCAGTTTATCGGCTGGCATAGCGGCAATGTTGCGCCAGAGATCATCAACACCGGAAAGAAGCATTTTTTCGTAGGCCTCAGTAAATTGCATAAGAGTTAATTACCACTAGAACAAATGTAAGTGTAGCAGAACTAAAAATCCCCCGCGTACAGAGTTGCGCGCGAGGGATTTTTGTTTTTTTGAGGCTGCCTAGTCCCAAGGATCCTGATAGACAATCGCCGGCTTGATTCTCTGCCAGAACCGCCTGAGCAGCTGACGAATCCAAAAGCCAACCTGGTAAAAGACGTGGATCGTGAATGCTGGCCAAGAATTGACCAGCAAGATGAAGAGTAACACCAAGAGAACATTCTCACCCTCACCCGCATGGGCTCCGCGAAGCAGCATCTGCAGTAGCAGAATACAATTACATGCAATGACCATGAAGTTGACCAAGATTCGCTTGAGTGCCCAACTCTTGAGCAGTCCAAGAAACAACCCAAGAAACCCAAAGAAGATGAGGATTGCCAGGTTGTCCGGACTAACTCCAGCACGGAGGTAGTGGTTCCAACTTAGCCCCAGGGAGAGCAATGGAATCCCCATAACAAACAGTTGAGAAATCAGGCGCCTGGGCTTACCAGTCCCCTTCCGCTCAAGACCTGCCTGGTAGCTGTACTGTGGAACAGTACTAAGCTGTCCAGTGACCTCTTCCTTAGGAGGAAGTGGAACCCTTCGCTTTTGCACGTCCCCCTCCATAACCGCCACTTGTCTTTGCGTCATGTCACACCTTCCCTTTTCGTATTAATCACAGCTTTACCAGATTAGGCCTAGGTGGTAAAGCGCCAGCGGTTACGTGACAAAGATAGTAATTCGTGATAAAGAGTTCACAAGTATTACTTAATACTTGGAAAAAGGAAAAAACGATGCACCTTACCTTTTGCGACATGAAGGCAGTACCCAATCCGCAGTCACTATTCGGAGCTCCTGGCCACATTGGGGCCGAAGTTACACTGCCCGTGGTCATCTTTTCCACCCCATCTCCGCGGGTTACCATTACCGGAGTTGGCCAGGCTGGCGAGGGTGTGTACGGCTACATCACCCTCGGCGGCATAGCTCATCCCTTTTGGCATGCGCCAGGAGAGTGCCCTACATGGATGACCAGCCGGGGCTGGATTTCTCAGCGAAAAGGCCAGTTCCAGTGCGGAGCTCAGGAGCAATTCGGCCAGATTGTAGGCTATCGCCACGACACTACTACGGAAGAGCTAGAAACCCTTCCCATCAAGTTGGGCAACAGCACCTGTAATATAATGACAAGCAATGGTCTTTTCGGAGCTTTTCTGGATGACAACCTGAGCGCAACTCAAGCGTTTATCTGGATTCCGGGCAGCGACCCAATCCATCTTACAGGAGAGCACGGGTACACCCCGAGACTCCCAATCCTGGTGAAGGATGAGATTCTTCACGTCCTCGCCACAAATACCGATGGTGTACAGCAGATTCTGCAATACACTATCGGGCAATAAAAAAC
>JAYUZR010000013.1:0-2830 GCA_043751595.1 Candidatus Berkelbacteria bacterium
TTACCAGCGTTTGCGCCAGAACCAATGGCGATAGCATCGTTTCCACCGGCGGTGGCAGACTTACCAATTGCTAGAGCATTGGTATAGGTTGAGGTTGAAGCGCCTGAACCAAATGCCTCAGAGTTAGATCCGCCACCTGGGTTACTGGTGATGCCGCCGTTGGCAGTGATGAGACCGGTGTAGGTGGTACCGCCGGTTACAGTAAGAGTTCCTGAGAAGCTCGTATTTCCGGCAAAGAGGTTGGTAGCCGAGGTACCTGCCTGGTAAATTGCATACCCGGAATTATTAGAGAGCTCTAGACCACGATGATCAGCAGCAGCGGTAATAGTCGGGTTGATGTAGAGGTCGCGGGTAATACCGTTGGCGCCGCCGGTCTGGTTGATGGTTGGCTGAACTGCCAGGAAGTTAGCTACTGCAGTACCTGAGGTTGGAGCGATCGTACCCTGTGCCAGAATAGGAGTAACTGTACCTGATGCAGTGATGTTATTGGACGGATAGATGGTAACCTGGCTTGATGAGCCAGAACCGATACCCAAACCGCCGCCGCTTGGGGAGTAGATAGCTCCGAACCCGCCGAAGGCAATTCCGCTAATTGTACTAACTACTCCAGAGGCAGTGGTAATTGCGCCAGTACTATCAACCTTAAACTTGCTGGTACCAGCTAGCTGCAAATCAGCCAGGTTGCCAGTGAAGCCGGTAGCAGCGTTTACACCTAACCCAGTACCACTCGTAGACCAACCAGTAGAAGTGGTTCCAGTAGGTTCGATTAAGACCTGGGGCTTAGTGGTAGTAGCCGTTCCGCCGGTGTACCAGGTACCAATAACCGAAACTCCTGGTGCACTTGCGGCACCTACCCCACCAAAGCCGGTGGAGCCTGCAAGGTAGTTTGTTGCAGCAGTACTTCCTTGGTAAATACCGTAACCAGAAGTGTTATCAATCTGGAGTGCGCGGAAATCTGCGGCAGCAGTAAGGGTTGGGGTAATGCGGATAGCGGTAGTAATACCATTAGCGCCGCCGGTTTGGTTGATGGTTGGCTGAACACTTACTCCATTATAAAGGGCTGTGCCAGAGGTTGGAGCAAAGGTATTAGCAGCAGAAATACCGTTCTGAGTGCCCGATGTTGCTGTGAGTGATCCGGATGCAGCCGTGACGGCAAGTAATGATCCCGCCGTACCTGCTGATATATTTCCAGCAATAGTAGCTCCGGCAGACCCTGAACCAATCGTAATACTTGTTCCGTAGCTACGAATATTTCCAAGATAGTTCACATTAAAAGCACCACTGCCATTTACCTGCAGATCAAGAAGATAACCCGAAAATCCACTCTGTGCATTAACACCAAGGAAGGTGCTTGAACCATACCACTGAGTACTAGCCGCGGTACCAGTTGGCTGCAGCAGTACAAGTGGAACATTAGTAGTGCTTGTACCACCGCTGGTTGGTGTTCCTGAAATAACTACCGGTGAAACACTAGCCGATCCGTTAGCTGAGAAGGTATTTACAGTACCGGTAAAGGTATTGGCAGCGTTCTTAAGGGCGACATTTGAGGAAAGCGCAGCATCTGCGATGGAAGCGGCAGGCAACGAAACGGTACCAGCCGTAACAGTAAGTCCGTTGGCTACAGTTAGCGAGCCGGTGAAATTAGCAGCAGATGAGATGGTTTGAGAGTTGATGGTGCTCGAGAAAGTAGCGGCACCAGTAACCGCAAGCGTACTTTGAAGCGTAACCCCATCGGCAAAGGTAAAGGCTGGAGTAGTTCCCGTAGCATCGAAGGTAACACCAGCTACAGAAGAAACCGCAGTAGTGTACTTGTTCGAAGAATCCCAACCAACCGTAAGCTGAGGCGTAGCCGCCACAATAATAGATACTGCGCCAGTGCCGGTGAATGCCCCAGGAGAAGTGATGGCGCCGTTAGCTGCAACCGAGAACTTACTTGCACCATTAACCTGAAGATCGAGGAGATTTGCGGTTTGGCCAGTAGCCGCGTTAACCGTAAGGGCTGTAGTGCCAACGGCAGTAGTGGCCAGACTTAGGCCGGCAGAAGTAAGACTACCCACATTGTAGGTACTTGCAGCATTAAGGTTGATCGTGTCACCTGATTGACCAATAGTAATCGTCTTTGATCCACCACCTGAAATGTAAGAGTTCTCAGCGAAGATAAGGTTAGTAGCAGATCCTGATGCGCCCAGGACAAGATCGCCAGTAGTGCCGCCGCCAATCTGAACCTCACCAGAATTGCTAGAAAGGATGGTATTAGTGCCGTCATTAGTAAGTGAAGCGTAGTTACTACCTGAAGAGTACACACGCAAGGTGTTTTGAGTAGAAGTGGTATTGAGTGAAACCGTTCCAGAAGAGGCTTGCAGGCTAAGCGCACCGGATGCCGTCGCAATAAGAGGGACAGTAAGTGAAGTAGCTGCAGTAACGGTGCCAGTAAAGTTAGCGGCTGAAGTAATAGTTTGGCCGTTGATTGCTCCGCCGATAGTTGCAGCACCAGAAGTGCCGAGAGTTGTAATACCTGAAACAGCACCTGCTGTAGTAATGTTTACTGCATTTGAGGTGAGGGCGAAGGTGCCAGTTGAGTTACCAATTGCAGTTGCAGCAGTACCTGAAACGTTGATGTTTGCAGTTCCGACAGCGGTGAATGCAGCGAGGGTAGAAGTTCCAGTTACGCCGAGTGTGCCGCCAACAACTGCAGCGTTAGAAATAGTGGTGTTTCCAGCCGCCGTAAGAGTGATACCCCCAGCGTTTGAGATTAGGCTAATCGATCCAGAACCCGTTCCCTGCTGTGAACGAATGAGTACAGATTCTGAAGTTCCACCGTTAGCATCAA
>JAYUZR010000014.1:0-34341 GCA_043751595.1 Candidatus Berkelbacteria bacterium
ATGTAGGAACCAAGCAGCGACCGGAGTCACCTCCAACTCAGTAACGATCTTCTATGTCTGGACACAGTAAATGGGCGACAATCAAGCATCAGAAAGCAGCGACCGATGCCAAGCGCGGCAATGCTTTTACTCGGCTTGGAAATGCGGTTAGCGTAGCGGCCAAGCAGGGCGGGGGCGATGTTACCATGAATCCAAGTTTGCGCTTGGCGGTAGAAAAGGCGCGCAGCGCCAACATGCCTAAAGATAATATTGATCGGGCGATTAAGCGCGGAACCGGCGAGCTTGGTGGTGCTGCGGTAGAAGAACTACTGTACGAGGGCTTTGGGGCAGCAAATGTGGCCATTTTGGTTGAGGCGTTAAGTGATAATCGTAACCGAGCGAATGCTGATGTTCGCTTAATTATGAGTAAGAATGGCGGGCGAGTTGCTGATGGTGGCGTGGCGTACCAGTTTACGCAAAGAGGGGTGCTGCGGTTTAGCGTGCCCACAGCTAAGACCGAAGCCTTTGAAGAAGCAGTGCTTGAGACCGATGCTGAAGACTATGCTCTGGAAGAAGACTCGGCCGTTGTTTATACCCTTATTGCGCAACTCCACCAGGTGAAGGAGCAGTTTGATGCTAAGGGCTTTTCGGCGGAATCGGTAAAGATTGAATACGTTCCAAACTCTCCCGTTGAGGTTACCGAGAGCGAGTTTGATCGCGTAATGAAGCTGGTTGATGCCTTGGAAGAAAACGATGATGTTACGAATGTGTACACCAACCTCGCCTAATGCGAATTTTAGGGATTGATCCTGGAACGGCGATCGTTGGATGGGGAGTAGTTGAATCTGACCCAAAAGCTTCTAACAAACTTCGTTGTGAAGGCTATGGGGTGATTACTACTGATAAAAGTATGGCCCACAGCAAGCGCCTGGTGGCGGTGTACCAGGGTGTGTTATCGCTGCTGCGCGAAGTTAAGCCAGATATGGTGGCTATTGAAAAACTCTTTGCCAGCCGCAACGTGACTACGGTAATGACTGTTTCTGAAGCGCGAGGAGTGATCTTGCTGGCTATTGAGCAAGAAGGCTATGCAATACATGAACTGACGCCGCAACAGGTAAAGCAGGGCCTTACTGGCTACGGCAATGCTAAAAAGCAGCAAGTGCAGGAAATGGCACAGCGCGTGCTGAACTTGGAGAGTATTCCTAAGCCCGATGATGCAGCAGATGCCTTGGCGGTGGCGGTTACGGCGGTTGATCAGCTGCGTGTGTCGCAGCGTATAAGTGCTGGGCGCTAACTCGCAGCTCTGGTGCAAAAAAGACGGTGATACTTCCAGATTGATCGGTGCGGTAATAGGGGATCTGCTTTTCTGAAAGCAAGGCGAGAATGCTGGGGTGTGGATGATGATAAAAGTTGTGCTCACCTACTGAAATAAGGACTACTTTTGGTGAGAAGAGGGCTAAGAACGCAGGAGTGAGACCAGTTTTTGAGCCGTGATGCGGAGCGAGTAGTACTTCGGCATTGGCGCAGAGCTGTTCTTTGCAGAGGGCTTGAATCGCTAATAAGTGCGGGAAGTTGAGATCGCCGGTAAGAAGGGCGCTATGGGCTCCATCCTGAATATGAGTGACCAGGTTTGCATCGTGCTGGTCGGGTGGGGGCTGCTCTTTTGGTGGCTTGGGTGGATGAAGTATGGTAAGTGTACCGCTCCCGATGATGCGGGGTACGAGGCAGGTTTGATTGCAGCCCTCGAGGGCATAATGGATAGCGTGTGGAATCTTTTGATCATCAATCTCGTTGAGTAGGGCACGGTATTGTTCGGTGGTATGAGTACTTGGAGGAAGCCAGACTTCCCCTACCTTATACTGGCGAAGAATATCGATTAAGCCGGTGATGTGGTCGGTATGGAGGTGCGTAACTACGACCACGCTTAGGGTGCGTTGCCAGGGAGCTAAGAGTTGCCCCAGCTGGTAATTGGCGGATTCGTCGGGGCCGCCATCAAATAAGAAGAGTTCGCCAGAGCTGGCGGTAACGAGAACACTGGTTCCTTGGCCGACATCGAGAGCGGTTACCCGAAACCCAGGTGGGCTTACTACCCAGTAATACCCAAGACTGAGGACGGTGCATAAGAATAGAGAAAGGTGCTGTGCGTTCACTTAGCCCTCCTTAGTTGCAAAATGCCGAGGAGCGCTAAGAGGGCGACGACCCATCCAACTACCCCCGAAAGGGGAGTTACCGGAAGTGCACCGATACTGAGAATGATACGAACCACAAAGTGAGCAAGTCCCCAGGTAGGAATGGCCACTACTAAGATTGGGGCAATAACTAGGAGTAGGCCAAGACCGCTTAAGGCGGGAATCAGCCAGAGGATAGGGGGATTGCTGAGTAAACCTAAAACACTGAAGGCGCCAAAGTTGAGAAGGCTTATCGGGGCGGTGGCAGCCGTTGCGCCAAGAGTTTGGGCGAGTGGGTCTTTAATGATGGCTGGCAACTTTTTGAAAAGCCTTGCTGCTGGAGCCGAAAGATACAGTACTCCGGCCATGGCGGCTAAACTTAACTGAAACCCGATATCCCCACTGGGGTACCAAGGGTTATAAAGGGTGAGAAGAAAGGCTGAGAGGGCAAAGAGGATATCGCCGTTAGCTGGCCTGCCAAGGGCCTTACCGAGGCTTGCAATAGTGGCGGTGAGTGCGCCGCGCAGTACACTGGCGCTTGCTCCGGTCAGCATTGAATAGCTGCCGGTAAGAAGCCCAGTTACAGCCACTCCAGCTTCTCTGCCAACCGGTAAAAACTGGCCTAGCCCACTTACGAGAATAGTTACGTTACTGCCACTGGCTGCCACCAAATGAGACGTGCCACTGATGCGCAACTGTTCGGTGAAGTCTTCTGGAAAACTGGCGGTGGTTCCTACTAATAGTCCGGCAATAAACGAGGCTTCTGGCTCGGGTAAGGCGCGGCGAAGCCTTGTAAGGAGGCTTGCGCGCACGTTAGTGAGTAGGGTTCCGCCACCACTAGATAGTACTTTGGGAGGTTGCTTGGTGGTAAGCCGTAGGTTGCAGTGTTGCGCCGCGAGTGACCGTGCTAGCCCGGCTGAAGGTGGCCGGTAGAGTAGGGTACTGAACCGAACGGCATCGCCAGGCGTAAGCTCTGGAAAGCGCGGGGCTACAATAACCACGCATGAGGCACTCTTGGGTTGAAGAGTAATGCGCTGGGTACTTTCTCCAGCTAATTGAGTGAGGGCAACGATTCCTTCCAGGGATTTAGGGATGGGATTTGCAGGTGGTGGGTGGAGTAAGCCAGGAAGGAGACTTCCAATACTGGCCCAAGCTCCGACAAGGAGAATGATGGGAGCTTTTGTAGTCGCAAAAAGAAGGAGTGAGCCAACTACAAAAACAACGGTACCGACCCAGGGGATAAGCCCACCCAAAAGTGCCCCAAACACAAAGGACCAAAGGATGGCGATAACGGCATTAGGGCGAAGATGCATGGCCGGAGCATACTTCCTGGCACTGTTAAGCCCCAATATGCAAAAGAGCAAGATTCTTGAATAGCCTCCCAACAGATTAAGTGCGCAACGGCTCTTGACACCATGTAAAGTTACCTTTACATTTTGACATGACAACAAACACCCATGGATACGCAAACACCCTCTCAACCAACCCCTACCCCCGAAGAGCTTCCTGAAACATCTGTTTCTTCTGAGTTAGAGAATCAGGTGCGAGAGCTAGAAGATAAGTTACTTCGTGCCCTTGCCGAGCAAGAAAACCAGCGCCGTCGCGCCGATCAAGAACTACGGCAGCAAAAGCGATACTCTGCTGCTAGCCTCGGTCTCGATCTATTGCCAGCACTGGATACCTTCACTCGCGCTGCAGCCTACATCCCAGAGGCGCAACAAAAAGAAGGCTGGGTAACTGGCCTACTCACGGTCGCTAAGCAAATCGAAGACGCACTTTCTCAAAGCGGTATCACACCAATTTCTACTGAAATTGGCCAGGTATTTAACCCTGAGTTGCACGAAGCAATCGGTGCCATTCCTACGGCCGAGCAACCACCCGATACTATTTTATCCGTGGCTGAGCGTGGATTCATGATCCACGATCGAGTGCTTCGTCCAGCTCGGGTGATGCTCGCTCAAGCTGTTTCTTAAACCTTTTTAATCACAATTCCTATGGCTAAAATCATTGGTATCGATCTCGGAACAACCAATTCGGTTGTATCAGTTATGGAGGGTGGCGCGGCTAAGGTAATCCCTTCCGCTGAGGGTCCTAATACGGTTCCTTCTGTAGTAGCCGTCAAAAAAGATGGTGAGCGCATTGTGGGTATTCCTGCAAAGCGCCAAGCAGCTACTAACGCCGCTAATACTATTTCTTCAGTAAAGCGTTTTATTGGCCGCCAGTTTAGCGACGCTGAAACTAAGGCAGATGCTTCGTTTACGGCGTACAAAACTCAAGCCGGTAAGGGTGGCGCGGTTGAGGTACTTATGGGCGGCACCGCCTTCAGTCCTCAAGAAATCTCAGCCTTTATTCTACAAAAGCTTAAGGCCGATGCCGAGGCCTATCTTGGCGAAACCGTTACCGAAGCAGTTATCACGGTTCCTGCTTACTTTAACGATGCACAGCGCCAGGCCACTAAAGATGCTGGTAAGATCGCTGGTCTCGATGTTAAGCGCATCATCAACGAGCCTACCGCAGCAGCTTTGGCCTACGGTATTGATCGCAAAAAGAACGAAAAGATTGCCGTCTACGATCTTGGTGGAGGAACCTTCGATATTACTATCTTGGAGCTTGGAAACCATGATGGCGAAGCTTCATTCGAGGTACTTGCTACCAACGGCGATACTCGCCTCGGCGGAGACGATTTCGATGTAGTGCTTATGGAGCACATCTTGGCTGAGTTTAAATCTCAGGAAGGAATCGATCTTAAAACTCAGGTAGATTCTCTGCAGCGCGTTCGCGAAGCAGCAGAAAAAGCCAAGATCGAGCTTTCTACTTCTCAAGAAACCGAGGTCAATCTGCCATTCATCACCGCCGATGCCAACGGCCCTAAACACCTAGTGCTTAAGATTACTCGCGCCACTTTCGAGAAACTCATCGATGCTCTAGTACTCAAGAGTATCGAGCCAGTAAAGAAGGCCCTTAAAGACGCCAAGCTCGAGCCAAGCGTAATCGATGAAGTAATTCTGGTTGGTGGTTCTACCCGCGTCCCTAAGGTAATCGAGGCCGTCCGTGCCTACTTTGGCAAAGAGCCTAATCGCTCGGTAAACCCGGATGAAGCTGTTGCTATCGGTGCAGCAATTCAGGGTGGAGTACTTGGTGGAGATGTTAAAGACGTTCTTCTGCTTGATGTCACTCCTCTATCTCTTGGAATCGAAACCTTGGGTGGGGTGATGACTAAGCTGATTGAGCGCAACACTACCATTCCTACTTCTAAGAGCCAGGTATTCTCTACGGCGGCCGATAACCAAAGCCAGGTTGAGATCCACATCCTACAGGGTGAGCGTGAAATGGCCTCTGATAACCGCACTCTCGGAAAGTTTGTCCTTGACGGTCTTCCACCAGCACCACGCGGCATTCCTCAGGTAGAGGTAAGTTTCGATATCGATGCTAACGGTATTGTTAATGTTAAGGCAGTTGATAAAGCGACTGGCAAAGAACAGCAGGTTCGCATCACTTCCTCGAGTGGGCTTTCTGATGCCGATATCGAAAATATGCGTAAAGATGCTGAGGCTCATGCCGAAGAGGATCGTGCTCGAAAAGCATTGGTAGAAGCTCGAAACGAAGCTGATAGCCTCATCTACACCGCTGAAAAGACCGTTAAAGAGGCGGCTGAAAAAGTGAAGCCAGAAGACATTCGCGCCGTAGAAGATGCGGTAGCCGAGCTTAAATCGGTTCATACCAGCGAAGATGCTGAAGCGATCAAGGCTAAAGTAGAAGTGCTAAGTGAGAAGTTGCAGGTAGTTGGTGCGGCTATGTACCAGCAACAGGCTGAGGCGGCTCAACCCGAGGCTGCTACCGAAGAGCCGGCTGAAGAAAAGGCCGAGTAACCATGGCTGAGGCAGACGACTACTACAAACTACTTGGCGTTGAGCGTTCTGCCTCCGCTGATGAAATTAAGCGCGCCTTCCGCAAGAAGGCGCACGAGTTCCACCCCGATAAAGGGGGTGATGCTGAGACTTTTAAAAAGATTAATGAGGCCTACCAGACCCTGTCCGATGACCAAAAGCGCCAGCAATATGATGCCTACGGCAAGGCTGGCGCCCAAGGTTTTGGTGGGGGATACGGCGGGGGATTTGAGCAAGACTTCTCTGGAGGCTTTGGCGGATTCGCCGATATTTTCTCTGAAATGTTTGGTCAGGCCATGGCCAATGTCCAGGCAGAGGTGCAGATTTCAATTCCCCAAGCCGTATTGGGCGATGAAGTTGATCTTCGGGTAGGGGACGATAAGCTCAAGCTGAACATTCCTGCCGGGGTGCAAGATGGCGCCAGTATTTTGTTTAGAGGTAAAGGAAAAGCCTACCGCGGTGGGCGGGGCGATCTTACCCTTATCTTGCGAGTGGTGATTCCCCGCAAGCTGAGCCGCAAAGAGCGTGAGTTATACGAAGAATTGAAAAAGCTACGCTAGTAAGCTCTTATTAGTTGACGGAATCAAGCCAACCGGGTATGAATCGGTTGGTTTTTGGTTAGGAGGAGGTTTTTTTATGCGAGTACATGTCTTATTACTAGAGCTAGCACCCGCCGAGGGCGGGTTACCCGACCTTGTTGGTAAGGTGGCTGACCTGGTAGGGGCTAAAAAAGTTGCCTGGAAGGGCGATAAGAAAGTAGCTGTTGAAGTAGACAGCGTCTGGCAAGAAGATGTTTTAGCTCTTCTTGGGCTGGCAGTTGTAAGGAAGGGAACCGCCCTTATGGGGTTCCCTGTGCAGGGCGCGTGGATACAAGGAGAGGTCTACCTAACCGAGTTAGGAGACTTTCTCGGGCCAGATTACAATTGGGACGCAAATGTCTCATAGACGAAAAAAGAAAACGCCCGCACTCCGGGCGTTTTTCACTTGCCCGTTGCATTCCCTCTTCAGAAAACCGATACTTACTACGTGCAGTCGCTTGGCATTACTTTTGACGTTATCTTAATCGCGCTGGCCTTTGTGCTAGGTGCTTTTACTGTGATTATAAAAAGGCAGGCCTCTATGGCGGTGCTACTCGCTTCATATGTTGCTTACGTTACTGTGCTGGTTTGGGGAGATACCATCTTAGGTCTCATTAATAAGCAGCAAGTGGTGATTGGTGGAGTGAGCTTTGGCGTGAGTGTGGGGGTAATCCCACTTACTGCTCTGCTCTTTTGGGTTATCACCTTTGCTGTCGCCGTACTTGGTAAGTTGGGTGGCGGAGGGAATCATCACCAACGCTCATTGCCTGAGGCAGTGGTCTATTCGGTAGTAGCTGTGGCGGTGCTTGCAGTGTTGAGCGTGAGCATTATTCCAAAGCCGCTCCAGGCACAGGTATTACAGGGTACTAATGTTCTTTCCTTCCTATTTAACTACCGCGATTGGGTAGTTGCGGCACCGGTGGCATTGGTAATTCTTTTCTCACTCCGGCATGGTGACGAATAGGAAAAAATAAGGTATGGTAGCCCCTGAACGCAATTCGGGTCTATAGCTCAACGGTAGAGCAGTGGCCTTTTAAGCCATTGGTTCTGGGTTCGAATCCCAGTGGACCCACCAATAAAAAACCACCCGCAAGGGGTGGTTTTTTATTGTGGTCCCCTCGGGATTCGACCCACGGTTCGCTCTGCGCGATTCAACTCGAGCGAAGCGCCTGTTCAACTCCCTTTGAGCGGAGCGAAGAACAGTGCGTAGCTCGGCGCAGCTAAGGACGCGAAGCGTCCGCCATCCCAGTGATTCAAATTAACAACTGACTTTGCGTATTTTCATCATTCCCCCGTATACTATCTGCATATGAGGAAGGGGCACCCACTTCGCGCACTACGGTTACTTGAATGGCTTATTCCCTATTTGCCAGGATTCTTCTTAGGGTTTTCTGTCGTTAGTTGGCTGTACTCAATGGCTCTTGGCACGGCTATTTCTCCAGTAGCAATTGTGGCGGCGGTAGCTGGTTGCATCCCCTTTATTGTGGCCAAGGTGCGCAAGCCCGCTGGCGTAAGCTCGGTTATGTTGCGCTTGCAGGGTGGTGCTAAAAGAAAAGTACATGCCCGTAGTACACACTCAAGTGCCCCCACGGCCGTTATCACTCGTTATCTTCAAGGCTTTAAGGGTAAGGCCCAGATGCGGGCGACCGGAATGATTCTTAGTATTGCTGCTGCCATCGCTATCTATGCCGTACTCGTTAGCTTGCTACTGCCTTTTGCTTGCGGCCTTCAGCTCTTCCTCCAGTTGGTGCCAATCGCCGCCATGCTCTACCTCTTGCGTGAGACCTCCTACCATCAGCTTCGCAGTAGTGTGGTGCTCGCAGCTTTTGCCATCCCTCTTACCCTTCCAAATCCAATTGCTGGAATCCTAGCCGCGCTCTGTGTATTTGCCTTCTGCGTTGAGCGAGCGCACCGCAAGGGTCAGTTTCATCTTCTGCCAATCGGTGCGGTCAGTATCTACTTAAGTCTGCTCTACTGGCTGATTGTCGATCAATCGCAGCCTGCGGTGGTCTTGCTCATTCTGCAAGCCTTAAGTGTTGTCTACCTGGTAGTGCTGGCTAGCTTTATGCAGCGCCGCCGAGTGCTTGAGGAGCGTATGCTAGCACTTTCTGTCCTAGGCCTTAATGCACTGGCCTATCTTTCACTTAGTGTGATGGCACTTTTGGCTAGTGGCTTAATCGGGGGAGAGATTTTGCAGCCTTCTTGGTTGCTATTTTCAGTGCTCGCCACAAGTGGGGCCTCTGCAATTTTTTCTTGGCTTACTTTTAAAGAATACTCCTACGCCAAATACTTTGTCTTAGCTGGGCTTGGTGCTGTCGTATTTGTTACCAGTCTTATTTTGGGAGTGGGAGAAGCGCTCACTCAGGTTTGGCTCGTGCTAGCCCTGGTTCTTTTTGCGGCAGCACGTCTAACCGAAAGCCAGACCATGCGCTTGGCTGGAGTAGGTGCAGCAGTCCTCTCTGCGGCACTGTGGATGGCGGCACTCATGGCAGGTAGCTCAACTCTTAGCCTGCAGTGGACCGGGCTTTTGATCGCAGCCAGTATGTTACTCATCGCGCTGTATCCTCCAAAATCTGCTGGCATCCTTTCTCGCTCAGTTGCCCAACAGGAGGAGCGCATCGTTTTGCAGCTCACTGTGTTGGCCGCGGTGTTGTTGGGTGTCGGAAGTATGACTACACTAGTAACTGTATTCGTTAAGTAATCTTTTTCCATGACCACGAAACGTCTTCTCCGAATGGGAGCTGCAGAATTAGTAGGTACTATTGTCCTTGCCTCTGTTGTAGCAGTGCTCGGTTTTATCGAGCGCCAGTATATCCAGGTATACCTTCCGGTAATTGCTCCACTTCTTATTGGTTCAGTAGTAATGGTCTTGGTGTATCTGTTTGGCGGAGTGAGCGGTGCTCACTTTAACCCCTCAGTTACGTTGGCCATGGTTGCCTACCGCCGCATGCCTTGGAAACAGGGGTTGGTCTATCTTATCGCCCAGATTCTTGGTGCATTCATCGGTCTACAATTGGTTGGTCGTGCCCTCTTTATTGGGTACGAGATGCAATCGGCTCTTACCACTACCATCGAGTGGCGCTCCTTCTTTGCCGAGGCACTTGGTGCAGCCATCCTCCTAATGGGTGTTACTACGGTAGTAATTGGTAAGGTTAAAGAAGAGCTTTCTGGTCTGGTAATTGGTTCTTCTCTTACTATTGGTATTACCTTGGCAATGGTAAGTAGCGGCGCAATTCTTAACCCAAGTCTTGCTCTAGCTATGTTCAACTTCAATCTTTCGTACCTGGTTGCTCCGCTTATTGGTGGATTAGTAGGTGCTGGTATTGTTTTGGCCATCACCGGAAAACACGAGTAATCTATGGCTCGCCGCCTTACTCTTTCGCTTACCGCGAAGCCAAAGCGGCTTCTCAAACGGCCAGCCCCTGCACAAAAGCAAGGGCTGGCTAAACTTGCTGAGCACAAGAGCGATTTTATTATGGCGGCGGCTCATCAGCTTAAGTCTCCACTGGCAATTGTTCAGTGGAGCCTGCAATCGGTGCTCGAGCTTGGCGCGGTAGACGATCGCAGCCGCAAACACGTAACCCAAGCGCTGGCTCAGGCCAACAGCATGAACCAGCTCATCAGCGACATGCTTCACTTGGTGCGCTTGGTTTCTCAGCACGAAAATATCACCCAAACCTTTGAGCCTATCGATGTGCAAAAGGTGATAGGTGAGGTTATCGATCTCTTCAAGCCACTGGCTGAGCGTGGAAGAGTGCGTTTAATTCGTGAGGCAAAAGAAATCTTGCCAAAGCTATACGGCGAAGAAGCTTATTTTAAACAGGCTCTCTGCAATCTGGTAGATAACGCCATTAAGTACACGCCAGAAGGTAAATCGGTTACCGTGCATGCTCATCACACTAAAGGGGCGATTGTGTTTTATGTTCAGGACGAAGGAATTGGGATTCCTGAAGCAGAGCAGAGTCGCTTGTTTAGTGAGTTCTTCAGAGGCGAAGAAGCTAAGCGGGTAAGTAGAGAGGGTACTGGTCTTGGGTTGGTGCTGGTTAAACATATTACCGAGGCCTTTGGCGGAACGGTGCATGTAGAAAGCAAGATTGGGAAAGGGACACGCATTACCCTTACCTTTGAAGTTCCCGGCAAGGAGTAGTGACTAGATGAAACAAACCACCCTCTGTTTTCTCATGAAGGAATCAGAGGTTGTTTTGGCTATGAAAAAACGCGGATTTGGTGCCGGTAAGTGGAATGGGGTAGGAGGAAAAGTACTGCCGGGAGAGTTACCCGAAACGGCCATTCGGCGCGAGGCGACTGAAGAAATCGGGGTAGTGCTTGGGAAGTTATATCATGTGGCTACGCTTACTTTTAGCTTTATCGAGCACGCCGATTGGAGCCAAGTCTGCGAGGTGTATTTGGCAACAACTTGGGAGGGTGAGCCACAAGAAAGCGAAGAAATGGCTCCGCAGTGGTTTAACGTAAGCGAGATTCCCTACGACGACATGTGGTCGGATGACAAATACTGGCTCCCACAGGTACTAGTAGGGAAGAAGATTAAGGCCAGGTTTACCTTTACGAGCGAGCAAGAGTTATTCTCGCATCGGGTGGAAGAGGTCTAGCTATCCTTCCGCAGTAAATCGACAAATACCCCACTTGGAATACTCACACTTCCAAACTGCTTCATGCGGGCTTTACCTTTTTTCTGCTTATCCAGCAGCTTGTTTCGGCGGGTAACATCTCCACCATAGAGCTTGGCGGTAACATCTTTTCTGTAGGCCGAAATAGTCTCGCGGGCGATAATCTTTCCGCCAATAGTAGCCTGGATCGCTACCTCAAAATTATGCTTGGGGATGAGCTTTTTCAGTCGCTCACAGATTCTACGTCCGCTGGCATCGGCCATCGATTTTGGCACAATGGTAGAGAGGGCTTCGATCGGGTTACCGGCCACCATCATATCAAGCTTTACTAAATCGGCCGGGCGGAATCCGAGCATCGCGTAGCTCATGGAGGCGTAGCCGCTGCTCACGCTCTTAAGATCGTCGTAGAAGCTGGTAACAATTTCAGAAAGGGGCACTTCGTAGGTAAGAACGACGCGCTCTTCATCTAAGAACTGAGTGCTTTTGTAGTCGCTGCGGTGGTGGCTTAGCAGCTCCATGATATTGCCGATCACCGTGCTGGGAGAGACGACCTCGAGCCGCACCCATGGTTCGGAGATTTCCTGGATAAACGTTGGGTGTGGCATATCGGCCGGACTCTCGATGATTTTTGTCTCGCCATCGGTGGTGGTAAGCTCGTACGCAACCGAAGGAACGGTGGCGATAGTTTCGATGCTATACTCGCGGTTTAGGCGCTCGGTAACAATCTCCAGGTGCAGCATGCCCAAAAAGCCGCAACGGAAGCCAGATCCCAGGGCGGGAGAGTGCTCGGGTACAAACTGAAGGGCAGCATCGTTAAGCTTGAGCTTGCCAATAGATTCACGCAGTTGGTTATATTCATCGGCTTCTAGCGGATACAGCGAGGCAAACACCATAGGAATTACCTGACGGTAGCCGGGAAGTGCTTCTACCTGCTCACCAAAAGCGGTGATGGTATCACCAATCCCAATATCGCCAACCTCTTTCAGGCCGGTCACAATGTAGCCAATCTCGCCGGTAAGTATATTCTCGCGGGCTACGCGTTTGGGCAGGAATCCGCCAACCTCTTGTGCCTCGGTATCTTTGCCACCCTGTACCAAGTGAATCTTACTTGGCGCGGTAATGGCACCGTCCATCACCCGAATATAGGCCACAACGCCGCGGA
This sequence comes from Candidatus Berkelbacteria bacterium, assembly GCA_043751595.1. Classification (GTDB taxonomy): domain Bacteria; phylum Patescibacteriota; class UBA1384; order CAILIB01; family CAILIB01; genus JAYUZR01. The sequence continues at coordinate 12,403 of JAYUZR010000014.1, forward strand.
AGGGATCGTAAATACAATCGAAGACCAACCCGCGCAGTGGGGCATTCGGATCGCCCACCGGAGCAGGGGTGCGCTCTACCACGGCATCCAGCAGCTCGGGTACGCCGACGCCACTTTTACCTGAACAGAAGATGATTTCTTCTGGCTTGCAACCAAGGAGTTTGATCAGTTCTTCGGCTCTGCGCTCTGGCTCGGCATGGGGGAGATCGATCTTATTAATAACCGGGATAATGGTAAGGCCTTGGTCGAGCGCCTGGTACAACACGGAAAGGGTCTGGGCTTGGACGCCCTGCGAAGCATCAACCAATAAAACGGCACTTTCTACCGCCGCGAGGGAGCGAGATACTTCGTAGGCAAAGTCGACGTGGCCGGGGGTATCGATTAAGTTTACGGTAACACCCTTCCACTCCATGCGAACCGGCTGCAGCTTAATGGTGATGCCGCGCTCGCGCTCGAGATCCATGGTATCCAAAAGCTGCTCGCGCATCTCGCGGGTGCTTACCGTGTGGGTAACTTCAATCATCCTATCGGCCAGGGTGGATTTTCCGTGGTCGATGTGGGCAATGATGCAGAAGTTGCGAATAGGAATGGCCATGGAAAATGAAAGGGAATTATTGGCCGAGCTTGGCCTTTACTTGATCGGCGGCCGATTGCAATTGAGTGGCAGCTTCTTGCTTGCCTTGCTCGATGGCTTTATCGGCCTGCGCCTTGGCGGCTTCAGCTGCTTGATCGCCTACCTGCTTGGCGGCGGCTTGCGCTCGTAGTTCGGCCTCGGCCTTAAGCTGATCGCCAGTTTCCTGGGCTGCTTGCTTAGCACTGCTACCAGATATAGCTGGGAGTTTGATTGCCCGCAAGTGGGTGCGCAGATATGAGCCAGCCGAGAATACGGCCCAACTACCTCCAATCAGAACAAGTATGCCAATAAGGGCGACCCCTATGCAGCTTCGGTAGGGGGTGCGGTCGGCTTCGGTTTCTTCAAAGAAAGGCTCTTCAGTATCCACTGTAGCTCTACATTACAGCTATTCCAGCTATAGGCAAAATAGGTAAGCGTGCCAGCCAGGCCGGCAACCAAAAGCTGCACAAAGAGTCCGAGGATGGTGGTAGTGCTAAGCCAGGTGGTGCCGATGCTGGTGTAGATGCGGTCCATGGCGTACAGAGTAGCCCAGGCAACTCCGGCACTGGCTAGGGCGCCAACACCGTACTTTACGAACGAACTTCCCAGATGACTAAGGCTAAGCTCGAGGTGATTACGGCGATGCAGAACAGTAAAGAGCCAGATGGCTTGGGCAACCATCATCAAACTATCCAGGAGGGCAAGATACGGAACACCCTGAGCGTAATAGCGCACCCCAATTTGAGCAGCAACAATTACCAGTACGGCAGTGGTAACACTTACAATAGCTGGAGTTTTATTCTCTTTGAGCGCAAAAAAGATGCGAGTAAGTACAGCGGCCAAAATAGCAAAGAGAATACCGACCAAGAAGGCGACCAAGGTTTGAATGGCGATAATGGTAAGCTCCCAATCGAAGTGACCAATTCCTACATACAGGCGGACAATCTGAGCCCGTAGCACATACATGAGGGTAAGTACGGGAAGCATCACAAACAGGGCGCTCCGCAGGGCTTTATCGAATAGGCTGCTCATCCCCCGTAAGTCGCCTAAACTTGCCTGTGAGCTAAGGGTGGGAAGCATGGCGGTACCAAGTGAGCTCCCCACTACGGCAATTGGTGTGGTTTGCAGATCGTTAATACCAGTAAAGACCGCCAGAGCCCCGGAGCGCATGGTGGAGATGAGGCTGGTAAAGGTGGTGGTAATTAGTTGAGCGGAGCCAAGGCTAATGCTACGCGGAAGGGTATCGAGCGCAATCCGGGTAAGTTCTTTGCTTTTATCCAGGGTGAATTGCGGAATCCAACCAGTTTTTCGGGCGGCGGTGTACTGGATACAAAGGTGGAGAGCGCTCCCCAGTACTACCATCCAGCTAAGAGCAAGGAGCCCGTAAAAGTGAGCTAGGATAGCGCCAATAATAATACTAGCGTTGTAGGCGAGCGGCGCTAAGGCAAAGGAGGTAAAGCGCTGCTGAGCATTAAGCAGGCCGCCCAGAATAAAGGAGGTACTAAAGATGATCGGCTGCAGCAAAAGAATCTGGGCCGAATTGGTAATGAGAATCTGTTTTTCGTTGCTGTAGCCAGGAGCAATCTTGGTCATTACCAAGTAGTGCATGCTAAAGAACAAAACAAGGCTTAGGGTGCAAAAAATAAGAAGTGACCAACTAATGAGGGAGTTGGTTAGCTTGTGGGCGGCAGCTTTATCCTTTTGAGTAACCTTTTCGCTGAGGGCCGGAACAATGGTGCTGGTTACAGCGGCCACAATGACAAAGCTGAACAGAAAATCGGCTACGCGGAAGCTGGCGGAATAGCTATCAAGGGTGTTTGGATCGAGCAGGCGGAAAAAGAGCCAGTTACGAATAAGGCCCAAAGCATTACTCATTAAACTGGCAATGGCTAAGAACACCGAAGCCTGGCGGACGGTTTGTTTGCCGCTCGGAAATAAGCGACCCATTAAATCTCGCCAGGCTTGCATCAGGTCAGAAACGTTAGGCTAGGGTAGGGGCGTCTTTTTGGACGCCAGTATCAGCCTCTAGCATAGCAGTGAGTTCTTCTCCGGTGATAGTCTCTTTTTCGATTAGCTCTTCGGCCAGGTGATTGAGTGCCTTCAGGTGCTTCTGCAGCACTTCTTTAGCGCGTTTTTCAGCACCGGCCATAATTACCAATACCTGCTTATCGATATCTTCAGAAACAGCCTCTGAGTAATCTTTGCTTTCGGAGATGGTGCGGCCAAAGAGTTGGTCTTGGTGCTCGCCGTAGGTACGCAGGCCAAGTGGGCTCATACCGTAGCGGGTAATCATGTTGCGAGCGATAGCGGTTGCTCGCTGAAGATCGTTTGAAGCACCAGTAGTAATACTGCCGATAACCAATTGCTCGGCTAGGCGTCCACCAAGTAGCATAGCAAGCTCGTCGTGGAACTTTTCTTCGCTTACCATGTGGCGATCTTCTTTAGGGAGGCTCCAGGTAAGGCCGAGGGCGTTTCCGCGACTAATAACGGTTACCTTGTGGACATCGTCAGTGTGAGGAAGAACATGTCCAACAATGGCGTGGCCAGCTTCGTGGACGGCAGTGATGCGCTTTTCTTCTGGATGAAGCACGCGACTTGGGCGCTCTGGTCCGACCAAAACCTTTTCGGCGGCTTCGTGCAGAATGGCCTGAGTGATCTCGGTAAGATTATTGCGAGCAGCAAGAATTGCCGCTTCGTTCATAATATTTTTAAGCTCAGCCGGGGACATGCCAGCGGTTTGGCTGGCGATCTTATCAAGATCGATGTTGGTAGCCAGCGGCTTTTTCTCAGCGTAAATCTTAAGTACCTGTAGACGCTCGTCCTTAGTAGGAAGATCGACCGTTACACGGCGATCGAAGCGACCAGGGCGAAGCAGGGCGGGATCGAGTACATCTTGGCGGTTGGTTGCAGCCATAACGATAACGCCAGCATCGGTTTCGAAGCCATCCATCTCTACCAAGATTTGGTTGAGGGTTTGCTCACGCTCATCGTGACCACCACCCATGCCAGAACCACGCTGGCGCCCAATGGCATCTAGCTCGTCGATAAAAATGATACAAGGACTGTTCTTTTTAGCCTTGGCGAAGAGATCGCGCACGCGAGAAGCACCAACACCGACGAACATCTCGACAAATTCGGAAGCAGACAGTGAGAAGAAGGGAACCTTGGCTTCGCCAGCAACGGCTTTAGCTAGCAGGGTTTTACCGGTTCCTGGAGGGCCCACAAGGAGGATTCCTTTAGGAATCTCGGCACCCATTGCCTGGAACTTTTTAGGATTCTTGAGGAACTCTACTTCTTCCATTAGTTCTTGCTTGGCCTCTGCCTGACCAGCAACATCTTTAAAGCGGACTTTAGGACGAATAGCGGTGCGAGCCTTGCTCTGGCCAAAGTTCATGGCACGCATATTGGCGCCAGAGGTGGCACGCATCATGTAGTAGATGATTCCAAAGACGAGAATAGAAGGAAGAACCAGCTGCAGGATGGTGATCCAGATAGCGCTGGTGTTATCAGTGGTGACTACAATCTCTGTTTTCTCAGTAGTAATGCCGTAATCTTTGAGGCTATCAAAATCGCGGACCTCGGCTACGCGCTCTTCGCCACCCTTAAGCTTAATGGTAAGGGCGGTGTTATTGGTTACGGTAACCTTTTCTACTTCTCCGGCGGCTACCTTCTTACTAAGCTCTGAAAGGCCAATTTCTTGGGTGGTCTTTTTGTAAGGATTAGCAAAGGTAGCAATGGCGCCGAGCACCACAAGAAAGCCAACAATCCATATAAGGCTGCGCATGCCAGAGTTTGGTGGCATGGGAGCGCCAGGGCGTTGCCCTGGGCGGCGTGGGGCTGGTGTTTCTTCGGGTTCTTCGTCTAGATCTGCATCGGAATCTGCAGTATCTAGGATGATTTCGGGCTCGTGAGTTGGATCTTCGATTTCGGGGTCTTGTTCAGGGTTTGGGCGTTGCATACTTGACAGTAACTTTCGAGTTGGGTAGTCTCCTGGACGCAGGCTACTTGCAAGAGTATGGCAGGAGCACTCTCCACTGTAAAGTGGAGTTTACATTTTAGCGGGGTGGAGCAGCCTGGAAGCTCGTCTGGCTCATAACCAGAAGGTCGTTGGTTCAAATCCAACCCCCGCTACCAAAGAAAAGAGAGGTCCTACGGACCTCTCTTTTCTTTGCAAAGAAGGAAGAGTTGGATTTGAACAGCCGGATGGGTCGGAAACCTTGCCAAGGTTTCCGTGTAGGAGGGTAGCTTACGATCCCAGGAAATGTAAGAAAGTAAGCGTCAAGGGAACCGAGGGTTCCCTGGGAGCGAACAAGTGAGGATTTACTCCGAACGATAGGGAGCGACGTTCAACTCCCAACCCCTCTGCAAGTTTGTAAAACCTGCTATAACTCCTACAAAAAGGGAGTCTGAGATGAAAAAGTACTTTGAGTCGTTCAAAAAGTGGAGCAATGGTCTTCGCATTCCCAGTTGGGTAACTCTACTCGGTGTGGTGTCCTTCATGTTTCTCAATACGATTCTCATGGGCGCACTGGCGCATCGCTTCGCTCCTGAATGCTTCGCGGCGATAACAGGTATTAATGCACTTGCAGCTGTGGTCCAAAAGATTACGGTTCCCCTTGCAATACTATACCTGGTCATTGTTGCCAAAAGGCAGGGCGTAGAAGGTCTTAAGGGATTTAAGACAGTAGAGAATCCTATATTCCGATTAATCTTCTGGATAAATCGGATTGCGTCATGCACTCCTGCGGTTTACGGCCTTGTAATAGGTATCGGGAAGTTCCCCTGGATCGTTATAGTTTACATTGCCGTCGATCTGGGTGCAGCGATCATAGTTGCTTTGGCAGCCGACAAAGGAATCGCGAAAGTCGCAGAGGAGGCCGAAAAAATCACTCCAATACTGCAAGAAAGGATGGAAAAGCTCAAAGCCCGCTACGGTAAGTAGCGGGCTTTGTCATCGGTTGCTACATTCAACTCCAGAAGCTTTCTTCTTGCTTTGAAATATAATTCTGGTACAAGAAACAAAAGAAAGGTAAAACATGGAAGAAAGTTTTTTTCAGAAGTGGGTCCTGGCACCCGCTGAAGAGATGGAGCGCTACATTGCTGATAAGGGCGGAATGCCGGAAATTGCGCTAGCAGCAAAGAGCTTACTGGTCGCACTGCAAAAAACCGAAGATCAGATTCTTAATGCAGCAATGGCGAGTAGGTTTCCCAGAAAAGTTTCGGAATGGTTCGTGGTAAACGCTGGTGAGATTACATTTGCCCCACTGGTGCAAGAGTTTATTGATCAAGAAGGGGAGGCGGGTCATAAGCGTGGCGTCTTATTACTTCGTTGCCGTGCCTTACGTGCGAATCTCATGAACCTTATCTACGAACTAGTTCTCCTTCGGGTAGATCTAGTAACTTCTTCGGAGGAGATGTAGCTCCAAAAAGAAAATACCCCCGCGAATCTCGCGGGGGTATTTTTGAACTAAAGCGTAATTACCTCTACCTCATTGCTTTCGGTATCCCACACCATGCAGGTAGTTTTGCCGGTTCTTTTCCCGTAGAGCTCACCTGGGTTTGCCAAAAGAACTTCGCGGCCGTCCGCTAGGGTAACAACTTCTTGATACAGCTGATGGGTGTGCCCATGAAACACAGCATCATACTTTCCTGATAACGCAGCAATCCGGCCAATTTCTGGGTAGTGGGTGAGAAAGATCTTTTTTCCGGCCAGTTCTAGTTCGCGGAAATCTCCGGTGGCAACATCAACTTTTCCGTGGCGAGAAACCTGGTAGCCCATAAGCTTATCGCCATCGTTATTTCCCCACACTCCGTACCATTGGATTTCGCCAGCATCCGCCATCTCTTTAAGCATAAAGGGCGCCATAAAATCGCCAAGGTGAAAGGCGGTAGTAATCTCTCGCTCGCGGAAGGCAGTAATCGCAGCCTGAAGGGCTTCGAGACTATCGTGTGAATCGGAGCAGATGCCAATAATCATGCGAGAGGTTGAGCTCATTTCAATACTCCTGGTTAACAAAATAATACTGATTTCTTAGTGAAAGTTGGCAAGGGCGAGGAGATGTATTGAGCGATACATCGGCGAGGTTTTGGTAACTTGCAACAGAAATCAGCATGATTTGGATTGAAAGGGAGTTTTGAAATGAGCTCACTAGATGGAGATCGTATCCTAGCCAGGCGCACAGACTGCCTATGATTGCTCATACAGAGTCTGGCTCTAAGTCCTGGCTAGGGTACCATACCCATCTAGCCCCTTCCAAAGGCATCGCTACCAAGTGCAAATCCTTCATGGTGCTCACGGATAATTCCTTGGTGTTCGTGCTATCTTCATAATTTTACTACGTAAATCCATGAAGATAGAGGCTTCGCACCAGATGTATAGTGCCGAAGGCACTATACATCTGGTGACAAGGGCGGGAATCGAACCCGCGACCAAGAGCTTATGAGTCTCCTGCTCTACCGCTGAGCTACCCTGTCGCACACAAAAACCTTACAACACATTCGTGCGCAAGCACAGTAGCAGTTCTTCTGGTACTATTCTAGCCATGCGCGTCCTGATTGTAAGCGAGTCTTACGCCCCTACCATTTCTGGAGTAGCAATAAGCGTAGGCAACGAGGCCCGCTTTTTGGCATCGCAGGGTCATCAGGTTACGGTGCTTACTCCTCGCCAGGCTGCACCACCTCCCGATGAAGCCGGAATCACCGTCTTGGCTACGCCTTCGGTGCTTAATCCCTTCCGCAAAGGAAGTAGGATGAGCTCCTCGGTCGCGGGCGTGGTAAAAAAAGCGCTCAAAGAAGTGCAGCCAGAGGTAATTCATTTACACGATCCTGGGGTACTCGCCTCGGCGGTGGCACATGCAGCGGGTACAACGCCCTTAATCTGGACACAACATTTTCTCCCAGCCTTTGCCACCCGGTATCTCCCGGTGTTTCTGCAAAAACGAGCGGCACAGAGCTTGGTTACTCGACTGACTAAGTTATATAGGCAGGCCAAGGTGGTCATTGCTCCCAGTACCTACGTAGTAGATGCCCTAAGCGGTCAACTTCCAGGTGTAACCTGGAAGGTAATTAGTAATGGGGTTGCCGCTCAAGAATATAAGCCAGTACAGCGGGAATCGAACCAACTTTTGTATGTAGGAAGGCTAACCGCCGATAAGCAGGTGCACTTGCTTATCCAAATGCTACCACTTCTTCCTTCGGCAACATTAGTAATTATCGGTGATGGGGCCGAGCGAGAGACGCTCGAGCACCTAGCGAAGCAGCTTAAGGTTTCTGAGCGGATCACCTTTTTGGGATGGCAGCCAAGTGCCCGCATTCAAGAGGCGCTTTCCGCGTGCTCGGTCTTTTGTATGCCCTGTGATATTGAAACTGAATCAATCGCCACGCTAGAAGCACTCATGCAAGCTACACCGGTAGTGGTGGCGCAAGATGGCGCTGTGCAGGAACTGGTTGCCGGTGAAAGAGGCTTTGCGGTTGCTGCCGCTACACCAGAGGCTTGGGCAGAAACAGTCGGCTATGTACTGGCTAATCAAGAATTGGCACAAAAACAGGCCCTGCGCGCGCGGGCCTGGGTGCTGGAGTGGCGCTCGTTAGAGGCTAGTATGCGCCTAATAGGGCAAACCCTTACGGAATCTGTCCAGGTTTAAGGGTTCCGGCTGGCTGTAAAACATCTTGGCTGGATGTACTACTGGCTCCGCTTTGATTGCCTGTGGTTACGGGGATCGATTCTTGCCTCGTAGTTGCTGGCGCTGCCACTGGTCGTTGCCCCTCTGGCGCCAAAAGACTGGCAAATACCATAATCACACCCACAATAATGGCGATAATAACCCCGAAAAGGGTTTGTTCTGCAGCCTTTTTCTTTGCCATGGGAGGGGGTTAACGGCTAATAATACTGGTTGGGGTAAGGGCGAGCGGGAAGCTTCTTCCTGTGGCACTTTTAGCCGAGCTAGTAGGGAGAAGGACGAGTTGCGTGTCTTCGCTGGTAATACCAGAAAGCGAAAGAGTGATTAACGAGCTGGTCGAGCCAAGTTGATCTGCTCCGGGAATACACGAAACACTGAGAAGGCGATTCTTTTGTTCAACATGGAGACTATCGCTGCAGTTTTGGTCCTTAGAGGTTACGCCAGCAATGACACCAGAAGGAAGGGTAAAGGCCAAGGCAATAATACTAGCGGGCTGCCCCTCGCGGCTGAGTGAAATGTTGGTGGTAGTAGTCTTTCCATCCCGCAAGGTAATAACATCAGGCGTTGTTCGAAGGAGTAGGGTTGGCTCGATAGTGGCAAAGGCCGGGTGCCAATCGCTGATAATTCGGTGCACCATTAGCTCTAGGCTGGTCACTCCAACAATAAGACAGATCGCCAACCACGACCCGCGTACGGCGAGTGAGTGTACTTGGGATGTGGATGGCTTACTTGGTGACATGGTGTTGATCTACAATCCAAAAGGTTTGTCCGGGCAGGCTCCTAGTAATTACCTTAGAAGCGAAAAGGGTTTTAGTACCCTCAACCGAAACTAAATACTGAGCATTGCCAGAAAGCGCGGTAAGAAGTTGCGGCATCTGGATGCGCCTGAGGGCGGGAGATCCGGCGAGCCAAGTATCGGCTGAAAAAAGACCGAGCTCAGCATTGGTTGGGGTGGAGTAATTTTTCCAGATAACCAGGGTGCCCTTGGTGGTATCGCCCTCTTTTATTTGCTGAGAAGCAATGATGGCTGGCTGACCAAGTTCGCCTAGGCCAAATCCGGCCAGTGCTTCTCCTGATTGTACTCGCCGATGCCAGCTGGCGCGGAGATCGAAGTGATCACCGTACAAGGTATTGTGGGCGCGATACAGAACCTTGCCAGTGGGATCGGTTAGGACGTAGCCATCGACAGCTAGCTCGGCCAGGCGCGAAGTGGGAATGGCAGATGCGGGAGGGGTGGTAGTATTGGCGGTGCCAGCAAGTAAGGTAAGAAGCTCTGGTCGCTGCACTTCGGCCTTACTTTGGGCGGAAAGCTTGGCAACTTGATCGGTAATGGCAGCATCTTCGCTGCTAAGTAGCACAGCAGCTTCTTGGCTAAGGCCTCGGGTAACATACCATTCTCTAGCTAGGGTAACGGCAGGGGGAAGGATAGCGACCAAAAGGCCTACGGTTAGTAGTACCAGGGTTATTTTTTCCTTATAGGCATGCTTGTGCCAATGCCAAGCGGCAAACGTAAGCGGCGCAGCGGCAAGTAAATACCAAACATGCTGTGGCAGAAGGTAGGCGCTAAGAATACTTACCGCACAGAGGGCCCACAGGAAGATGGTGGTGGCAATATAGAGTGGCTTGCGCGTTTCTTGCCAAGTAAGCAGCGATACCCAAGCGAGCGAAAGAGTAGCTAGGCTACTTGAGCTCGCTGCTCCAAGAGCAAGGAGCGTATCGGTGTTCACTTGATAAAGGTGAAACTGCTAAGGATGCGGGTAACTTCTTTGCTATCAGACTTGCGAATCCAGATTTGATACACCTGATTCTCGGTACGAGAAATGCTGCGACCAACTAAATACAGTTGATTGGCAGGATCTCCAGCCACCTGAGAAGTGCCCACGCGTCCGGTAAGGCCGGCGATGCCGCCGTTTACAAAGCGGTACGAGGTACGAGCGTCGCGCTCCATGCGCTGTAACCAAGCAGACATATCGGCGCCGGGATCGAGTGTAACTTTGGTTGCCCGCAGTACGAGGCCGTTAGAATCGGCAACTGAAAGGGTATTTCCGCTGCTAGAAACCTGGGCGCTAGTACCTTCTTTGGCGTATTCAAAACTAATACCAAGGCCAGCGTCAGAAAACTTCTGCCAAGCTTCGGGGGTATCGCTAGAAACAGGAGTGGGAAGGGCAGAGCTGGTGGGAGGGAGAACTTGCTCAGTACTAACGCCGGCAACAGTCCCAAGCTCGGAGGTTGGCTTAATGGCGGTATAGACACCGCTTACCAGTACGGCAGCTAGAGCTAAACTAGTGGTGGCAATAGCTAGGGTACGGCGAGGGCCAGTAACGGCTAAGAATGGAGGACGGACATCGCGCAGACTAATACGAGGAATGGGGGCGGAAAGACGCTGAGGTGGTTCAGAAGTTACTCCGGTGGGGATGGTACTAGTATAAGCAAGGCTAGGAGCGGCAGGTGCTTTGCCAACGCTAAGCGGCGAGCTAGGAAGTGATACTGGCTTGCTGCGCGCGGGTACGACTACCTTCTTTTTTGTAGCAAGCTTAGGAGTAACAAGTTGAATAATCGCTGGCGCACCTGGTTTAGCTGGCGCTGGAATTTTTCCTTCTAGAGCAAGCTCGGCTAAAAGAAGTACTCCAAGTGGGGCCTTGCGTAACTGCCTATGAAGCGGAGTGAGCTTGGCTACAGCAAGTGCGGTATCGGTATTACCCGCAAGAAGGCTGAGTTGTTCGGTAAGAGAAGATTGGTTGAGCGGGCTCATGTGCTATCTATGATACTGCCTTGGGTAGATTGCGGCAATTCACCTAAGCTTTAGGAGGAGCTTCCTCGGGTAGGGGTGCTACCTTTTTATTGTAGTTTGGATTTACCTGTTGCAGAATACGCTCTTTGGCACGGTCAAACTCTTCACGGTATTGCTCACGGCCCTTGGCGCCTTTTTCAGCAAGGAGATCCATCTTACCTTCCAGGGCAGCAAGCTCGGCCAACTGGGCCTCAAACAGAAGCGACATACGGCGGCGGCGATGGTGCTCGAGCAAATAGAGGCGGTAGGTAAAGAAGACAATAGCGCCGACTACCCCGAGGAGTGGGAAGAAGGTGAGGAGGATGGCAAAGAGCCCGCTAGTATCGCTATTTTTGTTGATGCGGAAGCTCTTGGCATTGCTTAGTAAGTCTTGGAAGGCGCCGGCTACGGTGCGTTTCTCGCCAGAATCTGTGCTGCCATCATCGGTGCTCGAGGTTTGAGGCCGTGCAGAAGGAGTAGGAGTTGCTGGGGGGAGGGTTTGGGCGGGCGGCGGGGTTGGGGTAGCGGCAGGGGCTTCGGTGGCCTTTGGTGTTTCAGCTACTTTAGCTACTTGCCCAGGGGTAGGAGTTGCAGGAACCGGAGGAGGAGTACGCTTAGCAGCTGCTGGGTTGGCGGTAGGGCTGGTTACGGTAGTGGCTGGCGGCGGGGTGCTAATAGGCGTAGGGGTTGGAGTGGCCTTATTGGCAATACTAACCGAAGTACCCGAGCAGCCGCCGGTGATATCGGTACCATTACCGTCGTTAGCAAGAACCGAGCAGCCGGCTAGGCTTACACTTGCCGTACCAGGGGCTTTTGCCTGAAGAACAACATCGATTACTTTTCCAGATCCAGTGAAGCCAGCAGGGTTTCCGCAGGCAAAATCGGCTGATCCACCTGAAGGGTTTGGCTGAGTAACAAAGATGCTACACACAGACCCAGAAGAGCTTCCACGGACGGCATCAAAGAGTGAGCTTGAATAATTAAAGGTTCCTTCAAAGGCATTAGCGGAATCGCCGCCGGTAGAAACCATCACACTTAGCGTGACTGTATCACCTACCTCGATGCTGTAGTTGCTGGCGCTAACGCTCATGCCGGCAGAGGCCTGGAGAGAGTTAGGAACCAAAAGCACTACCCCCATAAGGGTAAGGAGAGTTGATTTAAGAAAGCGCGAAACTGATGACACTAAAGCGTTTGCTTAATATAAATCTGCTGCATGGGAAGTCTCTTGTCTAGTATATCAGTTCCACCCCCGGTGTTGGCCAGTACCATCGCATCGGCGGGCTCTAGGCGGAACTCGGTCTTGCCAGGAAGCTTGTAGCGGACTCGTATTTTCATCAAAACAGAATCACCGCTAAACCCTGGCGTTGGTGTTCCGCATGAGACATGTGCCTCGCCTTTTCGGGGGTCAAAGTTATTCTCTAGGTACAGTGAACAGAACGACTCCTCGGTAGACATGGATAAAATCTCTACCATGGAAGGATTCACTTTTAGGCTCACGGCGGCCGCGTTAATGGCGTTATGCTCGCTTACTACGTGTATTTCTAATTCACCAACCTGGTTAATGTAGGTCTCTTCGGCTAAGCCAGAAAGGTAGATGCGCGCACTACCTGCCTTAGTGGGGAGGAGTCCGGCAAGATCTAGGAGGGGATTCGCCCAAATAAGTAAGCCAACCAGAAGTACCGCACCAGCGCACGCTAAAGGAATAAAGCGGCGGAATCGCTTAGGGACTTTGATTCGCTTTGCCTTGATCATCGTCGCTGGAAGTTACTCATCATGATCGAGAAATCGATAAGGTTTACGATCCTGTCACTGTTAATATCAGCCTTCTTTTTATTCGTTTTCCAGTTCGCCAAAAGAATCGAGAAGTCGGTTAGGTTTACCTTGCTGTCGCAGTTAAGATCTCCTTTAGAAATATTACAGGTAGGAGGTGGGTTATTAGTGTCTTCCACTGGGGCGAGTACGGTAAAGGTAAGGGTGGGACTATCGATACTTCGATTACCGATTGAATCCTGCACTACCGATCGCACACGGTATTCGCCTGGTTGGTAGCTCTGGGTTTCAGTTGGGGAAAGGGTGTAGCTCCAGAGGCCGTCGCCATCGGTGGTTACTTCGTAGCTTCTAAGGGGCGATTCCGTAAAGATGCTCACCAATGAAATGGGCTTGGCGGAGCCAGATATCACTAGGGGATCGCCACGGTTAATCCGGTCATTACTAATGGAGATGGTAGGGGAGAGGATAATGCCATTAATACTGGTGTTTCCCCCACTAATAAGATAGGAAACAATCGTTTGCGGCGAAGTGACTAATCCCTGGCCATCCGATGAAACAATCTGAAAGGTATAATCTCCCGGGTCTAAGCCAGATACCGAGAAGGAAAACTCACCGGTATTGGCAGCTGAGGTAGTAGCAATGGCAGTACCTCCCCGCGAAAGCGTGACAAAGGCGCGGGCTCCGGTGAAGCCGTTAATAAAAATAGAGCTTAAGGGAGAAATGACAAAGGCAGTAACTGCTACATAGTTTCCGCTTGAGCCTGCGCTAATCGTAATTTCATGGCTAATCAGTCCAGAGATGCCGCCTTTTGTAATCTGGATAGTTGCGCCAAAATCGGTGCTTGGATTGTTTGCGTGTGCCCCACTAAAGCCAATACGGGTACCAGGAAGGGCGGATACCCCTGTAATGAGGAGGCGGTGCCCTGAAACGCTAAATACGGGGGTGCCGGTAGTGTTGATGGCCTCGGTAAAAGGAAAGATATTAGTAAACCCCGGAATATTGATCTGAACGTAGTCGCGCGGAGTAAGCTGAGGGCCATCTACTGGCAGTACAAAGTTTACATCGTGGTAGACATTGCCAAGGTTTGGCACGGTACTACTCAAAAGATAGTGAGGGTCTTCCAGGCTGATTGATGCCCTGGCAATACCGGGATTAGCTACCGAAAACGGTAGTATGAGAGCAAAGAGCAGCGCTAATAGCCCCTTTTGTGCACGAGTGAAGAAGCCCCTTAGTGTTCCACGCATGCTCTGGTGTAAGCTCGTGGACTGCTATTCAGCAGTCAAGCGATGGAGTATCTTACGAATCCGCTTTTTATTGATTCTTGCCAAGAAGATAAGGGCGATGATTCCACCAGCTACCGCTAGGAGCCAGATTGGGAATACATAGAAGGTAGTGGAAGAAGTGAGAGGTTCATTATTTTGGCCGTATCCTGCTACTACGGTTGCAGTGTAGCGACCAATAAGGTTCTTACTTTCCCATATAGTACTTACCTCACGCTCGGCGCCAGGGAAGACATTGGCTACTTTAAGCGGGATCTCAGCTACTTTTCTGCCGATGGTATTGGTAATGGTGATGGTTCCGCTTGGTGCGCTGTGAACATTTCCTTCGTTCTTGGAGCGGAAAATAAACTCGATTGGACCTGATTTAAAGGTTTTTGAAGGGGTGCGGAAGTTGGTAAGACTAAGTTTTTCGCTGACATTACCACTAACGCGAAGTAAAATAAGGCTACCAAGACGAGACTGAACGGTGGCGCCATTTCCTTTAACCGGATCGGCCACACTCTGTACGTATACTGAAGCAAAGTGCCCACCGGGCTCAGCGGTTTCAGGAATTCTAATGTTGAAGCCAATTACTTGCTCGGTATTAGGCTCGAGAGTAAAGGTTTTTGGCGAAATACTAATCCAGCTGGCTAGGGCGTAGTTGGTGTGAGCAGCCTTTTCATCGACAAAATCGACACTTCCTTGATCGCCAACCGCTACGAAATCTTGTACAGCCGCATCGTAGGTGGTGACGGTTCCTCCATCGTTACGCACGCGCAAACTTTGCGAGATAGTTTGACCTGGAGTTCCGGTGGTCTCAATCTTTGGCGGAATCATTGTTAAGAACTCTGCCTTTGCCTGGCGTGGGGCAAGAAAGTTGGAAGCAATGAGTGCGAGGCCTAGGGTGAGTGTCCGTAGAAAAGCTAAACGGCGATTAGACATAGAAGGGGGAAATAGGGCGCTCAATAGAAAAGTACTGCTATCACATCATATTCCAGATCAACCGGCAAGCTTGGAGCCACTTTTTTAGCATTCACTCTCGGTTGTAAAGGATATAGCCAATAAAAAACCGCCCCTCTTGCGAGGGGCGGTTAGTCCGCCGAGAGTTGCTAGTACTTAGCAACTCCGGTGTAGATCAAGTTACCTGTGTAGGTATCAGCAGGCTGCTGAGCATTTACACGAATCTTGAAGGAGACGTAGACGCTTGAGGTACCAGCGTCTGAAGTAGTACTTGTCATGTATGAGTCACCAAGGGCTGATGTGCTGATAACAAGACCAGAGTACTTATCGTTTGAAGCGTAACCTGTGACATCGGTGTCGCTAGTACGAGCGGCAACCCATCCAGTATTAACACTTGCTGCAGTACCAGTTGGGTTTGCAGTGAAGGCAGTAGCTGAACCAGCGTAGCCACCAGTGTAGCTATCGATGTTGTTGCTGCTGTTTGCTAGACCAACCATTGCTTGAGAACCAGTGAAGCGGAGGTATACATCGTATCCTTCGTTTGCGTTGGTTTCAAAGGTAAGCTTTTGCTGACCAATCTTGGAGACGCTAGGTACAAGACTTCCGAATGGAACGGTGTTGTACGTAGTAGTGATTGCTGAAGCGCCGGTATCGGTACCAGATGCGTAAGCATCGTTGGTGGTGATACTAGCAAGGTTGGCAACGGTTACACCTTCGATATTGAAACGAGCAGAAGGCTCTACAGTAGCAGTTACGGTAGTTCCGGATGAACCAACTACGGTATAGGTGGAGCTGGAGCTATCGATAAGAGCTGCGGAACCGTTGTAGGCGCGAATTGCTAGGTAGCAGGTATCTACGCCAGTGATTGAGTCACAGTCGTTAGGACTGGTCTGGTCAATCTGGTTGTTTTGAATATTGGAGATAGTGATATCAACAACATCGTTGGTAGTGGTGTTGGTAACACCAGAGCTCTTTGTGATCTTGATAAGACCAGAGGTAGAGGCATCGATACCATAATCTCCAGATACATCGACTCCACCAATGGTGAAAGCGGTAATAGCTGGACTAGAGAAGGTAAGACCAGTAGGTACGTTTGAGTTGGTAGGACCAACCTTGAACTGGTACTGAAGCTCTTTAAGAGCAAGACCGGTTTGAGCGGTGAACTTAATACGATAGCTCGTATTAACCGTTGCACGAGCATCTGTAGGGGTGACACTGATTGTCTTGAACGAAGCTTGAGCAATACTCGCACCAACCATGCCTAGGACGGCGGTTGAGAGAGCAAGTCCACTTCGCAGAACGCGATTGATCTGCATCATGATGGATAAATAATTAGCAAAGAAAAAATGTTTCGGCAGGTGCCGGGTAACTTGATCGAATTGGAAATGAACAATTCAACATTGATTATCTGGTGTGGTGCTGATCAGTGTCAACAACCTGGAGAGCGGTGTGTGAAGAAAGTATGAATATGAGTAGTACTTTATAGCTCCAGAAGGTACCTTCTACTCTATGTCGGGCGGGATCAGGATAATGGTCAAAGTAGTGTCGCGAAGACGAATAATCCCAGTTTTAAGCTGAAACAGTTCTTCCTTCTCGCCCTGAATTACAATCTCTCCCTTTTGTAGCTCAGCATAGAAAGGTGTATGGCCAGGAAAGATGCCTAGGGTATCAATGGTACCTGGGGCGATAACGAGCGAAGCGTCCCCATCGTAGAGTAGTTTATCGGGACTAATAACCCTTACGTGAAGAGTAGCTGGTGCAGCCATTGCTGGGCGCTAGGCCGCTGCCTTGCCGGCAGTGTGGGCCTTCCACTTTTCTTCGGCTTGCTCAATTGGTCCAATAAGCATGAACATGTCGTCGGTTAGTTCATCGTATTTGCCGCTCAAGATGCCATCTACGCCAGCAACCGTATCTTCACGAGTTACGTAGGCGCCAGGAATGTTGGTGAACTTTTCTGCGGTGTAGAACGGTTGAGAAAGGAACTTAATAATCTTTTTGGCACGCATAACCGTTACCTTTTCGGCTTCCGAAAGCTCGTCTACACCAAGGATGGCGATAATATTTTGCAGGCTACGGTAGCGCTCTAGCACCTTAAGGCAGCTTTGGCGAACCTGGAAGTGTCGATCTCCCAAAATATCTCCACCAACCGATGAGCTACAAGAAAGAATATCCATGGCGGGGAAGATCTTTTGCTGAGCAATTTTACGAGAAAGTACTACGGTAGAATCCAGGTGGGAGAAGATGGCTTGTACGGCAGGGTCGGAGAAGTCGTCGGCCGGTACGTAAATGGCCTGCACCGAGGTAATGGAGGCGACATCGGTGGAAACAATGCGCTCCTGCACGGCACCCATCTCTGAGGCGAGTGTAGACTGATATCCCGTTTCTGAAGGAATACGTCCCAGTACGGTTGATACCTCCATTCCCGCCTGAATGAAGCGGAAAATGTTGTCGATGAAGAGGAGGATATCGTTTTTACTGGCGTCGCGCAGATATTCGGCAATGGTTACACCAGTAAGGGGGGTGCGAAAACGCATGGCCGGCGATTCATTCATCTGCCCCAGTACAATGGCTACATTTGGCAGTACATCGGTATCGCGCAGGTTAAGATAGAGCTCGTTTCCTTCGCGGGTACGCTCGCCTACACCGGTAAACACCGAGCGTGTGCCGTGTTTCATGGTGGTGTTGTGGATGATCTCGGTTACCAACTGAGTTTTGCCTACACCAGCACCTCCAAAGAAGCCAATTTTACCTCCTTTTAGGAAGGGAGTGATAAAGTCGAGGCCTTTAATGCCGGTTTCGATAACCTCCTGCGCCGTACTGATTTTGGTATAAGCCGGACTAATCTTGTGGATGGGAGAGCGGTCCTTTGTCTGGATTGGCGGGCCATCGTCTACGGCATCGCCGAAGACATTTACAATACGGCCGAGCAGTTCGAGTCCTACCGGGATGTTAAGTACATCGCCACTGTTGTTAACGGTAAGACCAATCGAAACGCCCTGAGTTGGCCCCATCGCCAGGCAGCGCACGGTGCTATTGGCCATGTGCTCGAATACCTCGAGCGGTAAACGAACTTCGTTATCTACGTACAGAGCGGTGTAAATGTTGGGAAGCTCGCGTGGGAAGTGTACATCAACCACGGCGCCATGCACGTTAACGATTACGCCCTTTTGTCGAGCCTTGGCAGGTTCTGCGGGCACCTCTTTTTCGGCCACTTTTGTGGCTTCAGCCTTGGTGGGCTTCTTAGCTTCTTCGAGTGCAGGCGTTGGTGTCTCAGTATCAGGCATATATGTTCAGTGTACTACCCGAGAACGCCATCACGCTAGGGACTACCAAAGCGCGCTTCCAGCAAATACCTCACTAATCTTTTTATCAATCATCTTGCGCCGCAGCTTGTTATACTCCATGCGAAGATCAGCGGTTAAGCCAACGGCATTGTCCGTAGCAGCCTTCATTCCAAGCATTTGGGCGCTGTACTGGGCCAGGCGTCCATCCATAATTTGTTGCTGGAACAAGGCGGCACGCAGGGTTTTGCTCACACCATTAATAAGATCGATAATATCGGGCTCAAAGATGTAGCGTGCTTCTTTTTTGGCATCGCCCTCGGCAACGGCGGTGGGAGCAGTTACTGAAAGGGCAACTACCTCGCGAGTAGCCGAGTTTACGTAGTGTGAATAAATAAGGGTAACCAGATTATAAAAATCAAAGAGCGAAACCAAGCGCTGCAGCGTTTCGGCGGTGAAAGTATCCGGTACTTCGTAGGGGTAGTAGCTTACATTTTTTACCGCTCCGGCCGCAAAATACTCCTGCCCTTTTTTGCCGATTACGAAAATATCCGCATCTTTATTTTCGGCGCGGACTTTATCGAACTTGGCGTAGATTTCGTTGTTATAGCGGCCAATCAAGCCTTGGTTGGAAGTAATCAAAATTACGGCGCGCTTGGTGCTGCCGGTCATATCTTTGGCGGCATGTTTTCGCTCCAGCTTCATTTGCTGCTCCAAGCTTAAGCTATCGCGAAGGGTTGTGAGTTCCGTTAGCATCTCGTGTGCCGTTTCTACAAAGAGGCGACTATCGGCCACTTTGGTGCGCAGGCGCATCATGCGGATGGTGGCAATCTGCTGCATGGCGTTAGTAAAGTCGCCTACTGAAGCCACTACTCCCATCTGCTCTTTAATGTCGTTAATATTAGACATCGTCTATTTCTTTTCTTCGGCAGGCTTAGCGGCTTCGGCCTTTGGGTCAGGAATAATCGGCTGAGCAACTTCTTCTTTCTTTGGCTGTTCAATCAAGAACTTGGCATCAGAAAGCGAGGTAGAAGCAATGTAATCTTTGATGATCTGGATCATCAAAGGCTCAAGGTTCTCAATTGCTTTTTCCTTAGTGCTTTTCTCGGCGTACTCTGGATAGCCCTTGGCACGGTAAAACTCGGTTAGTTCTCGTTTCATTTCGCGTACCTGCAGCAAATCTACTTCATCCATTTTGCCGAAGGTCACCAACCATAGCAGCAAGATTTTCTCATCGTTTAAGAGGCGGTTTTTTTGATCCTGAGCAAAGATTTCCAAGATGCGCTTGCCGCGCTTAATTTCGCGCTCGGTGTCTTCGCTAATTTCGGTGTTAAGTGCCTCGAAGGATTTTACTTCGTTGTAGCGCGCCATCTGGGTAGCGGCTAATTCTCCTACCTTACGCAAACAAGGCGGCTGCACACCACCACCAATGCGCGATACCGAGGCTCCCGAGTTTACGGCTGGGAAAATACCTTCGTGCATCAAGTTTGCATCCAAGAAGATGTGTCCGTCGGTGATCGACATCAAGTTGGTCACAATGTACTCAGAAAGGTCACCGTTTTGGGTTTCGGCCATCGGGAAGCCAGTTAGCGAGCCACCACCAGCACCGGCGTTAACACGGCAAGTACGCTCTAGGAGGCGAGAGTGCAGATAGAAGATATCTCCCGGGTAGGCATCACGACCAGGTGAGCGCTTAAGCAAGAGTGACATCTGACGATAGGCTTTAGCGTGCTTGGAGAGGTCATCGTAAATAACGAAGGCATCTTCGCCTTTAAACATGAAGTATTCGCCGATGGCGCAACCAACGTACGGAGAGAGATAGTTAAGCGAAGGGGAGTCATCGGAGCCACCAAGAACAATGGTGGTGTACTCCATGGCCCCTTGCTCGCGTAGGTACTGCTCGAGTGCGCGCACTTTAGCTTTTTGGGCGCCAACCGTTACGTAGATGCACTTCATATTGCGACCCTTTTGGTTGCAGATAAAGCTCGCGATAAGCGAAGTCTTTCCCGATTTACGATCACCCACCACAAGCTCGCGCTGGCCCTTACCGAGCGGAATAATAGCGTCTACTACCAGTACGCCGGTTTCTAGTTGATCGCTTACTGGCTCGCGTTTAGCTACTCCTGGAGCAATACGCTCTACTGGCATCCAGATATCGCTCTTAATGGGTCCCATGCCATCGAGCGGGTTACCCATTGGGTCTACTACCCGGCCAAGCATGCCCGTACCGGATTGAATACGAAGCAAATCGCCGGTGGAGCGAACAGTATCGCCTTGGCGAATAGTGGTGTAATCACCCAGTACTACTGCCTCAATTTCGTGCTGGCTAATACCAAGTACCATGGCGCGACGCTTGCCATCGAAGGTAATTACCTCAACTACATCATCAATCTTTACCGTTGGCAGACCTTTAATTTTGCAAACACCATCACCTACATAAATAACTTCTCCTATTTCGGTAATAACCGCAGCCACCGCTTCTTCAGGCAGGGTTTTTTGCAGGTCTTGGGTGAGATCTTGAGCCTTAAGCATGATCTTCGGAGGTTACTGCGCGGTTCCAGGTAGATTTAAGCTGCTCGAGCCTGGTCTTAATACTGTAGTCATTTGAGAAACTGCCATACTCAATGATAGCACCGCCAATAATAGAGGTGTCGATGGTGACATCCAGAATAACTGGCGCATTTACGCGTAGGCTAAGCTCGCTGATAATCTCTTTAAGGTCGGCATCTTCAAACTTACAGGGCAGGGTGATGCGGACCAGTTTTCGGCTTTCGGCAGCTTTGCGCAGATCCTTTAAGAGGGGGAGGAGTCGCTTGGGCTCCACCATATCTGGATGCTCGGCCAGGAGAGTACGAAGCGCATCGCGAAGGGGTGAATAGGTAATAATTTCAGTAATTTCGGGCACGGTAGGCTCGCCTAAAAGCACATCATCCAACTGGGTGAGGTGTAGGTGCAGGTGATCGAGCTGGCCGAGAAAAAACAGATTCTCTAATGCTGCATCCAGGGTTGGCTCGGTGGCTTCAGGTGTCTCCATGGAGCTCATTTATCGTTTACCGGAAGATCGCGCAGGGCCTGCATTACCAATTCCTTTTGGGCCTGGTAGGAAATACCCTTAGGAAGTACGCGCTTACTTACATCGACTACAAGGTCTACGAGCTCTTCTTCTACCTCGGCTTTGCGTTTTTCTAGGTAGGCCTCCGCTTGGTCTTCGGCGTGTTTTTCTAGCTCTTTGGCTTCTTTTCGTGCCTCGGCTAGGGCGACACCTCCTTTAGCTTTAGCCTTTTCTAGCTTTTCTTCAAACTTAGCTTCCAGCATCTTTTTCTCTTCTTTTAGCTGCTTTTCCATTTCGGCTTCCGCCGCAGCTTGATCAGCCGTCATTTGGTCTCGCTCGAGCGTGAGCTTATTCATTTGCTCAGTGACACCGGTTTTAAGGGTGGCCAGCTGGGTCTCGAGCGCCTGCATATGCTTGCGCCGTTTGATGGTAAAGAAGAGCTCAAAACCAGACATAATAAGAATGGTTCCAGAAATACCAGCTCCGAGTGCGAAGAAAATAAGAGGGCTCATAGGATTATCCCAAGATAGCTAAGGCGGCCACGATAGAAAGGAA
>JAYUZR010000015.1:0-17331 GCA_043751595.1 Candidatus Berkelbacteria bacterium
AAGTGGTAGCTATCAGTTGAGGGAATAAGTAGTTCTCCATACCAGACCGATGTTTTTGGTACTACACCCCCAACTTTATCTTGAGTAAAATCTTTATTAACATTTGGTTCAACTCGGTTAACATCAAAGTCTTTGTAGACGGCCGAATCTGTGTCGGTGTTGTATCCATATCCTCCTCGGTCGAGTGTAAGAAAATACCCGGCCTTAAGACCGTCCCCACTTCCGGGAAGGAGGGTAGTTTCTACCACTGGTTGAGTAGGTTGTAGTGAAATAATCTCGGCGTAGTTTGCAGCGTAGCCATCAGCCAAAACCGTTAGGCTGGCTCGTTGTCCTGCAGGTGCTCGGTAGGGAAGGGTGTAGGTGCCATCAGCGCCAGAAACGGCTGAAGTGGTCGATACAAACCGCTCGGCAGGACTAAAACTGTAGAGATCGCCGTGATGCTCGGGTCCACGGATACCGTTAAATATCTCCTGAGCGTAGGTGCTATTAATGTTATTTGAGTTGGCCAAAAAGGTATTAAGCGAGGCAGTTGCACCTTCTATAGGGTTTCCTGCAGCATCAACTACTCGCCCCTTTAATTCTTGGGGAATAATCGGACAGATATAGGCCTTGGCCAAGTAGGGATTTTCGTAGTAGACATAATGGTTTACTGCCCCACTCGGAGCAGCCGGTACAATGTAGTTAGATTCATTCTCACAGGATGCAAGCTTGCTATAGACTGATCGACGAAGTAATCCAAAGAGTTGCCCGTTGGTTGTATTTGGCTGATCGTAAATGCCTGGCTTTGCCCATTCGGCTATGGGTCCATTAGTGAAGACTTCACTAGAGGGGTAGGTGGCATTGGCGCTTTGCATGCCAAAGAATAGCTCACTATCAGGAATGGCCACACCATCGGCAGTACTCTTGGTTAGGTACAGCGTTCGGTGGTCTTCTTGTCGATAGGCTGGAATGGTGTCACCAGTACTCATCTTTACAGCGACCAGTGGTAAACCAACTGGAGCGCGGAAGGTAATAGTATTGAGCGTGGTTCGCGAATTACTACTGCGATAACTATCGTGGGTAGACGTAAAGGCAAGATTGACTCTATTTCGCAGATAGGCACCATCCACCCATTCAACCGCACTATTTTGGGAGAATGATTGATCGTCTACTGGAATACCGATCCCTAAGTTTTCAGCGTGAATATTTTTATAGACAAAGTATTTGGAAGTAGTTCCCTTGCTTTGTGTAGTACTCACTTGGGTTGGATCGCCAAGAAATGTTGAGTCGGCAACTTCGGTGACCGTGAACTTATTGTGATCTTCTACATAGATATTAGAGATATTCCAGGCAAAGAGATTACGCAGGCGAATATTATCGGCCGTATCATCTCTCTCGTTGTGTTCACTGCGAAACCAGAGCTCTACGCCGGTTCCAGTTGCTCCGTAGACCGTACTATTTTTAAAAAGTTGGTCCTGTGAATCTTTATTGTAAGTAAAGACTTCTCCCTGGCCGGGTAGGGCTTTATTTGCTCCAGCATAGGCAGGTAATAGTAGGGCTGAGGAATCTGATTCTGGATTAGAAGTTATTTCTGTTGAGTTAAAGCCAGAATTATAGCAATTAGCAGCTACGTTATCGTGCAAGTTATTTTGATTTTGATGCATCCAGTAGCACGAACCCTCAAAACCTAGGTCTCGGGCGAGCGGGCTCCCCGAGTTCTCACCGGCTACGCGGGTTAGTCCCTCCACTGCTCTACCGGCTCCGTTTACTCCGGCAACAAAGTTAAAGCTCACTTCATTTCCACGTTCAGTTCCGTCTTCAAAAGAAATACCGGCTCCAGCCTCGGGAGTAAGGTTGGTTACTACATTTTTTGTAATCACTCCATAACTGCTGTTGTGAATGGCGAGGGCCCACTTTCCGGCACTATCAAAACTGTTTCCTTCCAGATTAAATTGAGTATTTGCAATCCCGGGGCCACGTCCTGCTTGTGGTCCAAATACATGGTGCATGTGCAACATGTAGCGGCCAATCTGGTTTGATCCATAATGGGCGACGCTGCCATCGGTGTTGAAGGTGGTGCTATCAATAATCTCGGAGGTGGTTCTTCCTAGATCTTTAAAGTGGGTATAGCGAATATCAACGTCGGCATACCTGGTGAACAGAACATGGCCACGTGTTCCAAAGGTATTTTCTGAGTGAATAAGAATCGTGCGGCTCAGGTTTCCAGCATGCGGATAGGCCTGAATTACATTATCACCATCGCGCGCTCCACCGTGGCTGTAGGTAAAGGCACGGTCTACCGTAAGCGTAAGGTTATCTGGGCTGATCGCCGTAATGTGTACGCGTTCTAACTGGGGTGCGTACTGGTGAGGGGCATCAAGTTGGGTAATTTGCCTAGTATCTGGCAAGAGGATTTCATCGCCAACTTTCCAATCTGACGCTGGCTGGCTAAGGTGTACTGCCGTACTCCCAGCGGCAATCTCTTGCGAAAGCTGTATGTAGGTATTTTCTAAGGTTTTTCCATAGAAATGGAACGTACCAAAGCCAATAATACCGGTACCAAACTGGCGAGGATCGGTTTCTGGGTTAAGTGGTGTGTCTGCAATCTCAATCTCTGCCCTTGCGCTGACTGGGTGAGTGTTACTGCCAGCAGTAACCGTGCCAGCATCGTTTACCAGAATATTGGTTACCTTAAGCTTGGTGTCCACATCTGGCGCAAAGGCTAGGGTGGCGTTATCGTCCACACCAATACTGCCAGCAACGGCATTAGTTGTGTCGATAGTGACAACCGTATTGGGTGCAATCTGGATGATATCTGAACTGGTGGGAACTCGGCCTTGTTGCCAAGTGGCTACATCTGACCAGCTCCCGCTCTGAGCACTTGTTATCGTAGGATCTTTGGCAAAGTTCGGAATAGTATCGGTGCTGGTTTTGAAGCTAGCCGCATTAAAATCAAAGGCAGCGACACTGGTGAACTTAATCACCACGGCAGGAAGCCAGAAGGCAATCACTAATACCGCCCCTATAACCAGGTGGCGGATATCGCGACGGGTGATTGAGCTACTGAGCGATTGCATGGCCGTGATGAGACTCGGTTGAAGGGTGGAGGTGGACGCTAGAAAGCACCGGCCAGAGGCGCCACTCTTGATCGAGCGGATATTTTAGAATAGCAGTAGAACCATTCTCGGTAATACTTAGAATACGGAAGGTGGGCTTACCCTGTTCCGGGTCTTTGGTTAAATCGGTGTAGGCAATGCTACCGAACCGGATCGTTACCTTCCCCGTTGTAGGGGTGGTTGCTACCTGTTCTGGCGTTGGGTACTGGTTAACGACCAGAGTTTTATCGATTAGTACTTCTTCAGTATCGGGGTCTTTTACTACACTCCAGGTTCGGGGGTAGTCTAGATGGAGCCCGGCCAGTAGGAGTGGCTGCATCCACCAATTTTGGTAGATATAGTAACCAGCTGCCAAGGCATTAAGTGTCAAGATGCAAAATATGGCGACCGGGATCACTCTAATCTGTAACCTTTTCTGGGTAGTGCGAGACGTATTTTCCTCAGATGAAGGTTGCATAGTGCTATTGTAGCCAAGTTGTAACCGTGCCCACAATGGCGCTTGCAGGTATTGGGCCGTAGGACCTTGAATCTATACTCTGGCTCGAGTTATCGCCAAGGACATAAAACTGATCCTCTTGAAGTACGGCTGTTTCTCCGGTGGGAAGGTGTATGGTAGTTCCCGCCACGGCGGAGATTCGCTTTACCATCCGAACTGGGTTGGTTGTGCCTAGCTGAATTACGACAATATCTCCTACTTTTGGTGAGGTAAATGTCGTTTGTAGGCGGTTAATGACAATTAGTTGGCCTGGTGCCAGAGTGGGCAACATGCTGCTGCCTTCAACTCGAGAAAACGTAATAATAAACCCCTGCACCAGAAGAATGGCAACCAGTGCGGCCATAATGCGCGAGCCAAAGTAGTACCCATAGCGCAAGCCTCTCGTGGCCTTGGTGGTTAGATTAGTCATTGTTGGGGTCGGCTACTCGTAATACTTGCTCAGCAATAAAGCTGCCTGCTTTATCAAACCCAGTAAAGAACTCACTAGGAGTGGTGTAATCCGCTTCATTGCTTATGAGCCAGGTGGGGAATGCTCTAACGGTGGGGAATCGATTCAACCATGCTTGCCCACAGTGCAGCGCCGTGGCGTAGCCAAAGTAATCGTACAAAGGACCGTGCATGCCCATGGGAAGCATGAGTGGCTCGGGAGTGGTCATAAACTGGCGAAACGCCAGTAGCTTCTTGTATGCTTCGCGGCCGGCTGGGGTTAGTGCCAGTGCTTTGCGGCCCAGTCGGTATGCTAGATTGGCTAGTAGGTAAGTTGTGGCAAGGGCTAAGGTATACCAGATTGGTATCTGCAGCATCACTAAGAGGGGTAGTAAAAAGACGCAACAGAGAAGTTGCACAACAATAGCCCTTGTTTTAATTGAGAGGTGGATAACTTCTGGATTATCACGCACATATCCCGACTCAATAAGAGAGGTATAGCTTGCCAAGTAAAGGGTAGAAGAAATCTCAGAAAAAACATTCCGATTTAGCTCTCTCATCGCTTTATAGGCCCAGCTATTTGGTTGATCTGGCGGAAGTAGGAGGTTTAACAGGAGTCGTTGTTCATCGCGCAGCAGGGAGCGGTCTCGTACTTCGCCAGGAAAAATACGCAGATCCGAACCTTGATCGATAAGGTGTAGGTAGCCAAGTTGGAAGAGTTCATAGAAGCTGGCAATGATCGTGGTTTGCGAAACTCTCCCATCGATAAGAATACTAACCGTTGTAGGGTGTATCAATGGCATCTGATCGGTAACCAGTTTTCGGGCTATGCGTGGTCGCCAAACTAGGGGTCCGAGCGTTATCAGTAAGTACAGGGCGTAGCCAATTGGTACGGCCATCCAGGTTACGCTCGGAAGCTGATTAACCCAAAGGGCTATTTTCTCCAGTGTCCTAAGTGAATACGTGCCCCTTGGTTGGGTGAGGGTAATGCTGCTATGGGCCTCAGAAACACTACAGGGAATACGTAATGTTCTTGTCGTTTCCTGGGCTGGGGTAATGCTAAAGCCCCCGCTCCCCCGCAGTGATTGATACGACACGCTCAAGCTTGTTGCCGCTGCTCGGCCAGGGAAGGCTAGAAGGTTACTTTGTGTGGTGCAGCTTAATGAAGCAGGGGGAATAAGGTGTACTTCTTGGCCGGTAGCCGTAGTGGAGAATTGGGCAATCTTGGTCCCATCCTGAAAAAGCGCACCTTGGCTATCAATAAGAATAGGTGAGAAGCTGGTTAACTGAACTGGGCTAAGAAGTCGCTGTCCGTATAAAAAGAGTCCACTACCTGCAAGTAGGAATGTGCCAAGGAGTAGGGTGGGCAGTGTGCGAAGCAAGGAGGCTTCTTAGGTTCTCGTAAGTCTTAGTAGCTACAGTGTAGGGGAGAAAGACTGCTTTTACAAAGAGCCTATTTAAAGGGAGGAGACCACAAAAGCCCAGGATTCGGAGTATCGGCCAAAAGTCGACTGGCTCCAGAATGGAGTTTGTTCGCAAAACTAAATAATTCTAGTTACTCTGCGTGCCCAACCTTGGTTGGCTTGTAAAAGAGCGCAAAGAACAACGCAGCTACAAAAATAACTAACGAAGAAATGCCAGCTGGCGCATTGGTACCAATCTTGGCAGCGATAAATCCAGAAAGCATGGCAGGGATTGCTCCACCAAGAGCCTGTAGGCTTGAATTAATACCTAAGATTGCACCCTGACGATCTGGTCCAGCGCTCTTGCTTACTAGTCCGGTAAGGTTAGCTGTGGTAAGGCCATTTGAGATGGCGAAGAATGGAGCGATAACGAAGAGCATCCATGGCTTTGAGGCCACAAGGTTTGCTGCAATAAAGGCAGAAACAAAGAACATGCTAAACCGTAGGATTTTGTAATCTTCAAAACGCTTACCCACAGCGCGAGTAACTACTGCTTGAGCAATAGCAATCCAGAGGCCAATATAGGAGAAGAAGTCG
The DNA here is from genome assembly GCA_043751595.1 of Candidatus Berkelbacteria bacterium. Lineage (GTDB taxonomy): Bacteria > Patescibacteriota > UBA1384 > CAILIB01 > CAILIB01 > JAYUZR01. The sequence continues at coordinate 6,018 of JAYUZR010000015.1, forward strand.
CCGGTGTTTCCTTGGGTGTAGTTAAACTTATCCTGCAGGTACACGGCAAAGAACTGAGTAAAGAAGGCGAAGCCTGCATTAAACAAGAATGAGGTAAGGAAGAGGGCGCGAAGATCTGCCATCTTAAATGCGCTAACTACGTTAAGAATTGCCTGACTCGCCTTAATAGCTTTACCCCGCACCTTTTCTTTAAGTGTTTCAGGAAGGATAACGGCAACAAAAAGTACATTCAGGCTGGCTAATATGCCTGCAAACCAGAAAGGAGTTGCGGCATTAAACCAACTAACAACGGCAGGGTCAGATAGCTTGCCCCCGATATATGGCCCGAGAATAAAGCCAAGGCCAAAGGCTGCCCCGACAAAACCAAAGGTTTTTGCACGGTCTTGTGGCTTGGTGATATCTGCAATAACAGCTTGAGCCACAGAAATGTTACCACCAGTTATACCATCGAGAATGCGGGAGAAGAAGAGAAGTGGAAGGCTTTTAATAATGATTCCATACCCAAACAAGAAGTAGGACAGTGCTGTTCCAATGAGGGAAATAATGAGAATGGGGCGGCGGCCATAGCGGTCAGATAATTGCCCCAAGATAGGAGTCGCAAAGAATTGCGCAAGTGAGTAGAGGCCGAGAAGGAAGCCTAGTAGGATAAGACCTTCTTGGAAGGTGTAGCCAGCAGGGAGAAGGTAGTACTCTGAGCGAGGATTAGTGAGAAGAAGTGGAATAACCGGAATCAGAATACCGAAACCAAGAAGATCGATAAAAACTGTGAAGAGGACAACCGGAAGAATCGGCTTCTTGGAGGTAATTTCAGGACTAGATGAAATCATGGAAAGATTAATACGTAAAATAATGAATCTGTACTATTACAGAAAATTGCTAGACTGTCTCTGGCTTTGCTACCACCGACTGCTTATCGGTTACCCTGAAGCCAAGATATTTTCCAAGCATCAGGCGGGTCTGAGAATCAATTCCGGGTAGGGCACCAAAGAGAATGGTCTGCAAGGGAACAAAAGCCCACTGGAGAACCATGGAGGCAACATAACGCCACTTATTTTTCTCAGGGAATGGGGGTAATAACTTAAAGCTTACACCATTGGCCACTAAGACGCCGATCCAGGTAACGGTAAGGAGCGTCTGGGTAACAAGGGGGAAGTTGGAGGCGATGAGCTGATCTCTAAAGTGCTCGTTAAGCAGAACGGGGAGCCATCCGACCACACTAATAAAGAAGGCATTGGTTCCCCAGCTAAAGGTCCCCTGAAACGCTCGCCAGATTTGGATAAAGCGCTCCTTAAGAGGAATCTCTGGATGGTGAAAACTCTCAAGAACTAAGTAGGGGAAGTGCTCTACGCCATAGGCCCAGCGCTGCTGCTGCAAGTACAGGTTGCGGAAGGTATCTTTAAGATTATTTACATACACGGCGTCCATATACACCGGCATAAAGAGCGGAAGCACCTTAAACTTGCCGCCATAGTAAAACCAAGCCCTAAAGTACTGCCTGGAATCTTCATTGACGATAGAGGTACACCAGTAATCAATATTAATGAGGGTTTGCAGGCTAATGGCGTGGGTGGAGAAGGTGAAAAGGCGGTAGTCTCTTACTGATTCAGAAAGGTGCCAAAAGGTAGTTGAGAAAGCACCAACCCGAGAGAGCATGGGCGCTTCCCAAACGTTATTAAGGAAGGTAGCAATCGGTTGATAGCCACGGTGGAGACGTTCTGGTGTGGTGGCGTACTGGAAGGTAAGGCAGGAAAGATAGGTGGGGTGAAAGCGGCAATCGGCGTCAGCAGTTGTTACAACTACATGGTCTGGATTAATCCATTTTTCATGCACCCAGCGAACTAACTCTTTGGCGGCCCAGGTGGCGTTGGCGCCTTTGGCTTTTACTTCTCCTACAATTCCATCCGGATGTTCGGTAACAATAAAGGCGCCAAAGGTATCTTTAAAGGTGGCGGTAAGGTTGGCTGCCTTTTTACGGCTAGGCTCTCCAGCGCGACCTTCGGTGGCCAAAACAATAATAAGGCGCTCAAGCGGATACTTGGAGTTGGCTAGGCTCTCCAGCGAACTTCGCAGGATAGATTCATCTTCATTATACGTAGTAAGAATGACAGCATTGTAGATGGTGCTTGGCAGGTACATTCCCTGCTTTGTGAGCTCGGCATGCGGCTGATTCTCTAGCTCCACAAGAAGGGCAGGCCAATCGGTTTTAAGATTGGTATCTTGCTGTTTCCATCCCTTATACAAAAGCCAGGCGCTAATGAGCGATTTGCCCAGCCAGTAGGCATCAAACATAACAATAAAGAGCGTGACCTCAAACGGAAAAAGGCGTGCAAAAAGAAACGGAAGGGTTAGGCCAAGCCAAAGCGCGGCACCGGGAAGGATCTCAAAAAACCTAAACCAGCCCTTGTGATAGGGGTGATCGAGAGCAGAACTGGTCTGCTTGGGTGGCTTTGGTTGCTTAGTTCGGGTTGAGGCCATGTTGTGCTGCAATGAATTGCTCAATTGTTTGGGTTCCAACATTGGGTTGAATAGCTTTGAGCGCTGTAAATACTACCCCTTGATTAGGAAAAATACCACGCTGTACCTCTGGATAGTACTGGTTATTTAAGCGTTTAAAAATGGTGGGGTCGGCTTGATACAGCTTGTACCAAGCGGTACCAGTGATTTGGTAGCGCTTGGAGACATCGGCACCCTGGTAAAACTGGGCACTATCTTTTGGGATAGTGATAGAGCCCCACTTGGCAAGCTGTTCATCGGTGGCGATCAGGTAGAGCCTTCCATACTCTGGCAAAAGCTTTCGCTCGATCATGGTTTTCATCACTGCATCGGTTTCGGCCACGGTTTTACCTTCCTCAATATAGGCCTCATCTACCACGGCGGCGCTATGAAAGGCGTGAATAATCTCGTGGAGAACGGTATTTACATCGGCGAAGTTGTCTTTAGAAAACTTTTGTAGGGTGATAGCGATTTTTACACCAGAAGAACTACTCTCGATTCTGGTTTCACCCGTAGAGCCAGTAATAGAGAGGCTTTGGCTAAAACTAATAGTAACTCCACTTAGGTTGTACGGGTCACCTAGTACTTCGCGCATCACATCGTAGGCGGCGGTTACTACCTCTTTTACTTCAGCTTGCTGGGTGGAATCAGCGGGATTAGTAGAAGGAAACGAGAAGAGTGGTGGGCGTGTCCGTAGTTTCTCAAGCTCGGCAGCGTTGGTAGTAATTTGTGCCTGCTGATTTTTTACCTGCGATTGAGCAGTGGTAAGGTCTTTTTGGACTGAGAGAAGCGAGGTCTGGGCATCGCCTAACTTTTGATTGGTTTGCTCTAGTTCTTTTTGACGGGCGGTGAGCAGGGTTCGGTCTTCTTTTTGCTCCTTTAAGAGTTCGGTTACCCGTTTTTCAAGTTGACCAAGACGAATACTGGTATCGGGAACTTTCTGAAGATCGTACTCGGCCTTTTTCCAGGCGTAGGTAGTGTACGAGGTAGCGATTACCATCACGCCAAGGAGGACGGGATATACCCGAGAAACGTAGGTAGGAATACCGCGAAATTGAAATCCCATGTGCGTATATCGTACCACTCTTGCCGCAACGAAATAAGGAGCCTTTTGGGCTCCTTATTGGGTAGGCTTACTTATCCTTGGGAAGGATCTTTGGCTTTTCCATGCCAGCCAAGATTTGGCCAATGACTCCAAGTACGATCAGGATGATTCCGATTGGAACCAGGAGATTGAGTGCTAAGTGAATCACGATCATGACGATACCGCCAATGATCAGGCTTGGGGCAATGCTGGTGAGAATAGTTGTATCCATGCGCCTAGTGTAGCAGTTCTTCTACGTGTTTGCCTTTCTGGATAAGTTGGCCATCACGCACCTGAAAGGTAACGTCTACTTCTTTGGTGATGTTGAGATCGTGCGTTACTACTACGATGGTAGTATTTTCTTGCTTGGAGAGTTTCTTGAGAAGCTCGATTACCTTTTTACTGGTGGTGCTATCTAGGTTTCCGGTGGGCTCATCGGCCAAAATAAGGCTGGGCTTATTGGCAAGTGCGCGGGCGATACTAACCCGTTGCTGCTCTCCTCCGGAAAGACGCGCGGGTTTACGAGCCTGTTTATCGCCGGAGATGCCAACCTCATCGAGGAGCTGGCTGGCTCGCGATTGTTGCTCGGCACGAGACTTACCGGCGTATTCCATAGGAAGCATGACATTCTCGAGGGCGGTAAGATTGGGGATGAGATTATAATGCTGGAACACAAAGCCAACTTTTTGGCGACGATAGGAGATAAGTTTATGATCAGACATCTTGCTAATATCTTGATCGTCTACCTTTACCGAGCCAGAGGTGGGGCGATCGAGTCCACCAAGTAAGGTAAGGAGGGTGCTTTTTCCTGAGCCCGATTTACCGACGATGGCGGCTAGGGTTCCATTCTCGATCTCGAGCGAGATATCGTTTACGGCCGTTACCTTACCGCTACTGGCGGCAAAGGTTTTGGTGAGGTTGGTGACAGTAAGCATGGGAGGTAATTATTCGGCGCGCATGGCGTCGGCAGGTTTAACTTTGGCAATCGCCCAAGCGGGAACGGCGCTTCCAATGGCGGCAATAATAAAGGCTGCAGCCAGACCATAGAGAATGACATGCCAATCGATGGTGGTTTGCACATTGGTAATGGTACTTCGGATGCCACCACTTGCAGCCAGCGCGATTCGACCAAAGCCACCGCCAGGTCCACCTGCTGTGGTTACAGTACTGGTTCCGCTCTTAATAAGGACAGAAAGTGCCGGGTTGCTAAGGAGCACTCCTACTACTCCGCCAATAAGTGAGCCGATAAAGGTAAGAGTGAAGGCTTCGGTTACAAATTGACCAACAATACCAATATTAGAAGAGCCAACTGCCTTCAGGACTCCAATCTCGCGGCGACGCTCGCGAACGATCATCATCATAATAAGAAGTGTGATAACCGCGCCGGCGATCAGTGCGCCAAAGAGGCTGTAGAGAGAGGTGGTGCGAATGTTCTCAAGGGGGGTGAGGGCGCTTTCGGCCTGGTCTTTGTTGGCGGTTACATCTGCCTTATCGGCTCCGATTTTTTCTTTGATAGCTGTCACGACACTATCTACTTCTTCAATTGAAGTTGCAGTTACGGTGGCAGTACTTACTTGATCCGCCTGGCTTGAGAGTGTTTGTAGGGCCTTTAAGGGGACGTAGATTCCGGCGTTGCTAAAGGTATTGCCCGAGTCATAGATGCCAACCACTTTTACCTCGGTACCGTAGAGGGTAAAGGTAGAGCCTACGCTTAAGCTATTTTTCGTGGCCACGCCAGTCCCGATAACAGCTACATTTTCTGAGCTATCATTGGCGAATCCGCTGCCACTGGTGTACGTGGTTGTTGTACCTAGGTTGGCTGAAAGATTGCTAACGCCAGTGGCAATAATCGGAGGGGTAAAGGTGCGTGTGCGAGTAGTGGTTCCCGCTGCAGTGCCGCCGGCCTGTGTTCTAGGTGCCTCAACCGGAGTATCGCCCCCAGCTGCCTGGATACTTTGCTGGCCCCTTCGATTTCCCAAGGTTCCTGCATCAATGGCAGATTGCAAGCTGGTGGAGGTGCCATTTACCAACCTATCCGAGAGAGTGGCGTTTACGCTGGCAACATGAGCCAGGCTTGCCAGTGGCGTAATTTGAGTTTGAGTAAGTGGCTCGCCGCCGCCTTCAAATCCCTGGCTGCCGGCGGGACTAATAGTAATGGTGGTGCCTACCGTTTCTTTTACGGTAGTAATTTTGGCAACTACAGCCTGATACGAGAGCAGCATAACCAGGGCAAGACCGGTACTTAAAGCAAGGATGAGGGTGACCGAAAACGTGCGTAAACTATTACGAAAGGCATTTTTTATCCCGCGAATGACGATTCCCATACGGAGAGATTAGCTAGTGTGATGTACTTAGCCTAACTCAAAGGTAGTGAAGTATGTATGAAGGCTACTTGCAGATCTGTTGCAGGTGTTCAAAAATCCTCACCATTGCCATTGTGTCGAGCTCGCAGTAGGCCAGCAGATCTTTGCAGAGTTGCTCTTGCTCTTGGGGTGTAGCCTTTCCTTCTAAGATTACGCGCATCCACAATCTTTGGGCAGTTTGCCCTTCTTGTACGGCTAAGTTTTTATACGAAAGTTCGGGAACCAGCACAGGTAGCACCTTTTTAATGGAAGAGCTCCCCATAAAGTCTGGATGAATATAATGACCATCGTTAAATGGTTGCATCAGGTCTACCATGCGGGCATTAAGATCGGTAAAGAAATCAGTGAACTCGGCTAGGTGTTCGCCAATCTCGGTGTTGCGGCTGCTTTCAAACTTGGCGTACCACACCAAAATTGAACCCGTATCGCCAATATCAGCGCGAAGTGACTGCGAAAGGGCCTCAAAAGGCGACTCGCTAGTGCGCTGAATAAACTCGGTGTGGCGCAGGGTGCCGCCCGGTTCATCTAAAATATGAAGCGAGTATTGGGTAGGAACTTGCTGATATGGCTTGCTGCCCTCGTAAAGCGGTACGGCGCCCATCGCTGTTTCGTAATCGAAGAAGTAGAGAGGGTATTGCAGGTTGGCCAGGAACTCGGAGATAGCTGCGGTATTAATAGAAGCCTTACCTTCTTTGCAGCTAATAACTTGGCGCCGCTGTTTGTCGCTTAGTTCGGCGTCGTCAGGAATATCAACCAGATTTACTATCTGCTTATCTTCAAGCCAACCAATTAGTGGGGCCGTAGGATAGGCAAGATCGTAAATACTGAGCGCCGGCACCTCGGTTAGGGTGCGATAAATGGGCATCCAATCTTGTAAGCTATTGAGCCGGCAGTGCCGTGGGGAAATATCCGGCATCTGGCTGCTGGAGATAATCTGGAAGGCTTGATCAATTTGTAACTTGGTAAGTTCTCGCTTGGCCAACACTTGCTCGGTAATAACGGAGGTAGTAAGAAGCTCGGACGCAACCACCTCGCCCTGGCGAACGTAGGATGAGTTAATATGGATAACTGCCACTTCTTCTACGGTATAGCCGGCGCCTTCTAGAACAACTACCTGAAAGGCAAGATCAAAAATGTGCTCATCCTTTATCTTGGTGCTCGATTTTATTTCGTACAGCTTAACGGTGGTAGGCGAGGTAAAAACGACCACATCAGTAAGGCAAATCAACTGCCCAGCATCAAACCGGGCCTGAAAAAGAGTGGTATGGCCTTCTGAAAGAGCAAGCTGGGTGCGGTCGGCCAAATCTTGGTACTGGGCGTAGCCATTAAAGCCAAGTTCATAGCCACCGGGAAACAGTTGGTAGGCGTAGGTTTCGAGGGCTTTTCCTGCGTCGAAAATTGCTTGGGTGGCGGCATCAATCGGAGGGATTTTATCTTTGGCGTACTTCTTAAGCCACACCCAGGCACGGTGCTTAAGGAAGAGAAGATATTCGGATTTCGTAAGTGTCATGCAGTAAGTATCCCAGGTTCTTGTTTGGGTAGGTAGTGGCTTCATGAATTCACCATCAATTTTCTGGTAATCTTCGTATGTCGAGTACTGCTCGTCCTTCACTAGTTATTTTGCGTAGATGGCCAACACCCCTCCGAATACCACCACTCTTACCATTGGCATTATCGTTGTGCTGGTAGTGCTTGCTGGTGGGATTGCTGCATTTAAGAACAGTCCAACCACTCCAACCGATGCTGCAACTATAATCGCTACCAGCTCTCCTGCTACTACCACGGCAACTAGCACACCGGCGCCCGTTACTACTACTGCCACTGCTACGGCAGTGCCTGCATCTGGTTCGATCTACAACGATGGTACCTACTCAACGACAATCACCTACGCTACGCCTGAAAATAACGAGACCGTAGGATTTAGTCTCACAATTAAGAACGATGTTATTACGGCGGCTTCTGGTACTAATTCTTCCCGCTCTCGTGAATCTAAAGAGTATGTTGCAGACTTTCTTAGTGCCCTACCAAAGGAGGTAGTTGGGAAAAAGATTTCAGAGGTTTCGGTTAGTCGTTTAGCTGGTGCCTCGCTTACCTCCCGTGCCTTTACCCAAGCCTTGGTCAAGCTAGAGGCACAGGCTTCGTAGGCTATGATTGAGCAGTTTGAAGCAATCGGTACCCACTGGGAACTGGAGTTGCCAATTGCTCCGGATGAAGCTGAAGGCTTAATTCGCCGGGTGCGCGATAGAATTGAGGCCTTCGAGAGTACCTACTCACGGTTTCGTGCATCTTCACTTATCTCCAAAATGGCAAAGGAGGCGGGGGAGTATCTGCTACCGGAGGATGCGCGACCCCTCTTTGATATGTACGCCAAGCTTTACGGTATAAGTAATGGCGCTATTACGCCGTTAATTGGCCAGACATTAGTGGAGGCAGGGTACGATGCTTCATACTCGCTTACTCCCAAAAAACTGACCGAAGTACCAACCTGGGAAGAAGCCCTGGAGTACCACTTTCCTCGCCTCACCCTTAAGCAGCCGGCCCAACTAGATCTTGGAGGTTTCGGCAAGGGCTATCTGATTGATATTGTCTCGGAGCTCATTGAGGTAGACGGCATAAGTGATTACTGCGTTGATGCCGGTGGCGATATGCGTATTCGTGGCCAGGAGCGCCGGATTGGGCTTGAAAATCCCGATGCACTTGATGAAGTGATCGGGGTGGCTCAGATTAGTAAGGGAAGCTTGTGTGCTTCAGCTGGTAGCCGGCGCAAATGGGCTGGGTATAGTCATATTTTAAACCCACTTACCCTCCAGCCGGTAACTGGCATTAAGGCAGTGTGGGTAACCGCCGAGTCTACCCTAGTGGCCGATGCGCTCACCACGGCCCTCTACTTCTGTAAGCCAGACGATCTGCCTTTTAGCTTTGAGTACGCCTTACTGGCAGCGGATGCTACACTGCACACATCAAAAGGGTTTTCAGCAGAGTTTTTCATTTCCTAGATACTCCCATGCAACTTCTCACCCGCCTCGATAGATTCCTGAACGGCATCACTATGTACCGGCTGCTCTTCTATGGGCTCGGTATTTTGCTGGCACTGGGTTCGGTGTGCGCGGCCCTTGGTATGTTTAGCTTTGGATTGGGCTCGCTTCTGGTTTCTGTTGCGGTACTTCTTGCCTCATCCGTGGGTAGTAATTTGCTTTTTGCAAAACTCTATCGCGTACCAGTTAATGTGGAATCGGCCTATATTACCGCGCTCATTTTGGCCCTCATTATTACTCCTAAGGTAACGGTTGAAGGCATTCTTGGCCTGGTGCTAGCCGGTGTTCTAGCGATGGCTTCAAAATATGTACTGGCACTGCACCACAAGCACATCTTTAATCCAGTTGCCCTTTCGGCTTTCTTGGTTTCACTCTTTGGTTTTGCGCGAGTGGGCTGGTGGGTTGGAACTGCCACCCTCTTGCCGTTTACACTCATACTTGGGTACTGCGTTCTTCGCAAAATACGGCGAGAAAAGATGGCTGGCTTATTTTTATTGGTCGCCCTTGTCATTATTCTGTTTGAAGGACTGGTGCTAAATGGGCAATCACTATCAGATACTCTTAGCCAGACCCTGCTTTCTGGCCCTATCATCTTCTTTGCTGGAGTGATGCTTACCGAGCCGCTCACTACTCCTCCTACGGTTTCTGGCCGGTACTACTATGCTGCCCTCATTGCCCTCGCGATGACCTCACGCTGGAGAATTGGTGATGTTTCGGCCGGGCCGCTTACTGGTCTTTTGTTGGGTAATATTTTTTCTTACATTATTAGTCCTAAGCAGCGCCTTACCCTTACCCTTAAAGAGGTGCAAAAGATGGCGCCAAACATCTGGAACTTTGTCTTTACTGCTCCAGAAAAGCTCAAGTTTACAGCCGGGCAATACGCCGAGTGGACCCTTGCAACCAAGGGGAATGACGATCGCGGCAATCGGCGCTACTTTACGATTGCTTCACCTCCGGGTGGTGACGAAGTACATTTGGGGGTTAAGTTTTATCAGCCGAGTAGCTCGTTTAAAGAGCAGCTAATGGCGCTTCAACCTGGTGATCCTATCGTGATTGGTCAGGTTGCCGGAGACTTTACCCTTTCAAACCCCGAGGAGCCGGTTCTCTTTTTGGCAGGTGGGGTGGGAGTTACCCCATTCCGCAGCATGATCGAGACCCTTCCTTCTACCGCAAATGCGGTGTTGCTGTACGGGGCTGCTAATCCAGGTGAGGTGGTGTACCGAGAGACCATCGCCAAGATTCCTACTTCTTACGTACTAGGAAATGCCGAGGGTGCGCCAGCGGAGTGGAATACTCGCCAAGGGTATATGACAACCGAGATTCTGCAGGATTTGGTGCCCGATATTGCCACCAGAAAAGTGTATATCTCTGGTCCAAATATGTTTGTTGATAAAGCCAAGGAGGCGGTTAAGCAGCTGGGTGCTAAAAAGGTTGTTACCGATTACTTCCCGGGATACTAAGACTGGTCACTTACAATTAGGTATTCTTCCGCGGCTTTTATCGCTTGAGCCGGCTGCTCGATACTAGAAAGATTCAGCATCAAACGATCAAGTTGAGGCCACTTTTCTTCTCCATTGCTGCAAAGAATAGCTAGATCGAGCATGGCGATGGTGCTCGGCGTAATGCTAATTCGGGTAAAGTCGGCTCCCTCGTATACTGCTGCAAACCCATTGGCCTCTGGCGCGCCAGGCATAATTCCGGCGGTATGGCCGTCTGCTCCCAGGCCTAAAAGGGCGAGAGAGAAATCTGCATTCGCCAATGCTTGCTCTACCTTTTGAGAAAAAGCTTGGGCGGTTTCTTCTAAGGAGCCTCCAGTTAATACTGGGATCATTGCGGCTCCGCTACTAAGGCCTCCCGCTTTTTCTAGTTTCTTCCAATTTGAATCGGCGTGACCTACTTCACCAAAGCGCTCGTCAGTGAGAGTAATGGTAAGGGCGCTAAGATCTTTTCCCTGTAGCATCTTCAGAGCCTCGCAAACAAGGGGGATATTTGATCCCCCAGCCACAAACCAAAGTACCGATTCATCAAGGGAAAGATGCTCGGCAATGCGATTGGCGCAGTAGGCAGGGAGTTCAGTTGGACGCATCGGTGGGTAAGCGAAAGGTAAGATAATACTGAGTGAGTGCCTCGGTCAGAAGTTCTTGCTGTCCCTCAGACTGGAGCTTGCTAATAAGGTCGGTAAGTCGTTTCTCGGAAGCATCTTCCAGGGCATACAGTTCTTTTTGATAGGTGATTCCATCCGGCCTACTTTCCATAAATAGGCTGTGCTGGCCCCGTAAGTAACCTAGTACATTTACTGCAGAAATAAGATGGGGAACCCGGCAAACCTGCTCGAGTAC
>JAYUZR010000016.1:0-4120 GCA_043751595.1 Candidatus Berkelbacteria bacterium
AGAATCATTGGCTGCGTAACTTGTACCGTTTTTGTCCTGGCTGGCCTGGGCAATATGGTTGCGTTTGCCGAGCAATCCAGCGCCACTAACACCCTTACCATTGTGGCCGAGGTCCGCCCTCAGCGCATTATTGTGGTAAACGATGCCCTCGAAATTACCAAAATCTACAGTAATACCGCCAAAGACGTTCGCCCAACAGTGTATTTGGATGATGTTTCCGGCAAAGAGCTACCTTACTCGGATTCTATTGTTGATGAATACCAGACCCTGGTACCAACTCTAGATACTAGCGAGCCTGGCGTACTCTACGAGAAAAAGAGCAATCCTGTGGCCGCCTTTTTTGCCTCTGTCTGGCATGGCCTTCAGGGATTAGTAGATTGGTTCAGTATTACCTAGGCGGTTAGTTTTTCGATTGCTTTTTCGATTCTTCTTTGGCGCGTTTCTGGAGTTTTGGCCTCTTCGATGGCGCGGACGTGTTCTTTTCGATGGCTATAGGCGAGTTTTGCAAAAGCTTCTTGTGCAGTGGGGTGCATCTCAAGTTGACGGGCAAAATCGGCCGGTATTTCTACCTCTCGCGGAGCAGCATCGTACTCCAGGGTGATAGCCACTTCTTGGCCGGCCGTGAGACCTGCCGCCTCGCGATGCTCGGCCGAGAGTGGGAGCATGTAATCGCCGGCGTGGGGAGCGACGGTGCTGCGGTAGGTGTAACCGTTGATGGTGACCGTGACTGGCACACGCTTGCCCTTGCCAAAGCTTAGGACCACTTCTTCGGGGACAACGAAGCCGGTGGCAGTTTTACCGGCGAGGAGGACGGTGGTGGTGAAGATCATACTAGTAAGCCACTACTTTTTGATACAGCATCTTTTGCATACCAAAGAAGAGTGAACGAATACGCTCTACCCCACCCAGTACCTGCTCAGCATCTGAGATGGCATAATACTTAAGATTAAGAAGTTGAGGCAACTTCTCCTCTGCTAGTTCATCAACTCCGCGTTCGACATACTTTGCCAACACAAACTCCAAGAATTCACTTTGCCTTTCATCTAACCCCTGACTAATTCCGTCAAACGTATCCGCTACTCGGGCAAGACGAGTAATTGGGGTTAGTGCAAAAGCCACGTAGGCCAGAACATCAAACAGATCACTTTTTTCTGCACCAACAAGACTCTGCAACTCAACAAGTTGCTCATGGTCGTAGCCCTGATCGGCTAACGTATCAAGGAATACTTTTCGAGTGGTAGGATCAGACCAAATAGTGCGCAACTCATCCTCACTACTAAAAAATTTAGGTAACTTACCGTACATACTTTGTAAAAATTCCTCTGCAGATACTGGCTTTCCGTCCGCACCCCAGAAAGAAGTAGCGACCATATGCTGAATTTCCCGCTCCTTACCGTCTCTGAGTTTAATCTTCAACTTTTGCTTGGGCTCTATCTCACCGTATTCATATCCACTATCTTCTCTAAGTATGGGATCAGCCTCTTCCTTAACCACATAGTCTTTAGGGGCTTGTACCGTTTCATCAATCGGGTCACCATCCCATTCTGGATCAGAAAAATGTTTATAGGCATCGACAAAATCAAGGATGGTAAAATATTCCTTCCCATCAAACAAACGCGTACCCCGCCCCACAATCTGCTTAAACTCAATCATCGAGTTTACTGGGCGCATCAGCACAATGGTGCGAATATTGCGCGCATCTACACCAGTAGAAAGTTTTTGCGAAGTGGTTAGGATAGTTGGAATTGTCTTTTCGTTATCCTGAAACTCACGCAGGAACTGCTCACCGCGCTCGCCGTCGTTAGCGGTCACTCGTACGCAGTAATTAGGATCTTTACTAACTTTCATCTGATTCACTAAATCGCGAATTGCAGCAGCGTGTGCTTGGTTGGCACAAAAGATGATAGCTTTTTCGTTCTGTTTAATCTCATCCAGCATAATGCGAACCCGCTTAGCCTCACGCTCTTTAATCTCAATAATGCGATTAAAGTCTGCCTCTTCGTACAACTTGCCTTGCTCAACCTCACCTTCTACCACCTCGTCATCAGAGGTGTAGATATAGTCGTCCATTGTGGTCTTAATCCGCTTCACCTTAAACGGAGTAAGAAAGCCATCGTTAATCCCCTGCTTGAGAGAGTAGGTGTATACTGGCTCACCAAAATAGTGGTAGGTATCTACATTGTCTTTGCGCTTTGGAGTTGCAGTTAGACCTAGTTGTACAGCCGAAGCAAAGTATTCCAAAATACCGCGCCAAGAAGATTCATCCTGAGCGCCACCACGGTGGCACTCATCAATAATAATGAGATCAAAGAAATCTGCCGGATACTCGCCAAAGTAGGGCGTCTCATTTGGGCCAGACATAAAGGTCTGGAAGATAGTAAAGAAAATACTGCCGTTAGTGGGCACACTTCCTTTTTTGGAGATATCCTTAGGATTAATGCGCACCAGAGCATCTTCTGGGAAAGCAGAGAACGAGTTAAAGGCCTGGTCGGCCAGGATGTTGCGGTCTGCCAAAAAGAGCACCCTAGGCTGGCGACCATTTTGTCGCACATTCCAGCGAGACTGAAATAACTTCCAGGCAATCTGAAAGGCGATAAAGGTCTTACCAGTACCGGTAGCCAAGGTAAGTAAAATTCGTTTTTTCTCTTCGGCGATGGCATCCAACGATCGGCTGACGGCTAACTCTTGGTAATAGCGGGGAGATTTTGTTCCGCTTACGTCTTCAAAGGGAACCGCCGCAAACTTTTCCTTCCAAGCATTGTGCTCGCTATAAGTAAGATTCCAGAGTTCTTGTGGTGTGGGGTACTTAGCAACCAGACCCTCCCCACCCGTCTTCATTACAATCTGGTAGAGCTCTTTGCCGTTTGTAGCGTAGGTATAATTAATATCCAGCTTTTCTGCATACGCCTTTGCTTGAGCCACCCCCTCTGAGTACGAAAGACTATCGGCCTTTGCCTCAATTACCGCGAGTTTTTGGTTTTTGTAGACTAAGATATAGTCGGCAATTTCTGGCTTAAGCCGTAAGCCACCCGCTTGAATCTTACCCGGCGTAATCCTAAACTCGCGCAGCACCCTAGCACCATCCACTACTCCCCAGCCGGTGGCTCGTAGTTGTAAATCGGTATACTCAGCGCGAGTTTCAGCTTCGTTCATCTTAGTACGTTTCTAGAATCTGCAAAATTTGACTAGTAAGTCCATCAAATTCTTCTTTAGATTTCTCAACTATCTCCTTACTTCCTGGGGGCATCTCTGTAATCTGCTCAGGACGAAGATCAAACACCGCCATACCCAATTCTTGGCAAAGTGCAGGAAGCCGGCCATAATCTTGCAGCTCACCCAGTGATTGCTTCCAGCTTTTCTCTACTAGGCCATTGCGGCCATGTTTTTCGGAAAGATACACTTTTACTTTCTGGGGAATCTGATCTATCCAGCGGCGATGATCTTTAATCGGTTGCTTACTATAGACGTTGTAAGAGTTAACCATGTAGCCGATAAAGAGGCCGTCACCAGATAGTACAAACTTGCTTTCAGTATTACCCGAAAGCGCCTTACCGGTAACCTTCCAGTTTTGCTTCCATTTTTCTAGCACCGTCCCTAGGTTTTCTACTCCTTGCACACTAAAGGCATCGGGCATCATGGGAACCACAAAGTAATCAACACCTAAGAAGATAATCTGATTAAGCAGCGAGAGGCTCGGTGAAGTATCAATTACAAAGATATCAATCTCATCGCTTAAGCCCCGCTCTCGCAGGAATCGATCAATGGCACTGGTCTGAAAATAGCCAAGTTGCTGGCCAGCGGCGGCTTGGCCATAGGCAGTAACCAACAAGTTTTCGTAGAGGGAAAGTTTTACGCTTCCTTTAAGAAGGGAAAGATTACCGTTGCTATTTTCAACCGGCAGAGTCTCAACTGAGAGATCGATATCGCTTCCACCTTCAACCACACCCTTAAGCACATCGTAGATATCACGCTCTACGGAGGTAAAAAGGGTGTTGGCGTAGTAGGTATCGCCCAGGGCTAGCCGGGACAGATTGCATTGGGGATCCAGGTCTACCAACATGGTTTTATACCCACGCTTAGCAAACGACATGGCAACGTTAAAGGCAATGGTGGTTTTGCC
>JAYUZR010000017.1:0-2243 GCA_043751595.1 Candidatus Berkelbacteria bacterium
CTGACTCGCAGACTCATTAAGCAAAAGGCACGCCATCACCCCCGAAGGGGCTCTGACACCTTGTAGGCACACGGTTTCAGGTTCTATTTCACTCCGCTCGCGGCGGTTCTTTTCACCTTTCCCTCGCGGTACTTGTTCACTGTCGGTCGCTGATTAGTATTTAGCCTTACGGAATGGTCTCCGCAGATTCACACGGCGTTTCACGTGTGCCGTGCTACTCAGGATTTCCTTAGAGCTGCTGGAGGTTTCGGTTACGGGTCTCTCACCCTCTAGGGAACGGTTTTCCAGCCGTTTCACCTACCTGTCGCAGTCTCATATTAGGGTCCTACAACCCCGGAGGCAAAGCCTCCGGTTTGGGCTGTTCCGATTTCGCTCGCCACTACTGACGGAATCACTGATTTGTTTTCTTTTCCTCCGGTTACTGAGATGTTTCACTTCACCGGGTCTGGCGTTGCGGTCTCTATTTTATTCAAGACCGTACGCGCGGGGATTAGCCCGCGCAGGTTATCCCATTCGGAAATCTCCGGATCATAGCGTATTTGCCGCTTCCCGGAGCTTATCGCAGCTTGTTGCGTCCTTCATCGCCTTTCAGCACCAAGGCATTCACTGTGTGCCCTTTATAGCTTAATTCCTAGTTCTCAAATTGAAGAAATCTCGCCGTATTTCCTAAGATCGTAATTTGTGAAGCCTTAGGCTTCTTTGATCTTTGTATTTTTGTATACCCTGTATGCAGATATCAAAGAACCGGTTTGTTTCTCCGGCAAAAACAGTATTCCTTTGAGCAGGGGGTGGACCCAGCAGGACTCGAACCTGCGACCCCCGCCTTATCAAGGCGGTGCTCTAACCAACTGAGCTATGGGTCCTAAGTCCCATTGCCGTGGCCAGCTGCGCCGCGGTCCGAGGCGGATCTTTTGTCTCCTGCCTATTGGTGGAGGTAAGGAGACTCGAACTCCTGACATCAAGCTTGCAAAGCTAGCGCTCTACCAACTGAGCTATACCCCCTGTGGGTTGCCGTATTAATTTAGAGGCACTTGAGGAAGAAGTAAAGACTAATTTGCACGCTGCGCGTCTCGTTGGACGCGGTTTAAGGTTGCAGAGCTTTCGCTTTTTACTGCGCACCTAGCACCGAAGTGCCTTAGGTGTCGACCTGAACTGCCTCTGATTTATAGAGCCGGGGTTTGTTTTGTCCGGCTCAGGCAGTTCTGATTCTCCATAGAAAGGAGGTGATCCAGCCGCAGGTTCCCCTACGGCTACCTTGTTACGACTTCATCCCAGTCACCAGTTATGCTTTAGGACCCTGCTTCATTGCTGTTGGCGCGGGTACTTCGAGCGCGACCGGCTTCCATGATGTGACGGGCGGTGTGTACAAGACCCGGGAACGTATTCACGGCGGCGTAGCTGATCCGCCATTACTAGCGATTCCGGCTTCATGGAGGCGAGTTGCAGCCTCCAATCCGAACTGGGCCCGGTTTTAACGATTGCCTCCACCTCGCGGTTTTGGTTCACATTGTACCGGGCATTGTAGTACGTGTGCAGCCCTGGGCGTAAGGGCCATACGGACTTGACGTCATCCCCACCTTCCTCCTAGTTGAACTAGGCAGTCTGTCCATAGTTCCCGACATTACTCGCTGGCAAAAGGACACAGGGGTTGCGCTCGTTGCGGGACTTAACCCAACATCTCACGACACGAGCTGACGACAGCCATGCAACACCTATGCATGCTGATATTACTACCTCGTCCCCCTTTCAGGGTTCTACTACATGCATGTCAAGGCCAGGTAAGGTTCTTCGCGTTGCATCGAATTAAACCACATACTCCACCGCTTGTGCGGGCCCCCGTCAATTCCTTTGAGTTTTAATCTTGCGACCGTACTCCCCAGGCGGATGACTTCTCGCGTTAGCTGCGTTACTAAAGGATTTAACTCCTCCAACAACTAGTCATCATCGTTTAGGGCGTGGACTACCAGGGTATCTAATCCTGTTTGCTCCCCACGCTTTCGTGCATCAGCGTCAGTTATGACTTAGTGAGCTGCCTTCGCAATCGGTGTTCTGTGTCATATCTAAGCATTTCACCGCTACATGACACATTCCGCCCACCTCAATCATACTCAAGATCATCAGTATCAATGGCAATTCTACAGTTGAGCTGTAGGCTTTCACCACTGACTTAATAACCCGCCTACGCACCCTTTAAACCCAATAAATCCGGATAACGCTTGGGACCTTCGTATTACCGCGGCTGC
>JAYUZR010000018.1:0-2287 GCA_043751595.1 Candidatus Berkelbacteria bacterium
TTTGAATAGCTAAACAAAGCAGAAGATTAGAAGCTTGAAAGGGTAAGCCAGCAAAGCAGTCAGTACTTTGCCGTAGCTGAAATGCTCTTTGACTTGAAACCAAAATCGGCAGACAGTCAAAAGTTTACCCGGCAGTGGCAAAAAGCTCCTGCACTCATTCTTTCCTAGTAAAGACTTTGTGTTTGTCATCGAAAGAAACACAATGGAAAACACTTTTTACCGTTGTAGTGAAACATATGTCGTTGCAGGTTATCTCATATTGTAGTCAAACTTATAGCGACCCACACTAGAGAATACACATTTTCCAAGGTTAGCCATAGTATAAAACCGGGTAGCCCTAAAAAAGAGTGAGAAAGAAAATAGGCGTAAAGCTGTGACTTTGTTTACTTACACATTTTCAAGCACTGGCTTAAACATTGAAACATCGTGTAAAAAAGAGTATACCAAACTATTAATATAGCCGGACAGGGCCGTCAGTTTTGATACCCGCCAATGACACGGCAAAACTGTGAAACGCATTATTGGAAGTAGCCATAAAAAAACATTGTACTTAAGTGCTGGTACTAAAAACCAGATACTCAAAAGATGAGGCTTCAGGATGCCAAGCGAGCGAACTTCTCAGGTAAAACCGGGAAATAGGCGTTATTAGCGCAAAGCTATTGTCATACTAAGAAAGGTGTCTTTTGAAGAATAACCAGAAAAATGCTGCTTTTATAATTCAGGGTGTGGCGGGATTCGAACCCGCGGAGGAGGTTTACCTCCCTTCGCTTAGCAGGCGAACGCCTTTGTCCACTCGGCCACACACCCAAAAAGGAAGAAAAAGATAAAAAACTAGCTATATTTTGTTCACTAAACTGTGAGTGCACTGGGATTTGAACCCAGGACCAATCGGTTAAAAGCCGAGCGCTCTACCCCTGAGCTATGCACCCCCCTCTTTTTTTGATTCCCAAAGTGTTCAGCCTCACGGGTCAGGGCACTACCGGAGTTGAACCGGTGTCTCAGCATTTGCAGTGCTGCGTAAGGGCCCCTCTACCAAGCGCCCCAGCACTTTAGGGCTTTTAATTTAGAAATACTGTGGGTAATTTTGCACTTTTTGAAAACGGACTCGCCCAGGAGACTTTGGCTAAAACTCTTTAAATAACATAGACTAAAAACAGGGCGCGATGGGATTCGAACCCACAACCAGTTGCTTACAAGGCAAACGCTCTTCCGTTAAGCTACGCGCCCGAACTAAGAAATATAAGAGTTATCCAGCTGAGTCCAGTCGGAATCGAACCGACTACCGTCCGGTTATCGGCCGGACGCTCTGCCAATGAGCTATGGACTCGGTCTTAAAAAAGGCCGAGCTCCATAGCCGGGCTACTCTTAGGTTACTGAGCGCTATCGGATTCGAACCGATGGCCTTTTCCTTGTAAGGGAAACACTCTACCGCTAAGTTAAGCGCTCTCGGTAGCAAAATAAACTGAGTGCGGTGGGATTCGAACCCACGAAGGAAACCCACCGAATTTACAGTCCGGCGCCTTTGTCCACTCGGCCACGCACCCGGAAAGTTTCACAGCCTGGGATAAAACTCTTGAATGCTCGGGGGGAGAATCGAACTCCCTACCTATGAGTTTTCAGCTCACCACTCTGCCATTGAGCTACCCGAGCGTATACTCCGATAGACTTTTTACAGAAGCGTTTTGGTCATTCAGCAAGGATAGCTAAAGCAAAACAGCAAAAAAGGGTACGGTGGGATTCGAACCCACGAACGGTTTCCCGTAACGGATTTCAAGACCGCCGCCTTTGTCCACTCGGCCACGCACCCCCGCCGTATTTTCTACGGGGCCTGTTTTTAGACTGAAAGCAAAATTTCGCTGCGGATATACGGCCTCGACAGGAATCGAACCTGCGACCTGGGGATTAACAGTCCCTCGCTCTACCGCTGAGCTACGAAGCCAAATATAAAGCAATGTTTACGTTTACAGCGGCTGTAAACGCCCACGCTGAGCTAAACTTAAATAAATTCCGGGCGGGTAGTGGGAATCGAACCCACGATCCCTGCAACCACAATGCAGTGCTTTACCCCTAAGCTATACCCGCCAATAAAGTTAATCAAGATGGATGGGGTGAAAAAAAATTGTTTGTATTGCAATCCAGCGGCAAGTTCCCTTACCACTACCATGTTACGACTTCGCCCCAGTTAGCGTAATGGAGGTAACCGTCCTACTCCCTACCTTCGATAATCCCAGTAGGTTATAGACCAGCTTTCGCCCAAAACACCTCTCGGGGCATGACGGGCGGTGTG
>JAYUZR010000019.1:0-28429 GCA_043751595.1 Candidatus Berkelbacteria bacterium
AGCTATGGACCGCATTGCAAATCTTCTTGTTTCAATCCGCAACGCCCAAGCCGTTCAGCACGAGCGCGTTCGCTTGCCATACTCTAGTATGACCGAGCGTGTCGCCCACGTGCTAAAACAGCATGGTTTTGTGAGTTCAGTTTCATCCGAGGGCGAAGGCGTTGCCAAGCTTCTTGTGATGGGACTTGAGGGATCCCGAAAAATCCAACAGTCACGCCGCGTCAGCAAGCCTGGCCGCCGTATGTATGTTGGTACCGACGAGATTCCTTCTATCCGCTCCGGACATGGTCTTGTAATCCTCTCCACCCCACAGGGTGTGCTTTCGGGCAAAGAGGCTCGCAAGGCTAAGGTTGGGGGTGAGCTACTTTGTCAGCTATTCTAGCCTAGGAGTCGCCATGTCACGAATTGGTAAACAGCCTATCCAGCTCTCCGGTGCAACCGTTACCGTCGCAGATGCTACTATTTCGGTAACCGGTCCTAAGGGTCAGCTTTCCGTTCTTCTCCTCCCCGGTGTAGAACTTGAGCAAATGGATGGTGTAGTACACATTAAAGCAACCGACGATGCAAGTCGTCAGTTCCAGGGGCTTATCCGCACCCTGCTTTCAAATGCGGTGACCGGGGTAAATAAAGGTTGGGAGAAATCCATGGAACTCCATGGTGTAGGTATGCGTGCTGCTATGCAGGGCTCAAACCTTGGTCTCAGCCTTGGTTTTTCTCATCCAGTAGTGATCAACCCTCTCGAGGGTATTTCATTCAAGGTAGAGAAGAACGTTGTTACCGTAATGGGTATCGACAAACAAATGGTTGGTGAGGTAGCGGCCCAAATCCGCAAGCTTCGCAAGCCAGAGCCATATAAAGGTAAGGGTATCCGTTACTCTGGTGAATACGTCCGCCGCAAGGCTGGTAAGACCGGAAAGGGTAGTAAGTAAGTCGCATGGCTAATAATCAATCACTTCTCCACGCACGAGCACTTCGCCGCAAGGCACGTACTCGCGCATCTATTGCCCTTCGTAGCGAGGTTCCTCGTCTTTCTGTGCACCGCACCCTTCGCTATATCTACGCTCAAATCATCGACGATATGGGCGGTAAGACCGTAGCTGCTACTAGCGACCTTAAACTTAAGGTTACTGGTACCAAAAAGGAGCGTGCTGCTCAGGTTGGCGCCGAAATTGCTAAGCTTGCAGTTACTGCAGGTGTAAGCCAAGTTCGCTTCGACCGCGGTCAATTTAAGTACCACGGCCGAGTTGCTCAGCTTGCTGATGCAGCCCGTGAAGCTGGACTAACCTTCTAATCCTATGGCACGTCCAAATTCCCACGAACATCGAGCTCCTCAAGAGCCAAAAGAGTTTGAAGAAGTAGTAGTAGAAGTCTGCCGTGTTACCCGTGTGGTAAAGGGTGGGCGTCGCCTACGCTTCCGCGCCTTAGTAGTAGTTGGTGATCGCAAGGGCCGAGTAGGCGCTGGTGTAGCCAAAGGACTCGAGGTGCAAACTGCCGTAGCTAAGGCTACGCTTGCTGCCAAGAAAGCCATGATTAAGGTTCCACTAACCGATAAAGGTTCTATTCCTTTCGAGGTTACCCATACCTACGGTAGCAGTACCGTTCTTATTAAGCCTGCTGGTGAGGGTACCTCCGTTATTGCGGGTGGTGCGGTTCGTCCAGTTATGGCGCTTGCTGGAGTCCACAATGTTCTTTCTAAGAACTTGGGTTCTAACAACAAGATGAATGTGGTTATGGCTACCATGGGCGCCCTTAAAGAGCTTTCAGCTTATTCCGCTTAAGCACTTCCCATGCGCGAACACGAAATCACTCAAACACACGCTCACAAGGCAAAGAAACGCGTAGGACGCGGTATTGCTGCTGGTCAGGGTAAAACCGCCGGTCGTGGTACTAAGGGTCAAAAAGCTCGAACAGGTGCTAATAGCAATATTCCACGTTTGTTCGAAGGTGGCCCAACTGGTCTTATTAAGCGTCTTCCTAAGCTTAAGGGCTTCAAGTCTCACCGCGAAAAACCTGTAGTAGTAAACGCAGCTCGTATTGCTGCTTTCTACCAGGATGGTGAAGAAGTAAGTATTAAAACCCTGCTCGAAAAGGGCTTGGTTACTCCTACTGAGGCACTTAAGGGTATCAAAATCCTTGGCGCTTCTTCTGCAGAGCTGCCTAAGGTAACCTTTGCTGACGAACCACTGCTTGCTCGATCGGCCAGCCTAAGCTAGGGTAGTAACGGTTAAATAACCGTATTACTCGCTATGGCCAATCCTCTTCAATCCTTCGTTACTTTTTTTCGCTTCCCCGATCTCCGGCGCAAGTTCTTTGTAGTTCTTGCGCTGGTTTTGTGTGCACGCCTACTCGCCATTATTCCTATTCCCGGAGTAGACCGCACCCAGTTAGCCACCTTCTTCCAAGGTAATAGCGCCTTCGATCTCCTCAGTGTCTTCACTGGTGGTGGGTTAGCCAACTTTTCTGTGGCTATGATGGGAGTTGGGCCGTATATTACTGCCTCTATTATCTTCCAGCTGCTTACTCAGGTTATCCCGGCCCTAGAGACGCTCAGTAAAGATGGTGAGATGGGTCGCCGCAAGATTGCACAGTACACTCGTCTGGCTACTATTCCCTTGGCGCTTATTCAGGGCTTTAGTACACTCCTCTTCCTTCGTAGCTCACAGCTTATTGCCGAGTGGACTCCGCTCAACCTTACCTTCATGCTGCTTATCGCAACGGCAGGTACGCTGCTCCTTATGTGGATCGGCGAGCTTATCTCCGAGCAGGGTCTAGGTAATGGTCTTTCACTTATTATTACCACCGGTATTGTCGCTAGCTTCCCTAAATCGCTTCAGAACGCCTGGGATCTCTATGCAAACGGCGCTACCGCTCAAGAGTACCTTCAGCTTATTGGCTTCGTAGTACTGGCCTTTGGTGCCCTTATGGCGATTGTTTTCATGAACGAAGCTCAGCGCAATATCCCGGTTAGCTACGCGCGGCGTTCGCGCACTGGTGTGCAGGCACTTGGTACGGTAGAAAGTAGCCTACCTATTAAGGTTAATGCCTCTGGCGTTGTGCCAATCATCTTTGCTGTGAGTGTGGTGTACTTCCCAATTATCATTGCCCGCTTCCTCAAAGAAGCATCCTCAGAATCGGTTAAGGCAGCAGCAATTAAGGTTGAAAGTTTCTTCAATAACCAAACCTACTACGCAATTATCTATTTCGTACTAGTTATTGCCTTCACCTATTTCTACGCCTTCATCATTTTCCAGCCTACTCAAATGGCAGAAAATCTACAAAAGCAAGGTGGCTTTATCCCTGGCATCCGCCCTGGCGAAGAAACCGCTCAGTATCTTACTACGGTTATTAACCGCCTTACCTTGGCTGGAGCACTCTTTATCGCCGTAATTGCCGTGTTGCCAAATATCGTGCAGCAAATTACCAAAGTAGGTACGCTAACGCTCGGTGGTACTAGTCTCCTTATTGCCGTGGCAGTTGTTCTAGAGATTATGCGCCAAGTTCGTTCCCAGCTTATTACCCGCACCTACGATACCTACTCCTAATGGTCCTACCGAATATCCATATCCTTGGTATTCAGGGGAGCGGTAAGGGTACGCAATCAGCGCTACTCGAGCACCGCTTCGGGTTCACGTACATCTCCAGCGGAGATCTTTTCCGCAGGCGAGCGTTGCAAGAAGATGAAATGGGCGTACAGATCGCCGGCCTTATGCAAAAAGGCCGATTACTACCAGACGAGCTTCTCGTAGAAGCGGTAGATTCTGCTCTTCGTGAAGAAATACTTTCTAACGGAGTATTGGGCGATGGTGTACTACGGACTGGAGCTCAAAAAGAGCTTCTGGCAGCTATTTGGCAAAAGTATCAGCTTGATGAGCCACTTTTGGTTCATTTACGCCTCACCGAGGAGACTGCACTAAAAAGAATCGAACAGCGAAAGCTAGAAGCCTCCGAAACCGAGTTAAGCGCCGAGAAAAAAGCCCATCTTCTTAAGTACGGCGGTAAAGTGCTTAAGCGGGTAGATGATAATCCTCAAGCCATTGCTGAGCGCTTTGCACTTTTTCACCACCTTACCGAGCCACTTATTACCGTATTCGAATCTGAAGGCCGCTGCATTCATGTTGATGGCGAGCAACCCATCGAGCGAGTATTTCACGATATTTGCCTGGGTATTGAAGACGTCTACCCTCAATTATTTCTATGAGCCTTATTAAGTCTGCGGCCGATCAGCAACGAATGCGCAAGGCAGGTCACCTCTTGGCGGCCGTACTTGATGCTGCCGTTGAGACCGCAGTCCCGGGTGTAGTGCTGCGCGAGCTCGATCTCTTTATCGCCAAGTGCATTAACGAAGGAGGAGCAAAACCTTCGTTCCTAGGACATGAGGGCTATCCGGCTAGTTCGTGTCTTTCGGTAAATGATGCCGTAGTGCACGGCATACCAGATGGCTACGTGCTCAAGGAAGGCGATATCCTTGGAATTGATGCCGGGCTTTGGCTCGATGGCGTCTGCAGCGACTCTGCTATTACGGTAGCCATTGGGAATCCCGCCGCCTTAAGCGAAGATCAACAAAAACTTCTTACTACTACATTTTCTGCCTTAAAGAAGGGGGTTGCCCAAGTAAAACCCTTCCGCCGAGTCGGCGTTATTAGTAGTACTGTGCAGGCTGTGGCAGAAAGCGAAGACCTTGGCATTGTACGCGGCCTTACTGGCCACGGAGTGGGCCATGCCGTCTGGGAGGACCCCGAGGTACCTAATCACGGTCTACCCGGCTCTGGCGCTATCCTGCGGCCCGGTATGTGTATTGCCATCGAGCCCATGTTCACCTTGGGTAGCGGAACTACCGTTACCGATATCGATGGCTGGACCGTGCGTTCAGCCGAAGGCCTCGCTGCGGCTCAATACGAGTACACCGTACTTATTACCGAAAGGGGAGTGGAAAATCTCACCCCCTGGAAGGTTCCTGCGTACCTCCAGCCAAACTAGGTTCAGGCTAAACCCTTGCAACCTGTGTCTAGCTGTGGTAGCGTAGCCAAGATCTTTCCCTGGGAAGGTATGTTTTATATCACTCTACTCAATGCCTAAAGAAGAAGGACTGCGCCTCACTGGTGAAGTCATTGAAGCCCTGCCGAACGCATTCTTTCGCGTACGGTTAGACATTGGTGTGATTATTGCACATCTGTCCGGGAAGATGAGGGTTCACTACATTCGTGTACTCCCAGGAGACTGGGTAGTAGTCGAATGCAGTCCCTACGATCTGACAAAAGGCCGTATTGTTACGCGCCTGCGTCCAGAAGAAGCACTCGCTCACCAGCGCGCGGCTAGCGCTGCAGTCCCACCTCCTCAGGGCCGAGAAGAAGCTAATTCACCTCATCTACCATCCAACTCAGCTGCCGCTCATGAAGGTTCGTCCCTCAGTTAAAAAGATGTGCGAGCGTTGCAAAATTATCCGCCGCGAGGGTGTCGTGCGGTGTATTTGCGACAAGAATCCTCGTCATAAGCAGCGCCAAGGCTAAGTAATCGTACCATATGCCACGTATTGCAGGTGTTACAATTCCAGCCGAGAAGCGCATTGAAGTAAGCCTTACCTATGTTTATGGGATCGGCCTTACTTTAAGTCGCAAAATTCTGGCTCAGATCGGCATTAGTCCTGACGCTCGCGCCAAGACCCTCACCGATGCCCAACTTGATAGCATTCGTGCGGCTCTCGACGCAGGTTTTAAGATCGAAGGTGATCTACGTCGCGAGGTTCAGTCCAACATCAAGCGTTTGCGCGATATTGGTTCCTTTATTGGTAGTCGTCATGCTAAGGGTCTTCCGGTGCATGGTCAACGTACCAAAACCAACAGCCGCACCCGTCGCGGTGGCCGTCGTGTCACTGTGGGTAGTGGTCGCAAGCCAACAGGTCAAAAGACTTGATCTCCCGCATAATTTCTTTCGCAATCTAATCTATGGCTACACAGACGAAGGCAAAGCAAGCGGCAACAGCAGCTAGTCGCAAAAAGAAAAGCGTTCGAAAGAACGTTGGTCTTGGCGTGGTCTACATTACCGCTACTTTCAACAACACACACGTCTCCATGACGGATAGTCAGGGCAATGTTTTGGCCTGGCAGACATCCGGCGCTACCGGATTCAAGGGTGCACGCAAGTCTACTCCTTATGCCGCTACTCAGGTAACTCAAGCAGTACTTGAGAAAATTAAGCCTATGGGAATCACCCACATCGAGATTCGTGTTTGCGGTCTTGGGACTGGTCGTGATGCCGCCCTCCGTGCCCTTGGTACGAGTGGTCTTACTATCCACACCATCCGTGATACTACTCCAGTTCCACACAACGGATGCCGTCCACCTAAGGCGCGTCGCGTCTAATCTGCAAACATGGCACGTTATATTGGTCCCAAACTTAAGATTTCTCGCCGCTTTGGCGTTAAGCTTGGCCTGCGCAGCAACGAAGAAGCGTTTACACGACGCCCATTCAAACCTGGTCAGCATGGTCCTAAGGCTCGCCGCGGTCGTCAGAGTGAGTATGCTCTCCAGCTTATGGAAAAGCAGAAAGCTAAGCACATCTACGGTATCCTCGAGAAGCAATTTCGTAATTACTACGAAAACGCTTCAAAGCAGCGCATCGTAGGTCTGGCTCTTCTCCAGCTTCTCGAGACTCGTCTCGATACGGTATTCTTCCGTGCTGGCCTTACCATTACTCAGCAACAGGCTCGTCAGTTCATTACTCACGGTCATGTACTGGTAGATGGTAAGAAGGTAACCATCCCTTCATTCCAGGTTAAGCCTGGCACTAAAGTCACCTTAGATAGCAAGCTAGCAGCCCTAGTCGCTTCACAGCGAGGTCAGGATGCTCCACTTCCAGTCTGGGTTTCTGTAGAGGGTAACTCCGCTACAGTGCTCGATTTGCCCACTCGTGAGCAAATCACCAGCCTGATTAACGAGGAATTAATCGTCGAGTTCTACTCGCGCTAACAGTAGCCTTACCGTTCCCCGCATGGACAAGATCAACCTTCCAATCCTGGCGACTATCAGCGAGACCGAAACCTTCGGCAGCTTTGCTGTAGAGCCACTGTATCCTGGATATGGTTCTACTCTTGGTAACGCCTTGCGCCGCGTTCTACTCTCCTCCCTCGAGGGAGCTGCAGTAGATTACGTAGTAATCAATGGTGTTACGCACGAGTTCGCCACAATGCCTCACGTTACTGAAGACGCTGTACAGCTTATTCTTAACCTAAAGCTTGTTCGTTTTGCCTTGCACGCCGAAAGCGCTGAGGTTGTACTCGACGTTAAAGGTCCTAAGGTAGTTACCGCTGCTGATATCACCGGCACTGCCGACTGTGAAGTAGTAGGAAAAGAGCAGCATCTAGCTACACTCGATGCCGGCGCCCACCTAGAAGTTCGTATTGGTGTTGCCCGCGGTCGCGGTTACGTACCAGTAGAGCTTAAGACTGAGCGTACTAAGCAGGTAGGCCTGATCGCCACCGACAGCATCTACTCACCAGTAGTATCTGTTTCTTACAAGGTAGAGAACACTCGCGTTGGTCAAATGACTAACTACGATCGTCTTCTTGTAGACATCAAGACCGACGGCAGCATCAGCCCAGCTGAAGCCTTCCGTCAGTCCGCAGCTATTCTTGCAGAGCAATATGCAGCAATTAGCGGCAAGCCTGTACCAGTAATCGAGACCGAGCCTGCAGCAAT
Source organism: Candidatus Berkelbacteria bacterium (assembly GCA_043751595.1). GTDB lineage: Bacteria > Patescibacteriota > UBA1384 > CAILIB01 > CAILIB01 > JAYUZR01. The sequence continues at coordinate 7,695 of JAYUZR010000019.1, forward strand.
GCATGGTGGTGAGCAGATTATTGTCGATGCAGAAAACAACGAGCTTGATATCCTTCAAGAGCTCGACGCCAAAACCAAGATCGAAGACGCTGGCTTTAGCACCCGTACCGCTCACGCGCTTATGGCTGCTGGCTACAAGACACTTTCTGGACTAAAGCGTCTTTCCGATCTCAAGCTTCAGAGCATTGATGGTCTCGGTAAGAAGGGATTTGAAGAAGTAAAGGCGGTCCTAAGCCGCGTAGCATAAGGTATGACCAATCGTAAGTTAGGTCGTAAGCGAGAACACCGTCAGCGTACGCTGCGTAATCTTGCTACGAGCATTATCCTGTACGAGCAGGTTACTACCACCGAGGCTAAGGCTAAGGCTGTAGGACCGTTCGTTGAGCACTTGCTCACTATTGCCAAGGCAGGCACCATCGCAGCTCGTCGAGCTGTTATGGCAGAACTCTTCGACATGAATGCAACTCGCAAAATGTTCGAAGATATCACAACCCGTATGGGTACCCGAACCAGCGGCTTTGTGCGTATTACCAAAATCGGGCCTCGTCCTGGTGATGGCGCGCCCATGGCTCGTCTCGAGCTACTCCTCACTTCTGGTGAGCCTACTGAAGCCAAGGTTTCTGTTCGCCGCAAGAAGACTGCTGAGGTTGCTGAATCAACCGAAGATAAGAAGTAGTTATGGATAAGCAACAGCCAAATTGGCATCTTATCGACGCTGATGGAAAAGTACTAGGTCGTATTGCTACTGAAGCTGCAGTTCTACTGCGCGGAAAGCACAAGCCAACCTTTGTTCCTTACCTCAACGTAGGTGATCATGTCGTTATTATCAACGCTGGTAAGGTAGTTCTTACTGGTAACAAGATGGACCAAAAAGTGTACTATCGTCACTCATGGTTCATGGGTGGTCTTAAGTCCGTGCTTGCACGTACTCTTCACGAGACCAACCCAGTTCAAATGGTCGAGCACGCCGTTAACGGAATGCTTCCAAAGAACAAGCTACAAAAGGTGTGGTTCCAACAGCTGCATGTCTATGCAGGTAGTGAGCACCCTCACCAGGCCAACGTATCCGCCAAGTAATTCCTATGGCAGAAAAAGCTACCAAACAATATGTAACCGGTACTGGCCGCCGCAAGCGCGCTATTGCTCAGGTTCGTATTACCCCTGGCGGATCTGGTAAATACATCGTTAACGAAGAATCTTTAACGCTTGACGACGCACGGATGAGTCCACTTGCTCTTGCAGGTGTAGCTTCTACGGTAGATGTCAGCGTTAAGGTAGAAGGTGGTGGATTTGCCGGCCAAGCCGATGCTATCCGTCACGGTCTTGCTCGCGCACTAGTTGCTATGGACGAGGTAAACCGCACCACCATGCGTGGCGCTGGTCTCCTTACCCGCGACCCTCGCGAACGAGAACGCAAGAAGCCTGGTCTTCGTAGCGCCCGCCGCTCACCACAATGGAGCAAGCGGTAACCTATTCAAAGTTTGCCGACGAGCTACGAGATCGCTCAGCTGCCTGGTTAGCCAAAGAGCTACCAGGCAGCTTTGTGAGCGTGGTAATGGTCACCCTTACCGAAAATCGCCGCCATGCGACTATTTGGGTGTCATTCCCACTCCCACAAGCTGATAAAGAAAAACTGTTTAAAAAGGTGAAGTCGGCTTTACCTGGGCTTCGCAGCTCTTTGCATCGCTCATTTACTCGTCGCATGCTTCCAGAGTTTGAAGTTGCGCTTGCGCACGAGGAAGTCGGCTCGTTTCTCGATCGCTAGGCGTAGCTGGCTTTCGCTACTTCTGCTACCCTAAGCACATGCGCCCGATCGTAGGTTTTCTGCTGGTGTGTTTCGCCGTACTTTCCAGTGCGATTCTTGTGGTATCTATCGGCTCCCTTTCTCCGTATACCCAAGATACCGCCCCTAAAGTGGCGTTTTTTGGTTCATTAGCCACTACTATCGCTGCTGTCGTTGCTAGCGGTCTTATCTTTTTCTACCGTCGGCTCTACCATGGTCGCTCCACTCCGCTTATGGCGCCTGTTCGCCAAGGGCTATTTGTTGGCATTCTTATTTCACTATTACTAGCTCTCAGTGCTAATCAACTTCTTGGTTGGTGGGAGGCGCTTCCTCTCGTAATTGCGGTTATCTGTGCCGAAGCGTTCTTCCAGGCAGATCGTCTGCGCACCTTTACCATGGGGCGCTCAGCACCAATGGCTTCACCCGAAGCGCCTGAGGAGCCCACTTCATAAATCGCACTTCCTAGTTCTTCCACGATTATGTACCACCAACTCATTGCAACTCTTTCCGAGCTAGAGCACGAATACAACGGCCCTGTCTCACTCGAGGTTGCTACCGCAGATTTAGCCAAAACTGGCCGCCTTACTGGGGTTCTTCGCTCCATTGGCTCACTCGAGGCTGAGCAGAAGGTAGAAGTTAGTCAGCGCGCCAACCAGCTTAAAGCCTTGGCGCAAGCAGTGCTTGCTGGGCAATCAGCCGGCTCTACCATCTCTCTCGATTTTAGCGTACCTGCTCTTACTACCGCTCCCGGCACCGTCCACCCAACCAGCGCGCTTATCTGGGAAATGGCTAAGATTTTCCGTGAGCTTTCATTCGAGGTAGTAGAAGGTCCAGAACTATTGGGGGAAGAAGATAACTTCTCTGCCCTCAATATCGACGAAGACCATCCCGCCCGCGAAGATCATGATTCGTTTTTCCTTCGCCATGCCAAGGGTGAGGTAATGCGTACGCACACTACTTCGCTCCAAATCCGCGAGCTTAGCCGTCGCGCTGCTGCCGGGGACTTACCTATTCGGACTGTCATGCCAGGCAAAACCTACCGCCGAGAGTCAGATGCTACGCACTCGCCCATGTTCCACCAGTTTGATGCCATCTTGGTTGATACCACTACCACCTTTGCCGATCTTAAGGGTTCGCTCGATTACTTTGTAAAACGCTTGTTTGGTAATGAGGTAGAAACCAGATTCCGCGCCCATCACTTTCCCTTCACCGAACCAAGTGCCGAGATTGATATTCGCTGGACTGGCCAGAAAGTGGGGGAGGGCAAGCATACTGGCTGGCTCGAGTTTGGCGGCTGCGGCATGATTCACCCCGCTGTTCTAGAGCGTGCTGGCATCAATCCCAAAATCTACCAAGGCTGGGCCTTTGGTATGGGAGTCGAGCGCCCGCTCATGCTTCGCCACCAGATTCCCGATCTCCGCCGTCTGTACTCAGGCGATACCGAATTCCTTCGCCAGTTTAACGTACCAACATGTTAGTTTCGTATGCTTGGCTGCGCGAATATGTAGCCACCACCACCTCTGCAACCACCCTTGGTGAGCGGATTATGTTGAGCTCCTCCGAGCTTGAGGAATTACACAATTGGACCGGGCGCCTCGAAGGTTTGATTGTTGGAAAGGTAGAAGAAGTTACCGCGCACCCCGAAAGCACCAAGCTTAATGTAGCCAAGGTTAATCTTGGCCGCTTAGGGGTGGAGCAAATCGTTTGCGGTGCCTCAAATTTAGCCAAAGGGCAAACGGTGATCGTTGCAACGGTTGGTACAGTTCTCTCTCCTTATGAGGGCGACAAGATTACCATTGCCGAGCGCACCATTCGCGGAGTTGTTTCTCGTGGAATGCTTTGTGGTCCAACCGAATTCGGCCTACCACTCCTTCCCGGCTACCAAGAATCTGAGATTATGGTTCTCGACGATTCTCATCAACCCGGCACGCCGGCCAGTAAAGCCCTAGGACTTGCTGATGAAGTCTTCGACTTTTCAATTACTCCAAACCGGCCCGATCTCCTTTCGTACCTAGGCCTTGCCCGAGAAGTAGCTGCCCTTGAGAAATCTCGTTTCCAGGAACCAGATATTGCCGTACTTGGTGATCAAAATATCGGCAAGCTTACCACGCTTAAGGGTGGTATTAGTAATCCAGAAGTGTGCTATCGCTATTCGGCTATCGAGCTTGAGAGTGACAAGTTCACCATTCCTTCGCCACTTTGGATGCAAGCTCGCCTCGCTATTTCTGGCATCAAGCCTATCAACTTAGTGGTTGATATCGCCAACTACTGCATGCTCGAGTACGGCCATCCACTCCACACCTTTGATGCTGATGCCGTAGCCGGTAAAGAAATTGGCGTACGCTTAGCTAAAGCAGGGGAGAGTCTGCGTACCCTTGATGGCAATGAGAGAACGCTTGGCGACCAAGATATTGTCATCACCTTCGATGATCAGGTAGACGATTTAGCTGGGGTAATGGGAGGTGCACATAGCGCCATTAAACCTACTACCACTCGCGTTCTTGTGGAATCTGCTTGTTTCTCCGGTGTGCATATCCGCCGCAGTAGCCGCCGTCTTGGCGTTCGTACCGAAGCTAGCGGGCGTTTTGAGAAGGGGCTTGATCCAGAGCAAACGGTTACTGTTCTTCGCCGAGCCGTGTATCTTCTGCAAAAGCTAGCTGGGGCAAAAATCACCAGCAAGCTACTCGATATTTACCCTGCGGCAGGTAGCCAAGAGCGCCCTCGCCTTTCGCTTACTTTTGCCCGTTTGGAGCAAATTACTGGCGTGACGTTTAGTGCTCAGGAGTGCAAAACTATCCTTCAGGCACTTGGTTTTCAGCTTAGTGGGGTTACAAAATCAGGCCTCACTGCTACTCCACCAAGTTGGCGTCGAGATGTCACCCGCAGCGAAGATCTTATCGAAGAAATCGTAAGAATCTGGGGCTACGAGCAGCTTCCTTCAACCCTTCCAAAAGGCGAGATCCGAGCCCCTCGAGTTAATCAACTTTTCGAACGCCAGTATCATCTGCGGCTTGCACTGGCTGCAGCCGGATTCAACGAGCTAGTGAGCCTTCCTTTTGTAGGTGAGCGCGATCTACAGTTGGCTAAGATTAACCCGGAAGCATGCGCGGAGATTATTCGCCCGTTAAGTGCTGATGGCCGCTATCTTACTCCGACCAACCTCGTTCCCTTCTTGCAGGCGATTACCGGGCCTAACCGCGAGGTGATTCCTCTTCAGCTTTTTGAGATTGCCGATCGTATTACTCCTCAAGATGGCGAGCGTCGGTTACTTTCTCTTATTGTTCGCGATGAAATTGAGCGAGGCTATGAGCTACTCCTGCGCAAGCTTAAGGCAGGTATTAATCAGGCGGTTACAGCACTCGGGCTCGATGCTTCGCTTATTACCTATGAAGCAACCACCCAAGAAGATCTTCCGGCCTACTACGCAAATGGCGGGGCAGTGCTTTTGCACTACGCGGGCGTTCTTCTTGGTTCTTGCGGCGTCATCGATGAATCTGTTGTTAAGAATTACAAGATTCGAAGCGGTCGCGCCTTACTCTTTGCCGAGCTAAACCTAGAGGTTCTCACCAACCAAGATGCTGGCGCTATTATCTACCAGGCACCGCATCGGTTTCCGGTTATTACTCGCTCGCTTACCTTGGTTCTTCCTGAAGATACTTCGGTGGCGCAAGCACTTAAGTGGATTGATGCAATCAAGCCCGAGGTAGGGGAGCGCACGGTTGGCGAAATTACGCTCTACCGTGGCAAGCCTTATCCTGCCGATATGAAGGCGATTACGATCGCCCTTCTCTACCGCCACCCAGAGCGCACGCTCACCGATGCCGAGGTCCAGGCAGATATCGCCCGACTCGAGCATCTCACCGTATAATTATTCTCATGTCTCGTATTTCTACTCTTTCTACTGTTGAGCAAGTTGGTAGCACGGTAACTGTTGCCGGTTGGGTGCATAGTGTCCGTGATCACGGCAAGGTACTTTTTATCGATCTCCGCGATCGCACTGGAGTGCTCCAAGTAGTTGCAGGCCCTTGGGTTGCCGAGGCCTACGCCGCCCTTAAACTGGTTGGTCCTGAATGGGTAGTGCGTATTACCGGCACCGTTGCTGCTCGCCCCGAAAAACTCATCAACCCAGAGCTAGCTACTGGTACCGTAGAGCTTCAGGCCACCGAGGTAGAAATCCTTAGCCAAAGCCTTACCCCGCCATTTGCGATTGATCAAAACAGTGCCGGAGTTGATGAAGAGCTTCGTCTTAAATATCGCTACCTCGATCTTCGTACCGATAGGATGCGCAAAAACCTAGAGGCCAGGGCCAAGCTCTTTGCTGCTACCCGCACCTTCTTTATGCAAGAAGGCTTTACCGAGGTTGATACACCAATTCTTACCGCCACTACCCCAGAAGGCGCGCGCGATTACGTAGTACCAAGCCGTAAACACGGTCTTTTCTATGCACTCCCTCAGAGCCCACAGCAATTTAAGCAGCTGTTGATGGTGGCCGGGCTTGAGCGCTACTTCCAGATTGCTCGTTGCTTCCGCGATGAAGATAGCCGCAAAGATCGCCAGCCCGAGTTTACCCAGCTCGACTTCGAGATGAGCTTCATTACCCAGGAAGAAGTACTCAACCTAGCTGAGCGCTGGTTTACGGCCGTCATTACCGAGCTCTACCCAGAAAAGCACTTTACCTTTAAAGAGTGGCCACGGATTCCGTACAACGAAGTAATGGAAAAGTACGGCAACGACCGTCCTGACCTTCGCATAAACAAAGAAGATCCAAACGAGTTAGCCGCTTTCTTTGTGGTTGATTTTCCAATGTTTGAACCTGATGAGCAAACTGGGGGCTGGACCTTCATGCACAACCCCTTCACCTCGGTACTACCTCAAGATCTTGAAGACTTTATGGCCGGAAACCGAATCGGCGAGCTACTTTCTCAGCAGTACGATTTTGTGATGAACGGTTTTGAGATGGGAAGTGGTAGTATCCGTGCGCACCGTCCCGAGCAACTGCGCCAAACCCTCACCATTATGGGCTTCGATGCCGACCGTATTCAGCGTAACTTCGGCCACATGCTCGAGGCATTCGAATACGGTGTTCCACCTCATGGGGGTATGGCACCTGGTCTAGATCGTCTAGTTATGCTACTACAAGGAGAGCCCAATATTCGCGAGGTTATTCCTTTCGCGAAAACTGGTGAAGGATTCGATCCTCTCACTAATGCGCCATCTCCGCTTCGTGCCGATCAACTTACCGATCTCTCACTTAGTATCCTTCCACCCAAACCAACCAAGTAATGCGTCTCACTCGTCACCTAGCTCAAGCCGGTATTGCCTCAAGGCGTCAAGCAGACGCCTTGGTTCAGGCTGGTAAAGTATTGGTGAACGGGAAGATTATTACCGAGCCTTGGTACGAAGTGGCTGAAACTGACAAAATTAAAGTAGAGGGCAAGGGTGTTGTTGAAAAAGCAGTAACTATGGTCTACCTGCTTAATAAACCAAAGGGTGTGGTCTGTAGCACGGTAAAGCAGGGGACTGCCAAGATTATTACCGAGCTCCTTCCCCCGCACCCTAAGGTGGTGCCGGTTGGTCGCCTCGATAAAGAAAGTGAAGGCCTGATCATCCTTACTAATGATGGCGAACTAGCTAATAAGCTTTTGCATCCTTCCTACGCTCACGAGCGTGAGTACCAGGTTACGTGCAAGCCGCAAGATGGCTACAAGCTTACCGAAGAGCAGCTAGTCGCTAAATTGATTGCCGGTGTTAAGTTGGGTGATGGCAAGGCCCATGCTGTAAAGGCTCAAGTTCGCACCCTTCCCGAGGGCGGAATTAGTCTTCGCATTGTGGTAGTAGAAGGCCGCCAGCACTTAGTGCGCCGTATGTGCGCTGTACTTAAACTTGATGTTAAAAAGCTGCGTCGCATCCGCATTGGCTCACTCGAACTTCACGGATTATCGCTTGGCAGCTTTAAGGTACTGGGCAAGCAGGATCTCAGCTTCTTGCGCTCAAGCGTACGCAAGGCCGCACCAAAGAAGGTTGCCGTAACCGAAGAGGGTAATGAGGCCAGCTAGCCTGATCAGATTCCTCTTTGTTCTTGTCCTAGCTTCCACTGGTGTGCAGGCAGGAACCCTGCTAGCTGCAGGAGTAGACAGCGCCCTACCAGCCGGGCAAGTACTTGGCGCTTCCACCGATGCTATTGTCGCAGCTACTCCTAGCCTTACTCCCTACGCCCATCTACCGACCCTTAAGCCCAACGATATTGCCAGTAAGCAATTTGCCCTGCTTAGCGTAGATTCAGGTCAGCTGCTGGCTTACAACGCGCCAGAGGCGGTCTCTATCGCCAGTACTACTAAACTAACTACAGCATTAGTGGTTATGGAGAGCGGCATTCCTCTCGAGACACCCGTAATCGTTAGCACCCGAGCCGCCAGCCAACCAGGCTCTCTAGTGGGAATTAGGACTGGTGAAGTGTTCACCGTGCACGATTTACTCCGCGGACTTCTCATTGTTTCAGGTAATGATGCAGCCGAGGCCTTGGCTGAAGCAGTTGGACAATACAAAAATGCCAGCCTTTCCCCGGAAGAGGCAGCTGGTTATTTTGTTGAACAAATGAATGTCTTCGCCAGTAAGCGTGGGCTGAGTAATACTAACTTTGCCGATCCTTCAGGTTTTGATGAGCACAGCGTATCTACCGCTGCGGAACTAGCTAAGACAGCTGCCGAGGTACTTAAGAATCAGAGCTTACGCGAGATTATCGCTACCCGTGATACCACTATCGTGAGCGCCAAAAACCGGGCAGTACAGCTAGTGAATACCAATAGTATGCTCGCCAGTTACTCTGGTATTATCGGTGGCAAGACAGGCTACACCGACACTGCCGGGCACTGTCTTGTAGTAATGGCCGAGCGAGACGGCAGGGCGTACGTAGCCGTTTCACTGCACAGCAATATTTGGGACCGCGTAGGGCCAATTCAGGTAACCACCCAACTACTAGACTATGCCTTTACCGAAACCCGCTGGGAGTAGGAGCAGTCTAATTTTCGGTTAAGGCTCGAAGAGCGATTTCTGCAGCAGCAACCTGAGCCGATTGCTTACTACTACCGGTTCCACGACCAAGTTCCTGATCCCGGCAAACCACTGAAACAGTAAAGGTCTTTTCATGGTCAGGACCTTCTTCTTCTAGAACCGCATAGGTGGGAGTAGTACCGAAGCGTTCTTGAGTAATTTCCTGCAAACGGCTCTTAGGATCGATAAACAGCTTATTATCAAGAATGGCCGGAAGCTCCGGAATTAGTTCGCGGTGAATAAAATCGTTAGCTGCCGCGTAGCCAGCATCAAGGTAAATAGCACCGATAAGTGCCTCAAAAGCATTAGCTAAGAGCGCTTGTTTAGCTTTTCCGCCACTACGAGCTTCACCCTGAGAAAGTAAGAGATGCTCATCAAAGGCCATGCCTTGGGCAATCTTGGCTAGCATTTCTCCACGTACCAACGCACTACGCCAAGTAGTAAGCTCGCCTTCCGGGTTAGGAAAGCTGGTGTATAGGAAATGAGTTACCACAAGCTCGAGTACTGCATCACCCAAAAACTCGAGACGCTCGTTATCGCCCAAGGGGAAGGTGCGGTGCTCGTTAGTGTACGAACGATGGACAAAGGCCTGCTGCAGGAGTGCTTTATCGGCAAACTGGTGACCGACACGGCCTTCAAACGCCTCTAGATTACCGCTCATCTCGTGGCTTGAGGCGTTCTTGATGTTGGCGATAGATACTGCCCAGTACTCCATTAACAAACTTTGAGCTTGATTCACTACCAAAGCTTTTTGCTACTTCTACCGCTTCGTTAATAGAAACGCGAGGAGGAACATCTTCTGATTCATCAAACAGCATCTCGAATACAGCAACTCGGATGACATTTTTATCGATTTTAGCGATTTGCTCCAGCGGCCACTCGGGAGCTGCGGCGGCAATAAGGGCATCGATTTCATCTGCCTTAGCAATGACACCATCAACTACTCGACGAACATAGACTTCGTCGAGGTCTTTTACGAATTCACGAAGATTACGCTGTACAATTTCTTCAATCTCAAGCGAACCGCCGCGAAAATCCCATTCGTACAGGGACTGCATGCTGACGGTTCGTGAAAGGTGGCGGTTTTGAGCCACGGGCGGGGGACTTAAACGGCTTTAGAGATGACCGTGCGACCACGGTAAACGCCACAGAAGCGACATGCTTGGTGACTTATCATCATTTTACCGCAAGATGGGCACTTAAGCACCATAGGGAGGTTGAGACCGATTTGTCGGCGACGATTTCCAGAACGTACTGGACTCATCCGCTTTTTAGGATGTGCCATGACTGAAGAGAGAAATTAGCGTGTATACCTGACGGAATGTACCAGATACGAGGGGGTTAAGCAACCATTAGCCAAGTAATTTGGCGAAGCTACCTGCTGAAAGTATTTCAATGCCCTTGTACTCAGTGAGTACCAGTAAATCCTTGTCGCCAGTAACAATGTAGTCAGCCTTACAAAGAAGTGCAGCCTCCAAAATATGTGAGTCTCGAATATCTCTTAAGCCATCAACCTTACGTGGGTGAGGCGTTGGTATAATGGTAAGGCTTTCGCGAAGAATAAGTGAGATTACTTGCCAATCAGCAGGGCCAGACTTGAACTTTCTAAGTAGGATAGACTCTACTTCTTGCATTGCGATAGAAGAAGTAAATCCCAGAACACTTCCGCAATTTACTGCATCAAGAGCAATGAGAGGATTACCCCCAAATTGGAGCGCTGAAATAAGAATATTAGCATCAAGAAGTGCTCTCACGACCTACGCCTCCTGTATTTCCTGCAGTGCTAGGTCAAGGTCTTCCTGTGTATTGATGCCCGCTTCTTTTCCTAGTCGCTGAGTAATATCGATGGCAACTTGAAGCCTTTTTCTACGCTCAATATACGAGCGGAGAGCCGTACGAACAAGCTCAGTGCGGCTACTACCCTCCTTTTCAGCCAAAAGATCACTCTCCTCAATAAGGCTTTCCGGCAGACGTAGGTTTACAGGGACTAATTTTGTAGCAGGCATAAAAAGAAATTAGAGATGTATCTCTTTTGTAGATACATCTCCGTGACATGTCAACTTATACTACTTACCCAACCACTAATGAAACCAATCGCCCAGGAACAATCACTTTGCGCTTAATTTCTTGATCGCCAATCCACTTACCATACAGCTCATGAGCAGCCACAGCAGCCATAATAGCTACCTCATCCGCCTCAGCAGCCACGGTAACGCTAAGGCGCACCTTGCCGTTAACCTGGACCGGGTACTCAACAGTACTGGCAGTAAGGTACTTCTCGTCTGCTACTGGCCAGCTAGCATGCATAATAAAGCCTTCGCCACCCAAGCTCGACCACAACTCGTCAGTAATATGCGGAGCAAACGGTGCTAGCAACTTAAGCAAGGAGCGATACGTGGCTTCGGTAATCGTTTCCTGATCACCTAGCTCGTTTGTAGCTTCCATTAAGCCTGCAATTGCCACGTTAAAGCGAAGGTCAGCGATGGCGTCGCTCACTTTTACAATCGCCCTGTTGATAGCGACCAATTCCTCGGTACCAGCCTCGGCAGCACTAGCTTTCTCGCCCAAGCGCCACACCTTTTCCAAGAAGCGGCGAACACCAACAATCCCCTTGGTGCTCCAAGGCTTTTCTTGATCAAACGGCCCCATAAAGAGCTCGTAGGTACGAAGAGTGTCGCCACCGTACTCCTTAATAACATCGTCAGGGTTGATCACATTACCCTTAGACTTACTCATCTTGTTGTGATCAGGCCCAAGAATCATTCCCTGGTTGCGCAAGCTGGTAAAGGGCTCTTTAAAGCTTACTAGGCCGGCATCAAACAGTACTTTAGTCACAAAGCGTGCATACAGCAGGTGTAGTACGGCATGCTCAGCCCCGCCTATATATACATCTACCGGAAGCCACTCAGCTACGGCTTTAGGATCAAAGGCTCCTTCGCTGTAGTGCGGATTTGGGTAGCGCAAATAGTACCAACTAGAGCAAACAAAGGTATCAAGCGTATCAACCTCGCGGGTATAGGTTTTTCCGTCTTTAACTACGGCCTTCCAGTCATCCATTAATGCAAGAGGGGATTGTCCAGTTGGGACGAATTCAGCAACCTCGGGAAGAACTACAGGGAGATCAGCACCTTCAAGCAAGGTCTCATTTCCTTCCTCATCATACAAAATAGGGAAGGGGGCACCCCAAAAGCGCTGACGGGATACTAACCAGTCACGCAAGCGGTAGGTAGTAGTAAGTTCACCCTTGGCTGCCTTAGTAATGGCAGGAATCGCTTCTTCAGAAGTAAGACCGGTGAATTCTCCAGAATTAATCAATTTAGACTTTCCGTAAAAAGGAATATCTTCAGCCTCAAGTACCTGCTCAATCGGCAAATTAAAGGCGGTAGCAAAGGCAAAATCACGCTCATCGTGGGCCGGAACCGCCATTACGGCACCAGTTCCGTAGGTAGCCACCACATAATCGGCAATCCAAATAGGAAGCTTGTCACCAGTAAGTGGATGCACAGCAAGGCTACCGGTAAAGGCACCGGTCTTTTCTTTCTCTAAGAAGGTGCGCTCAAGCTCGCTTTTAGCGGTAGTCGCTTTTTGATAGGCGGTTACCGCTTCTAAGTGCTCGGGCGCAGTAATACCGGCAACTAAAGAATGCTCGGGAGCCACAACGATATAGGTTGCGCCGTACAGGGTATCGGGGCGAGTAGTAAATACCTCAATTTGCACTCCAGCCTGACCTTCAACCTCAAAAAACAACTTGGCACCCTTAGATTTGCCAATCCAGTTGCGCTGCATGGCCTTAATCTTTTCGGGCCAGTCTAGCTCCTCCAAATCTTCAAGTAGGCGATCAGCGTAGTCGGTGATCTTAAAGTACCATTGCTTCATTGAGCGCTGGATCACTTTATTGCCGCAACGTTCACATTCGCCACCCACTACTTGCTCATTAGCCAGTACTGTTTGGCAGTGCTCGCACCAGTTAACCATCGCTTGCTTCCTATACGCCAAGTCGCGCTTGTACATGAGGGTAAAGAACCACTGGGTCCACTTGTAGTATTCAGGTTGAGAGGTGTTAATCTCTTTTTCCCAATCAAAGCTCATGCCTGCTTGGCGGAATTGACGCTTAAACTCGCGAACTGCATCTACGGTAGTAATACCTGGGTGTACGCCAGTTTTAATGGCGTAGTTTTCGGCAGGAAGACCAAAAGCATCCCACCCCATTGGATAGAGCACGTCTTTGCCTTGCATGCGGGCCACACGCGCAAGGAGATCGGAGCCGGTGTATCCAAGAAGGTGCCCAACGTGAAGCCCACTCCCAGATGGGTAGGGGAACATGTTGAGTACGTACGCCTTCGGTTTGTTGGCGCTTGGAGTGGGAGTGCGGAAGGCACCTTCCTTTTCCCAACGAGCCTGCCAGGCAGGTTCGATTTGGCTGTGATCGTAAGAGCTCATAATGAGTTACGTTTGGTGAATAGTTTGTGACCGAGTCAGTGGCTAGAATACCAGAAACTATCAGGTTCGTAATCAGGTTTTCATGCCCGCCATTCCTTTAACTCAGCTCGATCTCGCCATCCTTCTTTTATTACTAAAGGCGCCGGCTCACGGCTATCTTTTGCAGCAACGGCTGGTCGAGGTTGGGCATCCTGTTGCGCATGGCTCTATCTATCATTCATTACATAAACTAGCACTTCGGGGCCTTATTGTTGCCCAACGCAGAACTGCCACCGATGCTCCAGAGCGCCTTATCTGGTGTATTGCCGCGCCAGAGCGTGTGCGTATTCAAACCCTCTGCACCAGGTGGCAAACCAGGTTATTAGTTCAAAGAAATAAACTAAGAAAACAGTATAGCCAAACCAACGCACTACTTGAGCAAAGCCAGGCCCTACTTAAAGCACTGAACTAAACCGATAACCAACCCCATAAATAGTGGAGATATAATTGCGGTACTCAAACGGTAACTTACGCCGAAGACGGTTTACCTGTACATCAATAGTGTTAGCAAGGGGGTAATCTTGAAATCCCCAAAGCTCTTCCCAGATATGGGCGCGAGTAAGTACCCGGCCCTGGTGCGTCATAAAAAGTAGTAATAAATCGAACTCTCGCCGGCTAATAACCAGGGGTGTTTGATGGCTGTAGGCGGTTCTACTTGTTGGATCGAGCACCAGACTGCCAAGCCGCAAGAGAGAAGCTGGCTTTGCCTGGCGCTTACTCTGCGAAATGCTGCGCAGTAACTCGGTATACGAAAAGGGTGCAATGAAGTAGGCACTAGCACCCTCGTGTAGGGCAACTTGGCGAGTGGTATGTGATTCTTGGTGGGTAATAAGAATGCAGGGAGTAGTACAACCCGCCTCTCCGAGTACACGAAAAGCCGCAAGGCCTTCAAGCGCAGACTGGACAATAAGTACCGCGGTAACCTCGCTACTCATGGCAGAAGCCAGTAGCTGGGCCTGAGTTGTAACCACGTGGGGAATAGCACCCCACTGTGTGAGAAGTTTTTGGAGTGAGGGTTCGGCCCCTGCGTGTTCTAGGTAGAGAATTACCTGCATAGGCTACTTGTAGCACTATTTTTCTTAACCGGGGGTGACATGCTACACTAATCACATTATGAACTTCCTGAAACTGTTTGGGTCCAAAAAAGGGATGAGTGATGAAAAGGCCCTGCTTTTAGCCGATGAGCGCCTGCTAGAGATTAGCCACCTGCTAAGCGAATCAACCGCAACCAAGGATAAAAAAATGATGCGCCAGGTAGAGTTGTGGTCACTGGATACCACTCAGCCCGATCTTGAGGCCGAGTATAAAGAGGTGGCAAGCGTTGTAGCCACGATGGCCCGCCAGATTCTGACCCTAGAAAATGCCCGCGATTCATTAGTACTTGAGAAGTCGCACTGCGTAAGAAATGGAGACTGCGAGCTACTTAAGGCTACGCTTTCCGTGCCGCTATCGGTTGGTGAGGCACATCCAACCCTCTCTAAAACACCAAATCTGACCACGGCATGACCGAGTTTGATCAGAGGATTAGAGAAGTAGTCACTGCTGTTCCCTACGGTTCGGTAGTAAGTTACGGCAGTGTAGCCAAGGCCGCCGGATACCCGCAAGCCTCCAGAATGGTTGCTGGGACACTTCAAAAGTATGCCGGTGAATTACCCTGGTGGCGGGTGGTAAACCGGTTGGGGATTCTCTCGATTGTACACCCCACCATTACCGCCGAGGATCAGGCGGAGTTATTGCGCGCCGAAGGAGTTGGGGTGAGGGAGGAAGAAGGAGTACTACGAGTTAACATAACCTAGCAATGGAACCAACTAATCCCTATCACAAAACTGCTGAAAGCTACGATACCAAGCTAAACTTGCCTGTTATACGCAGCTTCAGAAATGCTGAGCGCACCTTGATTTGTTCAATTTTGGATAACGTTACCAAGCCAGGTACCACCGTGCTCGATCTGGGTTGCGGCAATGGCTTTTACACTAAAGAACTGGCCGAGCGTGGCGCCAGCATTCATGCCGTAGATGCCTCTGCCAAGATGATTGAACTCGTAAAGGAGAGGCTTAAGGATTACAAAACGGTGAGCTATACCCAGGCCGATGCCACTACTTTTACTACCGAACCAGTTGAATGCGTCGTATCGATTGGATTAGTAGATTACTTGCCCGATTGGCAATCGTTTCTTAGACTGTGCTTTTCCGCCGCTAAGCATGGGGTAGTACTCAGCTCTCCAGCGGTAGGATTGCCCGGCTGGGGATTCAAGCTTTCTGCTTTGGCCGAGGGTTCGCGCATTACTCTTTTGAGTGAAAAGCAGATAAATGCCTTTCTTACTAAGGAGTTTCCAGACTGGAAGGTTAGCATTACCCGAGTTGGCCTAAATGATGGGGTAACCGGTGGTCTTACGCTTATTATTGAGGGGAGTAAGAAATAGAAGGTAGTTTGTAGATTGCAAAAGCGCTTGATCGAATCTCGATCAAGCGCTTTCTTTTAAGTGAGTGGAGTCACTCGACGACGAAAGTGGTCACACTGCCGTCCGCTCGGACGAACCTCCCGTCACCACGGGATTTGACCACGAAAGTAGTATAGGAGTTCCCGGTGTTTCCGGAGTAGCGACTATTGTCCGTCTTCACGCCAAGATCGGCGTAGTCGAAGGGTCCCCGGTAGAGGACGAGAGCCGGTCCTTTTGTTTCAATCTCATCGCCAATCTGCCCTGAGATGGGCAGACTTCCGTCGAGGGGAACAAGGACGATGTCGCCCTCGATTGTGATTGCAGTGCGCTCGGCATCGGCGATTTCCCGCGCTTCTTTGTACGCTGGCCAGGCCGCGAAGCCAAGGGCGACTAGCGCTGCGCCAGCAACCAATACGATATACTTACGACTCATTTCTCAGTCCTCTTCTTGCGAGCGGGTAACTCTCACATGTATACCCTCGTAAGCTCGTCGAAAGAGCTTGCGGGGACCTACATACGGACATGCTCAAGAAGTAGCTGACGCTGATTTATACCTCTCCAGAGGCTATTTGTCAATCAGTTGGTTAAGGCCTACTCGCCGTACACCCACATAAGTAACGGAGGAATATCTCCCTTGCACGGATCACCACTCTTAATTCGTTCTCTAAGTTCTGCAGGAGTTAACCAGTAGTACTCACTAAAATCGTCGCGGTTATAGTCCGGAACTTCATTAGTCAGTAACTCGTACACGACCATAAAGGCATTCGTACCATGCTCGTGAGGAGTAAGCTTTGCCACCCGAGTAAGTGAGTGTTCAGAGATATCAATCCTAAGTTCTTCAAGCATTTCGCGAGCCACTGCTTCTTCATAGCTTTCTCCAGCGCTTACATGGCCGCCCATACTCATACTTAAGCACGAGGGAAACGCTTTCTTTTGAGCTGTTCTACGGGGAATCCATAGCTTGCCTTCGGAGTTTTTAAGAAAGACATTTACGACGCGAAAGTTTTTAAGGCCAAGTTCATAGATTTCTCGGCGAGACTTGGCTTCAATTACCTCGTCTTGATCGGTAACAAAGTCGAGATATTCTTCGGTGTGCATATGGTAACTTTACGTGGACTAGACGGTAATTACCACTTACTACCTGCTAAAGAAGATATAGTTTGAATAAAGACACAGCAGGAGATAACGCGAAACCTACAGTTTCGCTAGCTGCTTCCATAGTTCCTTGGTTTGCAGAACGAACTCTTTCGTTCTCACCCACTAAAGTCACACAAAGCAAAAAGCCTCCAAAATGGAGGCTTTTTGCTTTGGTGGACCCTAGGAGATTCGAACTCCTGACCTCTTCCATGCCATGGAAGCGCGCTACCAGCTGTGCTAAGGGCCCAGAAAAGAAAGGTTCACCCGGATTGAGCGAGCGAAGCCATACTAGCGAAATCCTAGGCCCGGGTAAAGCTTAGTTGAGGAGCGCGGTCGAGCGATGCGCCATCAGTAGGTGCAAGACCGCCATCCTGGATTCCAAGCCAGGCTGCAACGCCAATCATAGCCGCGTTATCGGTGCAGAGTGCCAAGTTTTTAGGAGTATGCACCGTTGCGCCGGTAGTTTTAGCCACTGCACGCACGCGCTTGCGCAGGGCGGTATTTGCCGCCACCCCACCAGCCAGTAGTATCTGCCTGATCTCTGGGTGCCGCCCTAGTATAAAGCGCACTTTTCGCATCAGGCCTTCTTGGGCAACTCGCTCAAAGCTTGCGGCGAGATCGCAGATTACTTCTTGCGGAAGGGCCACTTCGTGCTCTTTACGGATATCATCTAGCAAATACTTTACCGCCGTTTTTAAGCCCGAGTAGCTAATATCGGCACCAGGATTCCTGAGCATGGGGATGGGCAGGGGATAGGCCTGATCGTTTCCGTGCTTTGCTAAGTTGGAAATAAGCTTGCCCCCCGGGTATCCGAGCCCCAGCATCTTGGCCACTTTATCGTAAGCTTCGCCAAGGGCATCATCCAGCGTGGCCCCAACGATAGTTGTCTTAGAAAACGATTCTAGAAGGACCATTTCGGTGTGCCCGCCCGAAACCAATAAGGCCAAGGCCGGGTACTGCAGAGTTTCTTTTCGGCCAGCAACACAACTAGCAATATGCCCGGACATATGATTAACGCCGTAAAGCGGAAGCTTGAGCTCGGCACTGAGCACGCGCGCCTTATCCAGGCCAACTTCTAGGCAGGGGGCAAGGCCGGGGCCATAGGTGATAGCAATTCCTTCGAGATCTACGCTAGTAACACCGGCACGGGAAAGAGCCAAGGTCACCACTAAATCAATCCGCTCCTTATGCAGCCGCTGAGCCATAAACGGCACCACGCCGCCATAGGCCTTGTGGTAGCGAACCTGACTCGAGATAACAGTACTAAGAATCTCCTGGCCGCGGGTAACCGCCACCGAGGTTTCATCGCAACTGGTATCGATCGCTAAGAGTAGGGGGGCGTTCATGAGAGGGGGAGGTGGCGAATCTGGCGAGATTCTTCACTTAGGGTGGTGAACTCAAGCTGCAAACCTACCGCAATCTGAACCACCTCAGCAAGAATAGGTGCTGGCCACTCAGCGATTAAAACGTCCCTGGCGGTAAGGCGCTCAAGTAAGCCTAAATCGGCCAGAGTAATTTCTGGAGTACGCCAAAGGTCTAGGTGAAACAGTGTACCACCAGAAGGAATCGCATACTCCTTCATTAACGCATATGTAGGAGAGGTAATCGGTTCCAAGATACCTAAATGAGTAGCTGCGCCTTTGGTAAACTGGGTCTTACCGGCACCAAGATCGCCTGTTAGTAAGAAAGCTAGCGGCTTTTCTCGGCTCTCTTGGTAGGAGGCAAGTAATTCGCCAGCGTGCGCACTGGTTTCTTCAGGTGAGTTGGTAGTTATCGTTGGCAATACTTCGTGCAATTGTGCACCAGCTCGGATTACTCGCTGCACTGCCTGAGTGGTATCGATTACCGTACTCGGCTCGGCCGCAGGTAATTCGCCAACAGAAAGAAGTAGATCGATCGCTTCGCGCTGCTGCTCGCTAAACGCCGCAAGAAGCGCCTCTGGGTTTCGGGGTTTGGCCGCGCCAGCCGGAGCTGCCGCAGTGGCGGTAAGCGGCTTTTTGTAGGCTTCAGCCAGGGCCTGCGCCACTGAGTGCGATGAGATACGGATTCCCATGGTACCAAACTCAGAAATAAGACGGGTATCCACTGGTTGAGTGGCGCGCACCCTGGAAACCACGGTAACTGGCCCCGGCAAAAAAGATGCATACAGTTGCTCGGCCTCAGAAGTAAGCTCAACCAGAGCCTCGGCCGCGTCCCTGTTTGCTACCAAAATAGGCATCGCCAATCCCGCTGGACGCTGCTTTACCCGTAGTAGTTTGGTGACCGCCGCCGCATTAGTTGCATCACAGGCAAGTCCGTATACGGTTTCGGTAGGGAAGATTACCAAACCTCCGGCCGCGAGTACTTCGCAGGCACGGGAAAGATCGGGATTTTCAGGAGAAATAGAGAGGAGTTCCATTACCTTTTCTATAGCAGGTTTACGCTCAACAAAAAATGACCCCAGAAGGATCATGTTTTGGTGCCGCGAGAGAGACTTGAACTCTCACTACCTTGCGGTAACCAGATTTTGAGTCTAGCGTGTCTACCGATTCCACCATCGCGGCAATGGAGCTACTGTAGCAGTTTTACTAAGGTTTCTCCAGTACTCGCTGGTATAGGCCAAGCGTCTGTTTTGCCATCTGAGACCAGCTAAACGTAGCCAGCTTAGTATAGCCCTTAGCGATAAGATCGGCCCGCAAAGCTTCATCGGTAGCTAGTTTATACATCGCTTCAGCAAAGGCTACTTCATTCCCTGTTTCAACCAAGATTCCAGCATTTCCTACCACCTCGGGCAGTGAAGAATTGTTGGCGGAAATAACCGGACTACCGGCAGCAAACGCTTCTAAAATAGGGAGTCCAAAGCCTTCGTACTGAGAAGGATTAACCGTACCTACTGCGTGGCGGTACAAAAGAGGGAGAAGCTCATCAGGAACAAAGCCTGGTAGGCAAATATCGGCCGCAAACGAAGAATTGGCCACGCGCTCCCGTAACTCTGGCGTGCTGTATTTCTGATTTC
This sequence comes from Candidatus Berkelbacteria bacterium, assembly GCA_043751595.1. Classification (GTDB taxonomy): domain Bacteria; phylum Patescibacteriota; class UBA1384; order CAILIB01; family CAILIB01; genus JAYUZR01. The sequence continues at coordinate 27,579 of JAYUZR010000019.1, forward strand.
CACAAAGCACCAGCACATGAGGAGCATTAGTCTCACTCTTAAAGCGCTCAAAAGCGCCTACGAGCGTGGCAATTCCCTTGTGTGGGCGCCAGGCGCTTAAAAAGAAGAAATACGGCTCGCGTCGGCCAAGGAACTCTTGCACCTGCGATTTACTACCAAACGGCGCTTCGCCCAAACGCTCGGGACCACCTTCGTAAATAACCTCCATTCGTGCCTGGGGAATCTTAAGGGTCTTTGTAGCATCCTGTGCACTCGATTCTGAAACAGCAATCACTGCCTTGGCTGAAGAGTAGGCGCGTTTCATGGCAAGAACAAACCCAGCCCGGCGAATAACCGATTTCTGTGAGCGCCCTTGTGGAAAATGGAGCACGGTAAGATCGTGCAAGGTAACCACAAACGGGCGCCGATATAAAATGGGGTGGTTAAAATTAAGAAAGTGAACTAAATCGAGCTTTTCTTTGTACAAAACCTGCAAGAACTTGGTTTGTTCGGCCACCGTATAGTGAGCAATTGGCACCACTACTGGCTCAAAATTAGGCTGTGCAAGATCCCATTCGGGGAGATCGGAGGGGGTGATAAACACCCTGTACTGATTAACGGAATCGATAGCAGCTAGCCCGTGCAGGAGCTCTCTTGTGTAGCGGCCAAGGCCCGCTGTGCTTTTGCGAAAAAAGCGGGCATCAATTCCTATTCGATACGACATATGCACTACTCTACCAGGTTTAACGCCGCCTGCTATACCTTGACTAAACAGGGTAATAGTGGTAAGGTCCTTCGTTATGCAGCACCCCATCTTGCTTCAGTTTAGTGAAAGTGATGTTCGCAGCTTCTTGCGTGAGCCGGTTAAGGCT
>JAYUZR010000020.1:0-65663 GCA_043751595.1 Candidatus Berkelbacteria bacterium
ACCGTCATTCCTTTGTAGAGGCGAGACTGCACCCTATCGAGCACCACGTCCCATTGCCGCTGCCCAGCAAAGAGCACCTTAAGCAACTTAGCCTGGTTATCGTAGGCCTCAAGCTGCTTGGCGATAGGACCCAACTGCTGCAGAGTAGCCCGCGCCGTGACAACATCGGACCGGATTGCCGCTGTTTGTTTTTGGACTTTGCCATCTTCTAGGTAGAGATAGCCGGCCAATGCAAGTGAGATGACACCCGCGAAGAGTGCAACAAAAATACCAGGGTTTACCGAAGCCCTGTCGGCTCGCACTTGAGATGCGAGATTGGTGTTGGGATCAGAATATACGGGCATGCCCCTCGTTTGCATACTTCATGTCCCAACTATTATCGCATTCATTTAGCTTACATGGGAAGGGCGTTAGAGCTGGCTTACACACCTCCCCTGCCGACCCCAGATTGGCAGCTCAAAACAGTTGATGAAACCCGCCACACCTGCTATCTTCCCTGCGTGCCCATGTAGCTCAGTGGTAGAGCACTTCCATGGTAAGGAAGGGGTCACCAGTTCAATCCTGGTCATGGGCTCCATACTTTTACATCTGAGGTCAGAGGCAAATATGGGCTCAGTGCCCGTTTATTTGTATGATGGTTAGGCGGTGGTTTTTGTCGGTATGCGCAGTATGATTTTTGTCAGCGGTAACGCTGTAAAAATCAGACGAGCACACATGCCTCCTTAGCTCAGGGGTAGAGCAACTGTTTTGTAAACAGTGGGTCGTCAGTTCAAATCTGACAGGGGGCTCCAAATTTTTGATGGACGTGCTAGAGAAAACAGCCGAAGGCGGGCTTACAGAAATTGCTTTGCAATTTCTGCTACCCCTCATTCGCTCGGTCAAAATAAGCAAGCTTATTTTTGCACCTCACTCATTTCGGGGCAGTTACTCAAGCGGTCAACGAGGGGAGACTGTAAATCTCTTGGCATCAGCCTTCTCAGGTTCGAATCCTGAACTGCCCACCACTCCACATTTTTGTTCTCTATTTAGTCAGTTAGTTACGTCCCATGGCCAAAAAAGGCAACCGAACTTGGGTTGAAGTACTCAATAAGGAGAGTGGTCTCGCTTATGTTACTACCCGAAACAAGGTAAACCAGGCGGTAAAGAAAGGTGCAGACAAAGCCAAGCTCGTTCTTAGTAAGTACGATCCAAAGCTTCGTAAGCACGTGAAGTTTACCGAGACCAAGCGCAAGTAGTGCTTGGGGCGCTCACTCTGGTGAGCGCCATTTTTCTAGGGGTATGGTGAAATGGTATCACACGGGTCTCCAAAACCCTTGTCGTAGGTCCGATTCCTACTACCCCTGCCAAAGCGGTGTGCATGAGCTCGTCCTCAGGCACACCGCTTTTGTATTGGTGGAAGGAGAAATCGGAGATTCCTACTCCAGTGCATTTTGCACTGGAGCAAACCGAGTCAAAATCAGGCGTTAGCCTGACTTGACGCGGGGATACTACCCCATCCTTTGCGTGAGCAAAGCGCAAGGCACGAGCGTAGCGAGTACTACCTCTGCCAAGTAAGTCATCCTTACTCATACACTAAACACCTATAGGATTGACACAAAAAGAATCTTAGAGTATTTTCCAGCGTCGCTAAACCAAAGGCGACCCTGGCACATGCCTTGAGGAAAAGGAAAAATGATCGGAATCTTAACAGCAACACACGAAGGCGAACTAGCCGGCGACGATGGACGCACACCCATCTCAAAAAGAGCCCTCGATACGGCAATGGCTCGCCAAGGATACCGCACCTATGCGGACCTCCTAAGCGCAGCCTTAGTTATTACCAACCACCTTACTCGGGAGATGGAGAAGCATGTCGGCATGCAACCTCGTGTGGTTTTCGAAGGTGACGAAACCAGACACTGGGTAGCGTGCGGGTACAGTGCTCTGCTTGAAAAGGGTAAGCCAGGCAATGACGAGATCTTGCCATGCCAGCCGGAGGACTTAGCCATCAACTTATACTGGGATGGCTACGAAGCAATTACCAGGATGGTGAGATTTGGGTGGTTTGCCAATTCAGACCTGGCAATTAACAAAGCCCTTCTCTTCTTCTTGGAAATTGAGGAGCATCTCACGAGCTTTCCCAATGCCCGGATATTCATCGAGCTACTTGGAACTCGCACACGCAGTAGAGTTCTCACCGAAAGTAGTCGAGGGGTACTAATCCCCTTCGAAACCGGTATTAAGGGAATGAAATCACCTGATATTTTACTTGAGGTGATTCTGTCGCTAGCAAGGCGCGAGTACGCGGATGAAGAGAGTCTGGAGGCACTCGGTGGAATAGAACAGCCGTACACCATCACCTCCGCTAAAGCCACACTAACAGTGGCACCGAGGTGGAGCGACATGGGTGTACATAACATCTCCAACCCAGAGGCCTTGGACATGAAGGACTTCTCAGGCAACTGGAAGGTGCCACCGATAACACACGCCCTTGCGATCGCCGCAAAAGCCTGTAAGGATCGTGGACTCGTAGTAAAGGAAACTTTCCACTATGACCGAGTTCCTTCTAGTAATCCCCTACTCAAGGGTGACGACAGTGACAACTTCATGGATGAAAGAGTGATTTTTATCCTGGGATAATAATCCACAAAAAGAGAAGGCGACCCTAGCGGGTCGCTTTTTCTCATTTAACCCTCTCACTCCCCCACCTTAATAATCCATCCAATACCAAACTTGTCCCTAAACATCCCGAAGTATGCACCCTCAGGATCTTCGTCCATAAGCACCTCAACGGTTCCACCGGCTGAAAGCCCAGTAAATATCTTTTCAGCTTCCTCGCGGCTTTCAGCGCTAACAGATATTTTGGACCGGTTTTCATTTTCACTTACCCGACCCATACTTTCCGGCACGTCATTAGCGATCAAGGTAGTGCCGCCGATCGGCAATGTAATCTGCATGATCTTGTCCGAACCCTCCACACGCGTAACCTTGCCAAAGTCTCCGCCAAATACCGATCGGTAAAACTCGAACGCCTCTTCGGCGTTTCCGTTGAAGTTAATCCAGGGATTAATCTGCGCCATAGCTTTTTAGTTAGTAGCTAATAACAACCCTACTTCCCCATCTCCACAAACTTCTTAAAATTATCCAAATACGCCTGCCATCCCTCACGCTGTAGTTCTTCAGAGTTCTCTGTCTCAGGGTCAAATGACTCATCAACCCGAGTCCCGCCTTCAACCTCGGTAAATACCACACGAATTTTTCGGCCATCATCCATCGTAGAATCGATAAGCTTCTCTGGCTCTACAGTGTTGTAGGTCCAGCCAAAAATAAACTCCGACGAGCCATCTTTAGCAAAGTTTCGTGAACTGCACTTACCGCCAACCCGTAAATCGTTTTCAATACCCTCGGCGCCCCAGGTATCACTTGCAAATGACCAAAACTGCACGCTCTTAACATCGTTCCATTTGACCCACACTTCGCTCAGATCCGCCGCAATAGTTGTCGAAATATCGATCATACTAACTCTAAGATTACATTACGTGGTGAGACCCGCTCTAACGCCTTCTATTTTGCTATTCTATTCGTAATCAAGCAATTGCATACCTTATAACGTTATTTGCATGGAGGCAGAGCCCCAACCAAATCGAGTCGAGCGGATAAGTACTAAGCGCAGCCCTCTTTTGCGGCGCCTCAAGCAAGGTGCTGCACTGGCCGCAAAAAATACTCAACATACCCTTGCACCTAAAAACGTACCCAGAAAACTCTTTGTGGCTACCCCCTACTATTCTCAGTGGGAATCCCCAGAAATGGTCTCCGACTTAATGCAGGGCAAGCGCAGAGCAGAAGACGATCCAAAGTGGAGAGAATCCGGTGCCAAAACAGAAAAAGAATACGCCCTCTGGAGCTGGTCCTGCTGCGGCATGGCATGCCTAAAGATGGTTCTTGCTCGCCGGACGGGTGGTATTCATCCTATTATTTCTCTCGCTCACGAAGTAGAAAAGTACGGCGGCTACCGTGCTAGCGAAGACTTTATTGACGGCCTGTATTACAAGCCGCTTTGCACCTACCTGCAAGAAAAACACCAGCTTTCTGCACGTCCCGTCCCCGCCTTGCCTATACATGAAATTATTTCTGCACTAGCTAAGGGTGAAGATGTCATACTCTCCGTAGTGGCCACCATTCGCTTCCCCGAAAGCCAGCCCCCGTCTCGCGGTGGGCACCTAGTACTTGTAGTGGGCTACGATCTTGATAAAGAAGAACTCTATATTCACAATCCTTCTGGGTTTTATGGAGAAACGCAAGAGGCTGCACCGATTACTTTTAAGCAACTAAAGAAGTTCTTTGATTACAAGGGAGTGATAATCAAGTGAATAGTCTCTAGCCATGCAACAAGGAATCGATTACATCGGCCTAGGAGTTGGCGGAATCATCTTCAACGAAGACGGTAGAATCTTCGCCTCACTGCGCGGTAAGGGAGTGCGCAACGAACCCGGCACATGGGAGTTTCCTGGCGGCGGAGTCGAGTTTGGAGAAACCGCCATGCAGGCCATCGAGCGAGAAACCCTTGAGGAATTCGGCATGACTGTTACGGCAAAGGAGTCCCTTGGGTACATCGATTTTCTTCTTCCTGAGGTTGGTCAGCACTGGGTCGGACTACACTTTTTGTGTGAACTAACCAGTGGCGAAGGCACCATTTGCGAGCCAGATAAGTGCGAAAAGATCGGCTGGTTTAGCGCAGAAGAATTACTAACACTAGACCTATCTACGCCTACAAAAAAGCTGATTGCAAACTTGGAAGAGAAACGTAGCGCACCACTAACCTCAATCGAAATACATACCCCATGATCACCCTCGAGCTTATCTCACAAACCACCCTCACCGCAGACATTGCTCATTTTGTGTTCAGGCCTCACCGGCGCGTGGAGCGAAAAGCTGGCCAGTACGTAGTGCTCTTTGCTCCAAATGGCGATGCTCGAGCCCTCTCCATCGCCAGCGCACCGCACGAAGACACGATTGAGTTTATTACTCACATAAGTCCAAGTCCGTATAAGCAATCGCTGAATACCCTAGAGCCTGGTGAGACCGCCACTATGACCGAACCAATTAGCAGCTTTCTTTGGCCAGACAGTCAAGAAAATCCCCTCCTTATCGCCGGTGGCGTTGGTGTTAGCTCATTTCGGGCAATCTGGCGCGATCGAGCACACCGAAAACTAGATCTCACAGCTGAGCTCTATTATTATGCGGCGAGTAATCAGTTTTTGTTTACTGAAGAGCTAGATGAACTTACCGCAACCCATCCAGAATTTGCTGTACATCGAGTGACTAGCGGAATTACCGAGCGCGGGAGTATTAAGGAAGTGGAAACTCGTTCGGAACGACTCGTACTAATGTCTGGCGTGTATAGCCAAGGCAAGCCTCAAGATTTTGCCCAGCCCAACTTCCAGGAGGCTCTTGCGCGCGAGGAAGCAACTTTTGCAGAGGTAGTGCAGAAACTCTCGTAAGCCATGAACCTAGATAGCGCCATCTTCTACAGTCACGATATTACCAAGGTAATCCCTTTTTACATTGACACTGTCGGCCTTACAGTCGAGTACAAAACCGAGCGTTTTGTATCGTTTAATTTTCCAAATGGGGCAAAGCTTGGGATCAAGAATCAAACCAAAGAACGAGAAGTCCCTGGTTTTCAAACCGTTTTTATCTCTGTTGAAGATGTGGCCACGCTTTATGCAAAACACAAAGAACAGAATCTTGATTTTTATGGCGAGCTAACCGAATTTGATTGGGGAACTGAATACAGTATTTTAGATCCTGATAAGAATAAAATTCTTTTTGTTCAGAAGCCCTCGTCTACTCCATGAACTCTCACTGGAAACTCCCCACCAGCATCGGAATTGCCACCTTTTTTCTGGGTTGGTGCGTTTGGATGATTGCCGCCTTTAGGTATAACGCGTTTTGGTATGGTGGCGGAGTAGATTACCCAGTGATAGCCAACCCCAGCCTCTTGATTGGTGATGCTCTTGCCCTCCCCTTCTTCAACGCCTTTGCTGCGCGATGGCTTTTTGCATATGGGTCTCGTAAACAACTAAGCGCGTCAATCTGGCTCACCATACTAGCTCTCGCATTAAGCGCCTACCAACACTGGATCTGGACCACCGACACGACCAATGGCCTGATTGACCCGCACTACACCATATCGGTGGTCGGGGTTTGGCATGCGATATTTAGTGGACTGCAGCTTGGATTTATTCTTAGCTTCCTTAGCCAGTGGCTGCGTGTATCCCCAAACACAACTGCAGCACATGAAGGGCTAAGAGTCTGGTATATTTTTTATGGCTTCGCTTTCGTCTCTTTACTAGATGGATTACTCGCCCATTATCTTAGTGGAGAAAGTGGCAGCCTTGTCCTTAGTTTAGTGACACATCCCGAAAGGCTGTATCAGCCGGTGCTTATTGTGGGGATTGGGTTATTTGCAGGCAGACGTATAAAGAAATTATCATGACCCAAGACATCACCAACTACAACGACCAGCAGTCGCCCACCAACAAAGCAATCTGCGAGACTCTTGCCCAAGAAATTACTGCCGGACTACCAGGTGCTGAAAGTAAAGTATGGCACGGGCACCCCGTCTGGTTTTTGGAAGGAAATCCCATTACTGGCTACAGCGTACTCAAGAACTCTGTTCAACTACTATTCTGGAGCGGCCAGTCATTTTGTGAACCAGGACTTGAAGATGAGGGCACTTTTAAAGCCTCACAAGTTCGCTATACCGATGTGGAACAGATTGCCGTTGACGATCTTAGGCGCTGGCTACAAAAAGGTTTTGAGATCCAGTGGGACTATAAGAATATCGTTAAGCGAAGGGGTGAGTTATTGCGCCTAAAGTAAATAGCTTACTTACAACAGCTCTACGCCTTTTTCTTTTTTGGCTAGCACCAAAAAGTTTTCCCCACTCACCACTTTCCTACCGGTTTCCTGCTCAAGCTGTTTACGCGCAGTACCCGCAACCGATCCGCCGCGCCTGGCAGCATCAGTATTTTCCAGCATACCCAGTGCGTCATCGGTCCGAGCAATCTCAGTAGTTGCCGCCTCACCAAGCTGGGCAAAAAGCAGTTCCAGGTCGCCCATATGGTCTCGTAAGTTTTCGCGCTGTAAGCCCTTAAGCTTTTTTGTATTCGCTTGGTGTAACTCCGAAGGTTGCCTTGGAGATTTCAGCGGTAAGAATGGCAAAATCCTGCTTAGAGGTTACTCCGCGCCTCTCCCACTCATCGGTTAGCTCTTGCCGAACAGCAATACCGCGCACTCGGCGCTAGATCCATTCATCAGAGTGGCCTTTAGATTTGTAGAGTGCCTTCATTCGCTTTTGTGCCAATTCTGGATCTTCAATTTCTTGCACCCGTTCATACCCAGTCTTGGCCAACCACTTTTTAAACGGCTCTGCCTTTTTACTAGGGATAGACTGGATAAGCCGAAATAGGCCTTCCGTATTCCAGGAAAGTAACTTTTGCTTGCCACCAGGTGTATCGAAGGCAAGTGCAAGGGGGGGTACAATTTGTACCCCCCTTTATCCTGAGGATAAAATAGCAGCGCAAGCTCGCTGTCACGTTGACGCAACCTTTTTAGGTATTGAGTTGGATCGACAGAGTCGGTAAGGACAGCAATTACATCGGTAATTACAAACCACCACTCTCCGCCGTGCAATTGCCGACGGATTTCCTTCTGGCGAAAGACAACTAACTTTTCTTGTGGTGCGCTATTCATGCAACGGATTTTACTCCTTGGACCGCACAAAGTCATCCTGCAGCCCGATCCCGTCAAAAATAGCATCTCGCCACTTTTCAATCCGGTCCATACGGGTTTTTGATTGCTTAGCTCCGGCAAAGTACAAAAGGTAGCCGCGTTGACGGCCAGGAGTTAATTCTTCAAAAGCACGCCTGAAGCCCGGGTCTTCGTCGAAGGCCTCTTTTAGTTCATCGGGTATTTCGTAGTCTTCGGTTTTTCGGTATTCAACCTTAAGTCCGGCTTTTTCCACCCTAATTGCCTCCGCGATATAGTCTTTAAGCACTTGCTCTAACTGAACAATTTGAGCCATACTCGTGAATCGGATTTGTCTACCTGCTTGCACATTTTCAGTTTGCTGAATCAGCAAGTGCCCAGGGTCGGCCATAAGTGCGCCTTTGAAAAATAAGAGGGCGACATACTGCTTAAACCCATGAATAATCAGGACGTTTGCCCCATAAATGGTATAGCAAGCCTCTTCCCACTTTAGCTCCTCGGTAAGACCACAAGCCAGAACCAGCTCTCTAAGCGCCTGCGTTTCAGCCTGCCACTGGCTAAGGCGTTCGATACGGGCCGAGACTTCTGGGTTATGAGTGGCCATTTGCAAGGACTATTCTTTTTCGTCGTGCTGTTGCGCCTGCCAAAGGCTGGCGTACTTGCCCTTCTTAGCGACAAGCTCTTTATGATTTCCAACCTCGGCAACCTTACCTTCTTCGAGCACGAAGATTTTGTCGGAATCAACCACGGTAGAAAGGCGGTGAGCAATAGCGATGGTAGTGCGACCCTCCCCTGCCTTACGCAAGGCTTCTACAATTTCTTTCTCGGTGTGAGTATCAAGGCTACTGGTTGCTTCATCAAATACCAGAATGCGAGGCTCACGGACTACCGCGCGCGCAATCGCTACGCGCTGACGCTCACCACCAGAGAGTTTTACTCCGCGCTCTCCCACGATTGTTTGCAAGCCTTCGGGTAGACGGCTAAGTAAGCCATCCAGCTGGGCAATATTTGCGGCGGAAGCTACTTGCTCATCAGTTGCCTCAGGATCACCAAAACGAATGTTCTCAGCAATGGTTCCGTGGAACAAAACAGGATCCTGAGGAACTACTGCCAACAAGTGACGCAGTTGCTCAGAAGAAAGATCTTTGACGGCCACGCCATCAATCGTAACCTCACCGGAGTTGGGGTAGTACAAACGGAATAAGAGCTTAAGAATAGTACTCTTCCCGGCTCCAGAGCCACCAACAAAGGCAATGCTCTCCCCGGCTTTTACATCAAGCGTAAGACCCTGAAGAATTGGCCGTGCCTTCTCGTAGCCAAACTCAACATTCTTAAAGGAAACAGCCCCAACTGGGTTGGCAATAGTTTTTGGCTTTTTAGGATCCTGAATAGTAAGTGGCTGTCGGACTAGCTCATCAGCTCCGGCAAGATCGGTAAGGCCATCCTTAAGCATGCGGTAGACTGCGCCGAAGAATCCTAGTGGAGCTGCGATGCGGATAATGTACCCGGATAACGCAACAAGATCACCAGCGCTTAGGTGGCCTGCACCAGATTCTCGAATAGCAAGCCACAGCACTAAGCCGGTACCAGTAAGCAGAATAAAGGCCTGGCCAGCTTCAACAATACTGTAGAGCTGATTACTCTTAGTATTAGCCGCCTCGCGGGTTGCCAAAAGTGGTTCATAGCGAGCAATTTGCTGCTCTTCGGCGTGGAAGAGCTTAACAACATCGATAGAACCAAGACCAGTAACTTCTTGCGCTCCTACTTCTTCGTCGGAAGAAATAGCCTTAATCCTCCACTTTTGGCGAAGCTCGGTAGCCGCGATCATGAAGGTAACATAGAGAACAATGGTGGCCACGATAATAACCGCGTAAATACCACCAAAGACGCGAGTGAGAATTACTGAAGTAGCAATAAGCTCAACCACAGTTGGTAACATGCTAATTACTAGCATATCAAGCAAAAAGGTAACCGAACGGCTGGCGCGAGTAATGCGCTGCGCCACTGCACCGATGCGTTGATCGTTATGGAAGGAAACCGGCAAGCGTAGTAAGTGACCAAATACCTGGCGGGACATACTGCGAGCCACACCCATTTGCACCTTGGCAAATAAGGTATCTCGGATGAGGTCGCCCAGCAGAATTGCTAGACGGAAACCAAGGAGCATGATAAGCACCGAAATTGCTGTTGCCATTCCGGCACCAGCTGGCCCCAACGCATCTACGATGCGACCAAGTAGGATTGGTTCAAAAACCGAGGCAACACGAGCTACAATGAGGGCCAGTAGTGCCACTGAAGTAATCGGCCAGAACCCTTTAAGGTGCTGGGTTACAAAGTGAATTGGCGCCCCCTTGGGCTTATCGGGATTCATCATGGAAAATAGAAAAAATGTAAGAGTGATTCAGGAATGGACATTACCAGATTACGAAGAAGATAAGAAGCAATCCCGATTCCCCTTCCTTCTAAAAGTTGGTAATAATGAAGGCAGATCTCACCCACTTCTCTCGCCTTTATGGAAATTAATTTCCTTGCTGTTGGCCTCGCCGCTCTTGCCGCCTTTTTCTTAGGCTACCTTTGGTACACCGTTATCTTTGAAAAACCTTGGATGGCCGAGCTTGGCATGAAGATGAATAAAGCCACTCCGGTTGCACCACCCAACATGGCCAAGCTATTGATTGGTTCTTTTCTCCTGGAGCTTATCATGGCCTTCAACCTGGCCGCGTTCATCGGTACCAACGCCGACTGGAAGTTTGGACTAGGCGCAGGCCTCGCGGCCGGGCTTGGGTGGGTGGGCATGGCCTTTGGGGTTAATTATTTGTTTGAAGGAAAAAGTCTCCGCCACTGGATGATTAATGCCGGTTATAACACGGTAGTTTTTGCCGTAATGGGATTGATTATCGGGGCGATGTAGTTATACCTTCCGGGTATCATATCCCCACTGCAATAACGCCTGGCGCTGGCGGGGACGGCACTGTAGATCCCCCACACGGCAGGCTTTTTGAATCTGCGCCAAGTGACGCTTCATCATCTTCCAGCGCTTAATTTGGCGAGAATCTTCCTGAGGAATCCTTCGCCCTAAGTAGTAGCGGCAATACCACTGAAACCAACCGCGAGGATCTTCTTCGTAGATCCAGCCTTTTGCCTTCCAGACCTCATACGACTGACCAGCTTCTACTGCAAAGAAGTTGTATTTTGGACTGGACTTTTCCCCCCGCCCTGCAAGTCGGGCTTTTTCGTGCCATTCCTTAGGAAACTCGTCAAAGTCTGCGATGTAGCGACCAGTAAATACCCCGAGCTCCAGCATTTCTTGCGGGGTAAGATCGGGCGTAAAATCTGGGTCAAAGCTTGTACCGGCAACCTCGGAGAGCTGATAAGTGTAGCCGGGTTGCCAGGGGTCTTGGGAGGTGATCGTTGGAATCATTACAGTACTCTACCATATGCCGACTGAGGAGGCCTCAGCTACGCAAACACCGCACGCTGAGCCAACCTCCACTGTGGTCGCAAGGTATCGGTAGCTTCATCCCACGCCTCGGGAGGAAGACAACCTTTACAACCCATTACCCTACACACCGAAGAAGTGGGATACCTGCCACTACTAGAGAATATTTCTTGTGCGGAAATAGGAAAACCAGATCGTTTGGAAAGGGCTTCAACAATAGCCGCGGTAAGTAAGTAGCTTGGACTGCTTTTTTGGTTAGCTAGGCGCGAAATAGTAGACTTAGAAAAACCAGTATCTTTTGCCAAGCGAGCAAGGCCTTCTATGGAATAAAACGGCACATGAAACAAGATGCTGCGAAGCCGATTTGCCACCCGTGGTGTGGTGATAAACTGAGACATAAGAGCGAATTAAATGGGTTACTATCATGCGCGTGATGCACCCATTAAACCGAACATAAACCGATAGTGCAATATGCGTGCCGCCGCTCGCTTCGTTGGCAGCATTCCCCTATCCTTATTTCATGTCTCAAGCCCTCAAGTCTTTCGACCTTAGCTCAGAGTTATTAGAAAGCGAGCAAGAATACTCCCACCTCCGCATGAGTGGAACGTTTCTTGGAGCCAGCCCTGTAAGCAATGTACAGATTAGTGATAGCACCTTAGAAAAAGCGGACCTTAGCGCTACGAAGCTCCCCAAGTTACGAGCAATCGATAGTACCGTTACCCAGTCATCACTAGTAGGAACTAATCTCTCGGAGTCGTCCCTTAACGCCACCACCTTCACTAACTGCAGGCTAACTGGAACTATCTTCAGTAACGCACTCCTAGATGGCTGCACCTTTAAGGATTGCGCCATAAATATGGGACTCTTTAGGTTTTCGTCACTTAAAAAGGTGAAGTTTATTGGTTGCAACCTTCAGAGTTCAGACTTTTTTGAGGCAAAACTAAAAGAGGTAAGTTTCGAAGCCTGCAATCTTGAGCAGGCCGACTTCTCTCGAGTAATCGGCACAAAAGTAGATTTTAGAAAGTCGAACATTGGCTCTATTCGTGGTATTTCTGGACTCAAGGGTGCAATAATTTCTTCAGATCAGCTTATTTCTTTAGCGCAATCGTTGGCTTACGAGATTGGAATTATCGTGCAGGACGACTAATATATTCAAATATTTTTATCATTTGCATAGCTAGTCATCACACATAAAAGAGCTACAATTGATCGCAAATGAACCACACTTCGCCCTCCACTCGTAAGCAGCGTGTAGCTATCAGTAGCCTTTTGGTTGGCGTTTTTGTACTAGGTATCGTTGCTGGCTGGGCACTTAAGCGTACTCCAGTAGTAGCAACAGCTGCTCAGCCCTCACCCCAAAGTTGCCTCAGGCTTGGTGGCTACCGCTTCATCCAGCCACTTCTCGCCTGCGACACCACTCCTCGGGATACCTCCATGAACTACCCCGAGCTTCAAAAAAGTATTACCTCCGTCATTGCAACAGGCAAAGCAAATGGGTCAATTACCACCGCCTCTATTTATTTGCGTAATCTAGATAGCCGAAAAGAGCTTCTTATTAACCCCATTGAAGAATTCTTCCCTGCCAGCCTAAAAAAAGTTCCGCTTCTTATTCAATACTACAAAGAGTCAGAAACAACTCCTGGGTTTTTATCTCAAACCGTTACCATTACCGATAGCACTGATTACAACGCAAACACCACTGTTCGCCCGAGCCAAGTTCCCGAATATGGCAAAACATATACCTACGCCCAGCTTCTCGAGTATATGATCAAATACTCAGACAATATTAGCTTCCAGGTACTTGTTAAGCAGTTGAGCCTCGAAAAGTTTAATCAAGCCTACCTCGATCTCCACCTGCACTACCCCGATAACCTAGTGTCTATCGACGACTACATGACGCCGTATCAGTTCTCGCTCTTCTTCCGCACCCTCTTTAATGCCACCTACCTCAACCGAGAAAACTCCGAAGCGGTCCTTACACTATTAACCAGCACCGAGTATAAAAATGGCATAGTTGCTTCAATCCCTTCCAGCGTCAACATTGCGCATAAGTTTGGGGTAGGATTCGTTCCACAGCCAGATAATATTTCACGAGGAGAGCTGCACGATTGCGGTATTATTTATAATCCCGGCAAGCCCTATCTTCTCTGTGTGATGACAAAAAGCGAATCCGGAGATATCGCTGAAGTAGAGAAAACACTGAGCGGAATCTCTAACGAAGTATATAAGTACGCGGTAAAAAACTTCTAGACGCAATTCAGCTGCTGACCCACTATTTAATCAGGCTGAAGAACTCTTCTCGCTTGCCATTTTCTTCAAGAAATACCCCGCGCATGGCAGAGGTAACTGTCTTGCTCCCCTGACGCTCAACCCCACGCATCATCATGCACATATGAGCCGCTTCAATTACTACCGCCACACCTTTTGGCTGTAAATGCTCCTGAAGCGCATCGGCAATTTGCATAGTCAGCCGTTCTTGCACTTGCAGGCGCCTGGCATACACATCGGTAAGACGCGCAAGCTTAGAAAGACCGACCACCTTTCCATTGGGAACATAGGCAATGTGGATTTTGCCAAAGAATGGCAGCATATGGTGCTCGCAGAGACTATACAGCTCAATATCTTTTACCAGCACCATCTCGTCGTAGCTTTCGGTAAACACGGTACCCAGTTGCTCGGCCGGATCCATGCCGTAGCCTTGCGTCAAAAAACCATATGCCTTAGCAACACGGGCTGGAGTCTTAAGTAAGCCTTCGCGAGTAGGATCTTCGCCAATGCCCTTGAGAATCTGAGTAATAGCTTCTTCAATCATGGTAGAGAATTACAGTACAACGCGACTAGCTTAGCCCTTTCTAAAGTAAAGCTCCAGACATCCTGTTTCTGATACTATTTAGCCATGCAAAACCCCTACCTCACCTTCGCCCTCGATCTCGCTCACGCTGCGGGAGATATTATGCGCCAGCATTTTTCCTCAACCTTAGCCGTGGAGAGAAAATCAGATAACTCGCCAGTGACCATTGCCGATACCAGCATTAACGCCATGGTCATTGAGCGCATCATGGCCGCTTACCCTGATCATGGTATCTTAGGAGAAGAGCAAAGCCATAACCCAGGAACTAGTAAGTATACTTGGGTCTGCGACCCAATCGATGGCACGATGCCCTTTATTTTCCACCTACCAATCTCTATGTTTTCTTTGGCACTCGTAGAAGATGGAGTGCCTATTTTAGGGGTTCTTTACAATCCTTTTACCGAGCAACTTTTTACCGCTGAAAAAGGCAAGGGAGCGTTTATGAACAATACCCCAATCCATGTTTCGTCTCATGCAACTGTTGCCAAGGCAATGATCGGAAATGAATCTGGCCGATTAAGTGCACTTGATCCGGTACTCTATACCATGAAGGCGCGCATGAGCCGGTTTTATTGCACCACCTGCGTAGGCGCACTCGTTGCCAATGGCCAGTACGATGCCCTCCTCTTTGGCGTAGATACCACTTGGGACATTGCCGCTATTAAGGTAATCGTGGAGGAAGCCGGCGGAAAAGTGACTGATAAGGAAGGGAATGAGCAGCGCTACGACAGGCCAATTAATGGCGCCATTGTGAGCAATGGACTAATCCATGAGGAGTTATTGGAGATGGTACAGTCACTAACCCAGAGTCCCGTTAATGTATAACCACGAACCCGCCGACTACCAGTGCCCATTCTGTGCGGTAGTTGCAGGAGCCGAGGGAGACTTTCCTCTCACCAACCAAGGCGACATTGTCTACCAGGACGATCTGATCACAGCTTTTATTTCATCTCATTGGTGGCCCAAAAACCCCGGGCACGTTCTCATTATCCCCAATCAGCACGCCGAAAATCTCTACGATATTCCGGACGATATTCTGGCTTATATCCATAGTTTTTCTAAGCGGGTAGCGATCGCCCTAAAGGGCGCTTACGACTGCGATGGTGTATCTGTACGGCAGCACAATGAAGAAGCAGGAAACCAAGACGTGTGGCATTATCATTTACACGTCTTCCCGCGCTTCAAGAATGACCAGCTCTATCTGAGTCACAATCAAAAAGCTTTAGCAGAGCCTGGTGAACGTGCCCGGTACGCAGCAAAGCTACGCCCCTACCTTCAGTAGGCAACGCACCTGGCCTTTTTACCTATTTTGACTTACAACTAAACTACTTAATCTCTAAAAAAGAAGTATGCAAAAAATTACTCCATTCCTTTGGTTCGATACTCAGGCCGAAGAAGCTGCAAATTACTATGTTTCTATCTTCAGTAACTCAACCCTCGGAGATATTAGTCGCTACCCAGAGGGTGGTCCTCGCCCTGCAGGAATGGCAATGGGAGTAAACTTTAGCCTTGATGGGCTCGATTTTATCGCTCTCAATGCAGGTCCAGAGTTTACCTTCACCGAGGCCATTTCAATGTTCGTAAGCTGCGAAGATCAAGCCGAAGTAGATTACTTTTGGGAAAAGCTTACCGAAGGCGGCCAAGAAAGCCGCTGCGGCTGGCTTAAGGATAAGTTTGGCGTTTCTTGGCAGGTTATCCCTAAGCAAATGGGCGAATACCTCGGTAACCCAGACCCAGAAAAAGCCGGGCGCGCCATGCAGGCAATGATGGGCATGAGCAAGATTATTATCGACGATCTTAAAAACGCTTAATTTAACCAATACGTAATCCAGCACCATGATCAAGTTCAATCCTTACATTTTCTTCCCAGGCAACTGTCGCGAAGCTGCAACCTTCTACCACGAAGTATTCGGAGGTAGCGTTACTATTCAAACCCTCGGCGAAGCCATTGGCGAAACCGACCCTGCCAAAAAAGACCGTATCATGCATGCCGATCTTACTGGTGGCGCAGTAGAGTTTATGGCCAGCGACAGCGACCGAAACGAGCCATATCCACCAAGCTTTATCACCCTCTCTATTGGTGGAGAAGACGAAACACTTATTACGGCACTCTTCAAAAAGCTAGCCGAAGGTGGCGCAGTTACTTCCGAGCTCAAAAAAGAATACTGGGGAGATACCTTCGGTACCGTTACCGATAAATTTGGCGTCGATTGGATGGTAAATATTTCTGGACCAAAGGAGTAAGCAGTCCCATTCAAGTAAAGAAGCCCGGCACTTACGGGCTTCTTTTTATTTCTGTAAAGTTATCTCATGTACGGACCCTCTCTTTCCTCTGGTACCACCAAATCTGGTGCGCACATCACTCTTACCCCTCCTTCTAGCTCACACATAGAAAAACTTGTTGCGTGGCTAAGTACCGAAGAAGTAATGAAGCACCTTAACCCCGATTGGCAGCCTACTACCGCTGAACAGGAACAAGAAACCCTCAAAACATTTGAACAAGCCAAAGATAGTATCCATTGGGACATTGTGGTGGATAGCAAGCCAGTTGGAGCCGCCTGGATTAACGAAATTGATCACACCTTTCAGTGGGGTTCGTTTGGGCTCCTTATTGGCGAGCAAGATGCCTGGGGAATGGGCATTGGCACCGAGGTTGCTCGAGCCGTATGCGACTACGCCTTCTCCCAGACCACTCTTCACTCCATTAAAATTGCTTTCACTAAAGAAAATATTGGTAGTAAAAAGATTGCCGAAAAACTAGGCTTTACCCTTACTCCCGGAGTTGCTCACTTTACCGATGGTAAAAGCTATCCAGGGTGGGATGGCGTGCTGTTAAAGCCCATTCCCGACCAGACTAAGGATTAATCATGTTCCTTGTACTTTTCCTGGCTATTGTTGTTCCACTCTGCGTCTACGCTGCCATGCCGTGGCTAGTTACGCTACTCTCCGGCAAAAAGGCTACGCAAAATACCGTCTTACTTCTGGGGTGTATTTTGTACGCAGTTTCCTGGTTTGTTCCCTCTCCCCTTATTCATGGAGTAGATACTTCCTTTAGCACCCACTTTATCGGGGGTGGCTTATTTACCGGCTGCATCTGGCTCTATCTTAAGCAGCAACTTTCCTGGAAAGCATCTCCCTTACTGGAGCTTATTAGTTTGTACGCACTAGTAAGCATGCTTGGCGTAGCCAATGAGCTTGCCGAATTGCTTCTGCAGGAAGTAGGTATTCATTTCGCAAATAGCAGCGATACCTGGTGGGATTTACTCGCCAATACTGCTGGCGCGTTTGCATTTTGGGTAGGATACCGCAGCCTGAAAGCCAAGTAGCGTGGATACCCCTCCCATCCTTACAAGAGTTAAAACCTTACTCGCTCTTTTTCAGAATGGGCAGATTCCCACCCTTCCCAACCACGAGGTACACCCGCAGGTGCCACTTGGAAGTAGAGAAAACTACCTCTATTTTACCTTGCCAGTGTGTATCAACTTTCAGCGCAGCTCGCCTGCTATGTGGCAAAGTGCACTCAAAACCTATCAAGACCCGGAAACAAACTATCTATTCTTCCCTGAGCTTTCCACCGCAACTCCACCAGAAAAAGTACGCGACGATTTACTCAAACATAAGCTCGGACTCCAACCAAACAAACACACCGAAATCTGGCTGGCAATTTCTCATACCCTGCACAAGCACTTTCAGGATGATCCCCGCCAAGTTATTGCCGCCGCAGATAATGATGCAGGAAAGTTAGTACAACTGCTCCAGGTAGATCGCCGAAGCGACTTTCCCTATCTGCGCGGCCCAAAGCTTTCAAATTATTGGCCATTCATTCTTTCCGAATATACCGATGTACAGTTTAGTAACTCGCATTTAATTTCGATTATTCCAGATACTCACGTGATCCAGTGCTCAGTACACCTTGGATTAGTGCCTGAAGGAGCGACCACACCCCAAGTGGAGCAAGCCTGGCGAGAACTACTTGAAGGCAGCGGCATTAGTCCAGTTACTATGCATCCCGTGCTTTGGAATTGGAGTCGAAATCACTTTAAACCTGAAGCATGAACCCAGAAGTAACTCTCTAACTATGAAGAACCTCGCGACTATTACCGCCCTTGAAGTATTGGGCGAAAAAGTTACCACACCCACCACGCTTACCGAGCGCCGAGCTGCTCGCGCCGTGATAACCCGCATGGGAGAAGTCGCGCTTCTTCACATACCTAAGAACGCTTTTTACAAGTTAGCTGGTGGTGGTATTGAAGAAGGTGAGAATATAATCGACGCACTCACCAGAGAAATACGGGAAGAGACTGGGTTAAGCATAGCGATCGTAGGTGAAGTTGGCATGACAGAAGAAGTAAGAGCTGAATCAGCCCTATGCCAGATTTCATACTGCTACTATGGGGAGGTTACTGGAGAAGTAAGCGAAACCACGCTAACAGACTTTGAAAAAGATCAAAATCTCACCTTGGTTTGGGCGAAAGACATCGACGAGGCCATTGTTCTTGTTGAGCAGTGCAAGCCCGAGAACTATGCCGGCAAGTTTATCCGCTATCGCGATTTATTACTCCTAAAAGAATACCGAGAAATAACCGCCTAACTCTTTACTGGAGCCCTAATTGTGCCTATAAATACGCTTACTCCATAGGAGGTGGAGCGTAGTTGGAAAAAAGAATAGATATTGGCAAGGCATTCGCGCATGCCGCTATGTGCCTTTCGGCTGTACTGAACGCCCTGCCCACGGGCGAGCAAGGCCGAACAGGAGGAGTACTAACCATCCTCCCCCTTACTCCTCACAGCTTGCACGGTGTACCCCAAGCTACAATAGATGTAGTCGGCGTACTCGACGCTGAATCTGTGGCAAAATATGCAGGAAATAGCCTGGAGAAGGCGCTGCGCCTGCGCGATAACCCTCAGCACATGTTCAGTCGCGAGTCTCGCGACGAGGCGAAGGGATTCTGGGCAGGTGCTATCCGGATTGGGGACTACATCTTCAGTTTTTCGGGCTTGCCCGAAGAAGCAGACGAGTGCCTCATCTTAGTATTGGCGGTGGTACTAGGACTCCTCAACCCTATTCAGGCCGCCGGCCTGGCCACACATCTAGAAAATACATTGTATGGAAAGCTGATGGAGCAAAGTCAGGATCTGCAAGAGCCTGCCCTAAGCTAAATACGACGACACCCCCTGCCAGATCTGGCAGGGGGTGTATGTTTTTGTCTGACTACTTTTTATTGTAGGACTCAACCCAGTCGGCGTACTTCCTCGCAGCCACTCCATGCTCCCTTCCTTCAGCAATAAGTGATGACTGCGCAGCACAGACACCAAGCTCTACGAGTACACCCAACTCAATATTCGTGACGCTTTTCATCACCGTTAGTATCTGTTGACCAAGAACTGTGCGCTCGACTACCAGCTGACCCTTGGTCACTAACACTCCTGACTTCTGCAGTGCTCGCATCCTTTCCTTTATCGCATTGAAGGGGCCTCCTGCCCCGGGATAAAGTTGGATAAGTAAACGCCCAGTATAGGCATCAGCATCCATTTGTGCGAGCAAGACGCTCTCGTGACCATTTCGAATAAGGCTATCGTAGAAATACCACTCCTTAAGGAGTAGAATCCCCAACACCTCCCTTTCAAGACCATAGCCCTGGACAAAGACTAGCGGCTTACGCCCTTTCTCAGAGCTGTTCCCAGCAGTCATCTTGGAATTAAGTAACCTCTTCCAGAAACTACCAAGTACAGCATCTTCATTAATTATGAAAACTACAGGCAACCCATCATCCACCGCGTTTTTTGCAAGAATACCGGTGTCGGTTGGCAATACTGGATACACATACCGCTGTGCACCGCGCAAGTCTTTTTCGAATGGAGTACCAGCGAGACGCGAAAGTGACTCAAGTGATTCAACTACCTTTCGGTCGTCTGCACTTAGAACCTTAGCCGCAGTCGCGCGCTTTTCGGGTGTCTCACCAATATAGAGATGCTGCACCCTCTCTACTGACGGCGGAATAGTACTTGGAAGTACTTCTTCCTTTTCCCCGCAACCCACAGCAAGCAGACAAAATGCGAATACAAAAAACCATCTCATAACCACACACCTCCTTAAGGTACAAATCGTGGTGAACCTACAACAAAAAGAGCATGAGAGCAATCAGTCGCTCCTCGTAATTCTTGATATACTGCAGTCATGATCCTCACCCTCTTCGAACAATCCGGTTTTACCTTAGAAAGTGCAGGCAAAAAGCTAGCCATCGACGTCGGTCGCTTTACGAGCACTGAATCACTTCAAGCCATCGGCAAGCCAGATTACTCCTTGGTTTCACACATGCATGGGGATCATTTTTATGAAGAGAACCTTACTAGCCTAGCAGCCTCCATCATAACGGTTGCAGAAGTCGCAAGCCTCATTACCGATACCAACCTCATAGTTACCACCATTACCGAAGGTGAAACTATTACCCTACCTGAAACCCTATTTACGATTACGGCCACCGCAAGTAACCATGGCACGGGCATTTCTGCACCAGTAGAAAATATTGGGTTTCTTATTTCAGCAGAAGGAAAAGCTGTGTATTTCTTGGGTGATATGGCTATTAGTACTCCCCCACCTACGCAAACTTTCAACATTGCCTTAGTCCCAGTAGGGAACCATGGATATGTGTTTACCCCGGAGCAAGCAGCTGAACATATTCAATCAATTGGATTCACCGGATTAGTAATTCCAATTCATTACACCAACGGCGATCCAGAATCAGGAAAGATATTTGCCGACCTTATTAAAGCTACAAACCCAGTACAGGCATTAGAGATCGGCCAATCAATCCAGCTCTAACCCGTAAACGTCTGCGCGCTAGCCTTATTATACTCAGGCCGTATCTCAACTCCGCCCGCCTTCACCTCGCCGTGCAAATCCGAAACATTGGTATCGGCATCAGGCGCCGTAACGGAAAGATGGGTCACTCGCGCCAGCTGCTTACCCACCGGATTCTTACCCTTGCCAGTTGAGCAGGATACCAGTACGACCGAGGCGTCATCCTCCAGATGAGTTGCCAGTGTTTCTGAAAAAATATCAAAACTACTTTTCTCACCCTCCTCCCCTTCTTCCTCAAAACCATTCATCGTAACTTCCGGCAGGCCTTCAGGCTCTTCATCAACAGGTTCATCCACCTCCACCCTTCCACCTTCAACATCATCAAAGGTAAATCCTTTTTCAGAGCCATGAGCTACCACAATACCGAAGGATGCCTTGCCATACTTAGCAACCAAGGCGGCGGTCAGCTCCGAGGCTTCTTCCGGACTAGACGCCTCTACAACCCGTATAGCTGCCTCCTCGCGTAAGTCCTCATGTAAACCAGATAACTGCGGCATATACTCGAGAGCACCGTTACTATCATACTTTGCAACAACCACTATCCCCCACGGCTTACCTGTCATATCACCATCGAGCATCTGCTGGAGAACCTCGGAAGGATAGCGATCTGGGAAATCGATATTAAACTCGCTCTTTAGCCGGGCGGTATCGAGTGGTGCTTCTTGGGTTTTTTGGTTAAACTCCGGAAAATCTTCTCGCAGACCAAGCTTTGGGTCTAACTGATCAAGCTCATCCAGAACATCTTGTAGATTACAGCGAGCCGCAAAGATTTCGAGTGCATGCTGAATTAATTCTACTCTTTCCTTTTGCAACGCTACTTCAGGATTACTATCCAAAATACTTTCAGCGATATCCCTCGGGGTTACTTCCGCATCTTCTGGGAGTGTGAACTGTTCGTGCATAGATACATGCTACCAGCTTGGCAATTACTTGTCGCTTGCGTAGAGTAAGCTCCACTATGTCATTCACTCCCCGCCCCGAAGTCTACGATACGTATTGGTACTTTGCGGCGGAACGGCAAAATACTTTTATAAAGCGCCTAAGTGGGGCGAAGGCACCGTACACGCAAGATCCGATTCTGGCGCAGTATAAGTTCTGCAATACGTACCGCGCCCTCGACCGCGAGACACAGTTTTTAATTCGGGAGGTTATCTATTCAAGTAGCTATTCCCCTCAAGATACGCTGTTTCGGATTATGCTCTTTCGCCTTTTTAACAAACATCAAACTTGGGTGGCGTTAGAGAAGCTACTGGGCGAAATTAGCCTGACAACCTTTTCTCCGGGAGCCTATAGCGCATTACTCGAAAAGATCCGCGAAGAAGGGCCCATCTACGGAAATGCCTTTATTCTTTGCGCTAATAAGGCGTTTGGATTTGATCAAAAACACAATAATCACCTTGCCCTGCTTGAATATACTTTTCTACGCAGTGAGATGGGTAGAAAGCTAGAAGAGGCAAAAAGCCTCCGTGAGCTCTTTATGGTTTTGCGTGAACTGCCGCTGATTGGCAACTTTATGGCGTATCAAATCGCCATAGACATGAATTACTCCGAAGTATTCAACTTTAGCGAGAATGATTTTACGATTGCCGGTCCCGGGGCTGAGCGCGGCATCGCTAAATGCTTTAGCTCTTACGAAAAGTCCGATCGCGAGGCAATTATTATGTACATGGTCGAAAACCAAGAAAAAGAGTTCCAGCGGCTAGGGCTCAACTTTGCGCGAATTGGTAATCGCCCACTGCAAGCCATAGATTGTCAGGGACTCTTTTGTGAAACCGATAAATACTCGAGAGTACGATTTCCAGAATTAGCCAGTAATCGCAAGCAAATAAAAGCCAGCTTCACCCCAAGCCCAGCACCGATTGAATACTTCTTCCCACCTAAATGGCAGATAGAAGCAATTTGCACCGGGCAACAACTTCTTTAAGACTGGCATCTATTTCAGAAAAGTTGGTCGTATCGAGCTCAATTAACTCACCTGCTTGAATGGGCTGAATCCGTCCATCACTCAAAAGAGTGCGAAACTTGCCACTTGTAATATCGCTTGTTTCCATATGGGCCGGGTGACGCTCTCCGGTATCTATACGATTCTTCACTCGCTCCAATAGCACTTCTGGATCAGCTTTAAGAAGAACTTGCAGTACGGTACATGAGTACTTCTTGGACCACGCCCGTACCTTGGGGGTATAAAAACCTGCACCAAAGTTACTCTCAACAATAAAGCTCTGTCCGATCTTTAAGTGCTCCTCAATAAGAAAATCTAGGATAGCGTATGTGGCGCGACCAACTTTTTGTGACTCTTCTCTATCTGCCACACCAAGCTCATCCGCTAGTCGCTCTTTAATATCGTCCTTGTTAAGACAGAGGAGATTGAGCTCAGCAGCAAGGCGGCGGCTAAAGCTTGTTTTGCCTGTGCCAGAATGGCCGGTGACGATAACTAATAAACTCATAGCAATGCGTCCTTCAGTGCGAGTGGCCTGAGATCAATTTCTTGAATACTCGAAAGGCTAATCCACTCTACTCGATAAAAATCTTCTGTCGTTTGTTTTTCTTCTTCCTGCCACATTGCCCTATCAGGCAACACTCCTTCAGCTAAGGTGGCCCAAAAGAAGTATTGGATCCTGCCGTCTGACTCATGAAGCTCAGTAAGAGGTTCCCCGATTTCTACTACAACCCCAGCCTCTTCAAGTAATTCACGCTCAGCTGCCTGCTGTGGTGTTTCGCCAGGATCTATTCCGCCTCCAGGGGCAATATAGTACTCACCACGCTCATTCTTGCGATACACCAACAAGATAGCGTCTTCATGGCGAACAAGGGCAACTGCTCGGTGGCGTGGGGATTGATTCATGCAAGAATACTAGCAGATCTTCCTGACCACGCTTATAGTAAGAGTACTACCCACCTAGCCCTTCCTATGCGAGGCTTTATTCATCACCGCACCCCTCATTTTATCGGCGTTGCTCTGGCAACCATTATTACTGGAGCTGGCGTAACTGCCGTTGGTCTTGTTCAGCTTACCTGGAATATTTTCGGCGAGATGGCATTTAATGCACCCTTCTCAAAAGTAGTGGCTGGCTTGGTTATTATTTCTCTTGGCTATATTCACCTAGAGCTTGAGTTGATTCGGACAAAGTAAGTTAGCCAACTAACAGCTTCCGCAACTCTTCCTTCTTTTCTTGACTATATAGCGCATGAATCGCCATGCGCGCCAGCATTCCATCTCGCTCAGCCGAAGCTTCATCAGCCAGAAAGGAAATAAGCTCATCAAAAGAAAGGGTGGTTAACGCAATCTTTTCGCCTGCATCTAGCGATTGCTCTGCCACCTTTTTAGGATTGCGAGCGGCAAAGGTATACACCGACCACTCAATCTTACTTATTGGCTGAAGGGCATCGATTAAGATCCATTCTTCGGCCTCTAACCCTGCTTCTTCGAGCAATTCTCGCTTGGCCGCAACCAGAGGATCTTCCCCCGCCTCTACTCGTCCACCAATAAAGCCGGTAAATGGCGCCTTACCTGGCTGTTCTTCGTGTACTAGTGTTACGGTGCCGTCCACATCAACCGGAATGACTAAGACGGTACTTGAGCGAGTAAGCTTTTCAAAAATAGCCGTGGTACCGTTGTATTGCTCTTGCTCCCACTGGTAGACATCAAACACCTTACCTTCAAATACTTTTTGAGCGTGAGCAGGTAGTGGTTGTTTTGAGGGAGGAATCGTCATGTACTAATGCTAGCAGATTATTCCCACGCCGGAGCATGGCATTCGGCGCCATTATTAGCTTGCGTACCCCTACCTGGGTGCGGCACCGAGCGGTCAAGCGCATCACCACTTCCGGCAACTACCGGGCCACTGGAGAGTGATCCACTGGCCGACCAAGCGTAAGCATCGTTGCTGGTAAGCTCATCAGCAATAGGCGTAACGATCACATATTCATCTTTACGAGAAAGGCCAAAGTGAGTTTTATTCTGCGCATTTACCAGTGTAGTAGCCGTACAATCGCGCGTGTAATAATACAGCTGAAATCCCGAACCATTCAGTTCAGGAGTGTCAAAATTAGTAGGCCGGGTATAGCCATTTGAGCTCTCGAATAACCAAGTAATTGGACTAGTAGCATCGAAGGGTGGAACGCCCGTTAGCCGGTACACATAGGTGTTAGTAGGAGTATCAAGAAAGGGCTGAGTACTAGCAAAATTAGGAGCAATGGCCGCCCCGTGCTCGAGCACAAACCTATCGACTGTCCCGCTTAACGTAGCAATAACGGCTTTATTGCGAGCATTACGCGCCTTAACTCGCAAAATAAGAAGTGGCGTAATAATTAATGAAGCTAAAATACCGATCAACGCCAATACCACCATAATTTCGATCAGAGTAAAGGCCTTGGTCTTGCGCATTTGGATTAGTATGACAGCCCAAGATAGGTGCCAGCAACTACCCCCTTCCAGTTCCAACATGAAGTGGTAGTATCCGATTACACTACTTCGCTATTTTCTTATGCCTCCAAGAAGAATCCAACCTAAGCCAAAAGCTCGTTCAGACCAGCTCGAAGCAGTCTGGTTTACCTGTAAGCTGGCTCTTAAGCTAGAGCCGACTATGTTTGTGGTCACCCTTATTACCGAAATAAGCAGTGCCCTCTACCCTATTCTTACCTCGTACCTTGCCGGACAACTCACCACCCAGCTCTATGAAGCGGTAAAGAATCATCAGGATACGGGCAAGGTTTACCCGATCTTAATAGGCCTTGGTCTACTTGGTGTCTTTTACCGAGCCCTGCAATCGCTCCTTAGAGTTATTCAATCGATAGCCGGCGATAAGTTACGAATCTCAGTTCGCGAAAAACTAATTGCTAAGTTTACCAACCTCCCTATCGCTCAATATGAAGAAAAGGTGGTTATGGACCGCCTCGAGCGAGTACGCAGCTTTAGTAGTAATGTTTCTTGGGTACTGGATACCATTATTAGTATTGGTGGAACCCTAACTGGCGTGGTCGCGGCTGGCATCGCCCTTGCCAGCATTTCTCCGCTAATTGGCGGCGTGGTTGTTGCCGCACTTATTCCTCTAGCTATTCTTAACCAGCGTATTCGCAAGAAACATACTGAAGAGTGGAAAGAAAACAGCACCAATCGCTTTATTGCCAACGATATTGAATCGCAGCTTTTGCAGCCAAGAATCATTCCCGAACTTCGGCTTTACGGATTAGTCGATTTCTTTCTTGCACGGGTACGAGAACTTCGGATGAGCACGGTTACCATGGAGCGCCGGCAAGAGCGGCAGCGCGCCCTGTATAGCAACTTGGAGAATATTACCGAAACCATTGTCACTACCGGCGCCCTTCTCTGGGTGGTGGGCAAGATTATCGTTGGCAATCTGGAGGTTGGTAAGTTTGTCTTCTTCCAGCAGGTAATCGAGCGATTCTCTGGCCAGATTAGTAGCCTCTTGAACCAACTAACCAGCCGCGAGCAAGAGCTGAGCGACGCCCACGACTTTATGCTCTTTATGCAGGAGGCCGATCACCCCGGTGGAGAAACCAGGCTCCCAGAAGCAGTTCCAACTATTGCCTTACAAAACGTTTCTTTTTCGTACCCTGGAGCCAAGCACCGTGCTCTTGAGGATGTCTCACTCACTATTACTCCCGGTGAGCGGATTGCCTTTGTGGGAGAAAATGGAGCCGGCAAAAGTACGCTCATTAAACTTATCCTTGGCTTTTACGAGCCATCTAACGGCAGGGTACTAGTTGATGAAATCCCAATGCAAGAAGTATTTCAAAAGGACTGGCTGGCTAAAGTTGGCGTACTCTTCCAGCACTTTGAGCACTTCCCCTTTACCACCGTGGCCGAAAACATCCGCCTCGGAAGGGTGCAACGCGAGACCTCTGAAGAAGCCATTCAGGAGGCCCTCAGCCTGGCCAAGGCCGATAGTTTTGTAAATAAACTCTCTCACGGTACGGGAACCTACTTAAATAAGTGGACCAACGAAGAAAACGGGACCGATCTTTCCGGTGGTCAGTGGCAGCGAATTGCCTTGGCTCGGAACTTTTACCGAAATCCTCAGGTTATTGTGTTGGATGAGCCCACCTCGGCCATGGACGCCCAGGCCGAGTTTGATGTCTTTAAAAACCTACTGGAGAGCAAAGAGCTGCAGAGCATGATTATTGTTTCACACCGCTTTAGCACCGTGCGCAAAGCTGATCGTATTTATGTTCTAGAAGCGGGAAAGATTACCGAGCAAGGCACTCATGGTGATCTTATGAAGCTAGAAGGAACCTACGCCAGACTCTACCGACAACAAGCCGAAAGCTATCAAGATTAAGTGCTCTAGTAGATAACTTCTTTTACCCCGCGGCCCTCAATGTATCGTTTTTAGCTCGCTCTCGATGGTCAGAGTATTGTGGTAATTACGATTAAAACCCATAATTTGTGTCGATAGCGTCCCACTATCCACTACATATAGGGGTTACAGACGGCGAGCACCCACTAGCTAGGCTCGCAGCTTGCCTTCATCACAACCCGAATCCCCCCACCCTAAGCCGCACCCCTTGCATTTCTTAGGGCTTATTTTACCTGGCTAATTTTCGACACCATGCCACTTACCAAAATTAGAAAGCGCGACGGCTCCGTCGTTCCGTTCGATGTCGTCAAAATCCGCGTTGCAATGGAAAAAGCCATCCGTGAGGTAAATCCTCTGGCCGATCTCCGCGGCATGGATATTATGGCCGACCACGTTGTTCGCCACATTGAGCTTGCCTTCCCAAATAGCCTTCCCGATGTAGAAAAGGTACAAGATTTAGCAGAACAAACGCTTATGGAATTCGGGCTGTTTGATGTAGCCAAGGCCTACATTCTCTACCGTGCCGAGCACACCAAGGTACGCCAAACGCAGCCAGATCC
This sequence comes from Candidatus Berkelbacteria bacterium, assembly GCA_043751595.1. Classification (GTDB taxonomy): domain Bacteria; phylum Patescibacteriota; class UBA1384; order CAILIB01; family CAILIB01; genus JAYUZR01. The sequence continues at coordinate 27,785 of JAYUZR010000020.1, forward strand.
CGCTGTTGCAGCTGGCCGTTCTGTTCAGTATCAACTCAATACCGGAGAAGAAAAGCAACTCGATCGCAATGTACTTCGCCGTCGCTTTGAGAGCGCTGCACGTTATGTAGAAGATGCCGCTCCCCTTAATTTTGATGCCCTGGTAAACCAAGCCGAAAGTGCCTTGTACGATGGCATGAGTGAGCGCGATCTCCAGCTTACCCTCATCATGGCCGCTCGTAGCTTTATCGAGCGAGATCCTGCCTACGATCGTCTCTCTGCCCGCCTCACCCTCGAAATGGTCCGCCTCGAGGTACTCGGCAGCACCAAGCCAGAGGCCTACGCAGAGCGCTTCGCCAGTAATTTGCAAAAGGCAGTAGATGAAGGCCGCGTCGATAAAGAACTGCTCACCTTCGATCTAGAAACCCTTGCCAAAGCACTAGTTCCGGAGCGCGATTACCTCTTCGATTTCATGGGAGCACAGGTAGTGTACGATCGCTACTTCCTTCGCGCACAAGGTAGCGAGCTTCGCATCGAGGCTCCCCAAACCTTCTGGATGCGCATTGCCATGGGTCTTTCCCTTGCCGAGGCTCCAGAAAAGCGTACCGAGTGGGCGATCAAGTTTTACAATATTCTTTCCACCCTTCGCTACACACCTTCTACTCCTACCCTTTTCCACGCTGGCACCACCTACCCACAACTTTCTTCCTGCTACCTCAATATGGTAGAGGACGATCTCGGGCACATCTTCAAAGTCTACGGCGATAACGCTCAGCTCTCCAAGTACTCTGGCGGAATCGGAACGAGCTGGACCAAAATCCGTGCTACCGGCGCCCTCATTAAGAGTACCAATCTCGAGAGCCAGGGAGTCGTCCCATTCTTGCGCATCGCAAACGATGTAAACATTGCCATTAACCGCAGTGGCAAGCGCCGCGGAGCCGCCTGTGTCTACCTAGAAACCTGGCACTACGAAGTAGAAGACTTCCTCGATCTTCGCAAGAATACTGGCGACGAGCGCCGCCGCACCCACGATATCAACACCGCTCACTGGATTCCCGATCTCTTCATGAAGCGCGTCGCCAGCGATAGCGAGTGGACCCTCTTTAGTCCAGAAGAAGTTGAAGATCTTAACGATATCTTCGGCAAAGCCTTCGAGCTTAAGTATGTAGAGTACGAAAAGATGGCCGACGAAGGTCAGATTCGCCTCTTTAAGCGTATTCGCGCCCGAGATCTTTGGCGCAAAATGATCTCCATGCTCTTTGAAACTGGCCACCCTTGGGTCACCTTTAAAGACGCCTGCAACATCCGCTCCCCTCAAGATCACGTTGGTGTTATTCACAACTCAAATCTCTGCACCGAGATCACCCTCAATAACTCCAAAGAGGAAACAGCCGTTTGCAACATTGGTTCAGTCAATCTTTCTCGCCACCTTACAAACGGTACCTTCGATTACACCCTCCTTGAAGAAACGGTTACCATCGCTATCCGCATGCTGGATAACACGATCGACCCTAACTTCTACCCAACCGAAGAAACTCGACTGGCCAACATGCGCCATCGTCCAATCGGCCTTGGTATTATGGGCTTCCAAGATGCCCTCTACGTGCTTGATATCGATTTTGAATCCGAAGAAGCGATTCGCTTTGCCGACGAGAACATGGAGTTCATCTCCTATCACGCTATCAAAGCATCTGCTCTTATCGCTAAAGAAAAGGGTGCCTACGCAAGCTTTAAGGGCTCTAAGTGGGATCGCGGATTCTTCCCAGTCGATACCCTCAACCTACTAGAAGAAGCTCGCGGCATTCCTATCAGCGTTAACCGCTCCGGCAAGCTCGATTGGGCTCCTGTTCGTGCCCTAGTGGCCGAGCACGGCCTGCGCAACTCAAACATGATGGCCGTTGCTCCTACCGCAACTATCTCCAACATTAATGGCTGCTTCCCAACTATCGAGCCGGCCTACAAAAACCTCTACGTTAAGTCCAATATGAGTGGCGAGTTTACTGTCGTAAACGAGTACCTCGTAAACGATCTCAAGCGCCTAGGTCTTTGGAATCAAACCATGCTCGAGGCCATTAAGGCGGCCGATGGTTCAGTCCAAGATGTAACCACCATCCCACCCAAGCTCCGTGCCAAGTATAAAACTGCCTTCGAGATTAATCCTCAATCCCTTCTTAAGGTAGCTGCCTACCGTGGAAAATGGATCGATCAATCTCAGAGCCTTAATATCTTCTTCCAGGGTTCTTCTGGGCGCGCACTAGCCGATGTCTATCTTTCTGCTTGGCACCTAGGCCTTAAAACCACCTACTACCTTCGTACGATGGGCGCTAGCAACATCGAAAAGAGCACGATCGATATTTCCGCGCAGACTATCATTCATAAGGAAAAGGTTCTCCCAGTGGCAGCTCCAGTAGCTTCATTCACCGCACCTGCTATTGTACCTCCAGTAGTAGCTGAACCCGAGCCGATCATGGCTCAGGAAGAAGATCCTAAGCCTGTTGGTGTGGTAATTACTGAAGCAAGTTACGCTCAAGAAAAAAGTGAAGCACCGCAACCCGCTTTCGCGTTCTCAATGGCAAACTTCTCAGTTCCTACCCTAACCCTTGGCGACGACGCGCTTCCAGTTAAGGCCTGCCTCATTGAAGACCCAGACTGCGAATCCTGCCAATAAGTTTAGTCAAAGTCAGTACATAACACTTATTTATGCCTCCTCAGCAAAAATCCCTCCTCAACGCGGGGTCTGATACCGACCCCAACAAGATTCTTCCCATTAAGTACCATTGGGCCCGCAAGCACTATAAGGCTGGCGTCGCCAATAACTGGACTCCAGACGAAATCGCCATGCAAAGCGATATTGAACTCTGGAAGCACCCAACTGGTCTTTCACCAGAAGAGCGCCGCCTCATCATGTGGAATATGGGATTCTTCTCAACCGCTGAATCCCTTACGGCCAACAACATCGTAATGTCCATTTACAAGCACCTCACTAACCCCGAGTGCCGACAATACTTGTTGCGCCAAGCCTACGAAGAAGCGGTTCACACCGATACCTTCATCTACTGCTGCGATTCTCTCGGACTCGACCCAGAAGAGGTGTACACCATGTACATGTCCATTCCATCTATTCATTCTAAGGACGAGTTTGTCGTAGAGATGACAAAGTCGGTAATGGACCCCAACTTCAAAACCGATAGTCCTGCCCAAATACAACGTTTCGTGCACGATCTTATCGGCTACTACGTTATCATGGAGGGCATCTTCTTCTATGCCGGGTTTGTAATGATGCTTTCTTTCGCCCGCCAAAACAAGATGGTCGGTGTAGCAGAGCAGTTCCAATACATCTTGCGCGATGAATCCGTTCACCTTGCCTTCGGCGCCGATGTAGTCAATACCATTATTGATGAAAACCCAGAAATCTGGACTCCTGCCTTCCAGCAAGAGGTGAGTAAGAATATCCGTGATGCGGTCGAGCTCGAGGTAGCTTACGCACACGACTGCATGCCTAAGGGCATTTTGGGTCTAAACGCTGAAGCTGTGGCGCAATATGTTCGCTATGTGGCTGATCGCCGCCTAGAGCGCATCCGCCTTCCCCGTATTTACGGCGATGCCAATCCATTCCCATGGATGAGTGAGATTATGGATCTCAAAAAGGAGAAGAACTTCTTCGAAACCCGCGTAACCGAATACCAGACGGCTGGTAATCTTGAGTGGTAGGAAGAAAACGATTCATAACCCTCGATCTATTAAGGGGCTTTCTTCTCATTGCCGTCTGCGTTAATCACGCACAGCGCACACCCGGAATCTTAGAGTACCTCACCGGTGGTGGGGTACTCTGGGTTTCGGGGGCAGAGCTTTTCTTTATTCTTTCCGGATTCACGTTTAGCTATGTGCGAAAAAAGACCTTAGCCGAAAAAGGCTTTGGTGAAGTACTGAAGAAAAGCTTAACCCGCGCACTCGGCATCTACGTTCTTACTATCATCGCAAGTTGTATCACCCTTCTCATTGCCGATGCCGTAGATTGCCAAGTTGGCATCCGAAACGGAGGAGCGTCGGTCTGCAGTACGCTTACTTGGCAAGCTTTTAGTGATGTTGCCACTCTACAAAAAACCGTTTACTGGGTGGCGATGCTTGGCTATTACACGCTCTATGTAGCGCTCGCCCCATTGGCATTACTGCTTTTGCAGCGGAAGGCATGGTACATCCTTCTCACCATTTCCACCGGCATCTTCCTCCTTCGCGATCAGTCACCCATCCTTATTTACCAGCTCCTCTTCAGCCTAGGCCTTATCCTTGGCTGGTATTTTAGACCGCTCCTTGCACCAAGTAAAAAGGCAACCTATCTCCTAACACTGGCTGGTTTCTGGAGCCTTATTACCTATGCGCTTAGCCTCGCACTAAACGAAGGCACCCTCGCCCGAGCCATGCCGCAGGCGCACCGTTGGTATCAAACCTTTTGGGCACCGTATTTTGATCGCACTGAAATGGACTTCCCCAGGCTTGCCATGGCCGTCCTGTGGTTTCTAAGCCTATTCTACTTTTTCACTAGGTTCGAGCAGCCAATTAACCGAGCCCTGGGCTGGCTTCTTCTTCCTTTTGGGCGAGACTCGCTCTGGACCTTCGCATTACATGCGCCACTTGTCTTTGCTCTCAATATTTTTATTGTTTTTGATAATGCTGGGAGAATTAGCAATACCCTGCAATCAGTTGTAATTATTGCCGTTCTTTATTTGTTAGTATGGATAAAGAACCAGATCAGCCAACTCATAAACCATGCATACCAGTCTCGAAGAATTACGATTGAAGCTTAATGAAGCAGCTCAAAGCATAGAAATTGGTGGGCACTATATGCATTACAAAACTCCCACAACCACGTACGAGGTTAAGGAGTTAGTAATTAACGAAGCAGACGAACAACTACTTGTTCTGTATTTTCCCGTAGTTAGTCCGGAGACTGTTTTTGCCCGCCCTCTCACAAGCTGGCTTGAAGAAGTTGGTCCTGGCGTACGTCGGTTTAGGACGCTTCAATAAAATTGAGCGCCAGCGAGTTCATGCAGTAGCGAAGGCCAGTTGGCTCGGGGCCATCATTAAAGACATGACCCAAGTGGGACTGACAACGACCACAAACTACTTCGTCGCGAACCATGCCGTGCGAAGTATCGCCCTCAAGCGCGATGGCATCTGGAGAAGCGGTCTGCCAAAAGCTAGGCCAGCCGGTGCCGGAATCAAACTTTTCTTCTGAATTAAATAGTAGCTGACCACAAGCACCACAGAAGTACTGGCCCTCTTCGTGATTATCCCAGTACTCGTTGCGGAAGGCAGGCTCAGTACCATGCCCACGCAGTACTTCGAACTTCTCGGGACTCAGTACTTCTTGCCACTCTTCTGGGGTTTGGGGTAGGGGTTCGCGTAAATATGACATAGGAGGTGTAGTGCGGAGAAAAGCTTGGTGCTTTGTCCGTAGTTTAGAAAGTTTAGGAACGATCACTACATTGCAGTAGCCCATACTCGGGTTACGAGCATAGTACTGCTGATGTGATTCTTCCGCCGGATAAAATGGGACTACTTCTTCAAGTACCGTAACGAGAGGATCTGGATAGGCCTCTGTAAGCTCAGTCATAACCTGCTCAGCAACCGCCAGCTGCTCTTCGGTTCCAAAGATACACGAGCGATATTCAATTCCCACATCGGCCCCCTGGCGGTTAAGCGAGGTCGGATCGTGAGTAGTAAAAAATACCTCGAGTATATCGTGCAGACTAATAACCTCAGCATCAAAGATAAGCTCGAGCACTTCGGCGTGCGTATTGCCGGCGCTATGCAGGTCTCGGTAGGTTGGGAACTCTTTTTGTCCGCCAGCATAGCCGCAAAGGGTATGGAGCACTCCATTAATCTGACTAAAAACTGCTTCGGTGCACCAGAAGCACCCGCCACCAAGAATAATTCGTTCAGGCTTCATGAGTACGCTTTAGAGGTAATCGTTCTTTAAGCTTTGCACCAAGACCCACCAGATGAGGGAAGATAAACTCAGTTACTGCAAGCTTTAAGGCAAAGAATACACCGATATTACCGGCAATCAACATGGTAAAGGTAAAGGCATTCCCCACTGAAAGCAGGGCGCGATAGATGAGGAAGGAGCTCATCATGCACAAGGTATGGATGATGATAAAGCCTGCAATCGTGCGTAGCACTTGGGTTTGAGGAGCCGAAAACCCTTGGCTAAAGACAATTTTAGCCGCCATTTTACGCTCGGCCTTAACCTTGGTAACTTTTGAAACCTTAACCAAGCGCACAATTTCAATTCCCAAAATAATAAGAACAGCCAATGTTACCAACGCCAGCGCTCCTAAGAAGTAAAAGCTATGCCAAATTACTAATTGATCAAGCGAAGCGTCGCGCGAACTTAGTACCCAGAGCAGAGCAAACGAAAGTACTACCTGAGAAAAGAAGGCGACAAACTTAAACCACGGCCAGTAGCCAAGCAACGTAAGGGCAATGGAGTAGCCGCCAAGAACGAGCAACGATTGCAGCAACGCAACTGTAACTGCAACCACTCCGCTTACTTCGGACTGAGGGCTCAACAGGTTTACTAGCGCATCGTACAATAACATACGAATATGATACCGTACCTGTATGATTGTCGTCACCTCATACCCCACTCCCGATCTCGATGGTGTTGCCTGCAGCATTGCCTACGCCGAGCTTCTCCAGGCTCAAAACCGGCCAGCGCAAGCCTTCATTGAAGGAGCCCCTCATCTGGTGGCCCAGCACATTCTTGCTAAGGCAGGTCTTTCCTTCCAAGATTTTGAGCACCTACCAAACGAGATCTCAGAAGTCTTTTACACCGACGATTCTTTCATCGATTCCGTCCCTGTTGCCATCGATCCCTATCAAATTACCGAAATCGTAGATCATCATTCCGATGGTCGCCCGGAAGAGTTTCCCAATCTTGTTACTATTCAAAATGAAGAAGTTGGCGCGGCGGCCACCCTTATTGCCGAAAAGTTTAAAGCAGGCGGCGTGGACCCAACTAAGGCCAGCGCATTACTGCTATACGGCGCCATTATCGATAACTCGCTCAACTTCTCAACCAGCAACACCAGCGATCGAGATAGAGAAATGGCTACCTGGCTTCGTCAGCTCCACCAGCTTTCCTCCGAAGACGAACTAGCCAGCGAAATCTTTACTACCCGAAGCGAGCTTACCGATTCAGAAATAGTGCAGTGCTTAATTGAAGATAACTTCCCTATTAAAGGGCTCGCCGAAGGCTACTCGCTAGCGGTTGGCCAGCTTGAAATCTCATTTGAGCATTCCGGCATACTAGAGAAGGGCGCCTTACTCGCTCGCGCAACCAAGGGCATTGCCTCGCGCTACGATTGCAAGCAAAGTGCCGCCATCTTAGTTGATCTAAGCGCCGATAGATCGCACATCATTACCCTCACTCCAGAGCTTGCCCGTCTCTTTGCCAATGCCATTGAGGGATCAAATTTGCTCGATGCCTGCCAGCTAGAACTGCCACACAGAATGCAGCGAAAAACAATTGTCCCCCTCTTCCGCAGCCACCTTGAGCACATCTTCAGTGCATAAACGGCGCCAGCTTTTTCTCCTCCTCTTTTTTGTGCTGAGCTGGATGACGGTAGGGTATGATATTCCCTTTCTCTACACTACCGTTCCACCCCAGCTCTGGCCTTTCATCGCCGTCTGCCCGCTGTATCCCCCGCTCCTGGCTCGCTACCTACTAAAAGGCAACCGCAAAGAAGATGCCGCCGATACCATTGGCCTTCTTGGTTGTGCAGTATATGGCATCTTAAGCATTGCCTACTACACCATCCAGCCCTTCTTTCCCCTCCTTGTTCTTTCTATGATCTGGGTAGCAGGCTACGGTACACTTGCCCTTTTCTCGCGACCTATCCAATCACTCAGACTACGATTACTGGCCTTACTCTGGATTTTCGCCGCACTCAGCGCGCAGTATCTTACCAACACCTTTGGCTATTTTGATTTTAGCCAGTTACCCGCAGGGGCTATCGGCTGGTTTTACGTCGCCGGAATTATCTTGGCCGTAGCACTTACCCTGGCACCCTACCGACGAACCATCGTTCGGTGAGCCACCTTCTTCTCCACTGCCTCGGCTAGTAAATCTTTGTATTCCATCTCACTTGGGGCAATTTTAAGCGCCTTTTTAAACGAAGATTCAGCCTTGGCATATTGGCGCATTGCCAAATACGCCATCCCAAGATTAGCGTGACGAGAAGCATTGGCTTCATCTAACCGCACCGATTGCTCGAAGACGCGCACTGCCTCGGCAAACTTATCTTGATGATACAAAACTAAGCCTAAGTTATTAAGCAGATTGCCGTTATCGGGATCGGTCTTCAGCGCCTGGCGAAAAGCAGCTTCGGCGTCGGTATAATCTTCGCCCAGCTCGAGATAGATGACACCAAGACGAGCATAGGCCTTACTGCAACGCGGATCTTCAGCCGCAATTTTTACATAGGATTCTTCGGCGGCCTTATATTCACCCTTTCTAAAATGAGCATCGGCTTCGTCCATTAGCTTTTGCAGAGGCTCGGGCAACGAAGGGGTTTTTGGCTCAACAGGATCGTTATACCTTGCCTGGGTATGCAGCGGATCTGGAAGCGAGCGCATCGGAACATCTTCCATAAAATCTTTCATCGATTGCTTAGCCGCTGAGCGGGGCTGAGCTGGAGCTTTTTCTTTCTTAATACGAGGCTCTCCCCTACCACTGAAAAGGCGCGCGCGAACTTCTTGCCAATCTATAAAAAGACTAACAAGGATAAGAACGAGAAGTGCGACAACGTAGGGAAGCATTCGTTAAGGTTTAGTGAACAACGGTAGCGTATCACTCCTGATACCCTGATGGACAGATGGCACGAGCGACAAGGTATCGCGAAGGAGTTGGCGATCATCTGGATTCTCGATCGAATACGAAGTAAGGACTGATTTCCAGGGTGTTTGCGATGCGCCCTTACTAACCACTACCATCTGCACCCGTGAGCGAATGGTGGGTAATACGCCATCTTTTTCTGCTAATAAAATGAGGTGCACCCCCGGTGGTGGCTCCTCGAGCGTTTTAAGGAGGGTATTTGCCGCTTCGCGCAGCAGGCGATCTGCCTGTGGGATAATTACCATTCTTCCCTTTTCTCCCACAGCACTTACCTGGACAAAACGTCGTAGCTCTTGTGCCAGTTGCACCGAGGGCACGTTAGTAAGATTTTCTGGAGCCCAAAAATCGGCCGGATGCACCAGCTCGGCGCAAGCATCGGCAATTACTCGCCACTCAGCACTTGGCGCAAGAAAAAGCCAGGCCGGAAAGGAAAAAACAGCAGGTAATTTCACCACACCAGACTAGCACCTTGTAAGCACCCTCACCATGGTGTACACCTTAACCATGCAAGATAGCGTTCCACCACAACCTTCTTCCCCCGTCCGTAGCTCGCGCATTCCTGAGAAAAAGGAGATTATTACTCCTAAGTTTCAGGACATGGTGTTGTTTGATGAACGAACCGGCGAGCCTTTTGTCTTTAGTGCCAAGCAGCAAGAATATTTTACCGATCAGGGTCTACAAACCATCCCCAATAAAACTCCCGCTCGCCGCAAAGAGAACGAGCTTAAGCGCTACGAAGGCAAGGAGCTTATTAAGGTTACCTGCAAAGTCTGCAAGAAAATCGGAAAAGTACTGCAAGAGGTAGCCGATCCCGAAGAAGTATACTGCGACGAATGCTTCGCCAAGGCCTGGCAGGCCCGCCTCGATTCCGACCCTGTCTTTGCCGCCCAGTTTGCCGAAGAAGAAGCTGCCGCCGACGCCGAGCTTGAACGACTCAAGCAAGAATCTGAGTTACGGAATTAAAAAAATGGCTACCTATGCGGTGGCCATTTTTTCTTGCATCTGACGAGACGCGGTTTTGATGGTGCGGATGCAGCGAGTGCAAACCATCATGCCTTGTACCTTTTGGATATTTGGCTGGAAAAACCGCGGAGTCTTGTGCTGGGACTTAGGGATGTTGCGTCCAGCAACTGGACCCTTCCCGCATAGCTGACATTTAGACATGACGCGCGTAACAAATGATTGAAAGTACTGTGGGACACTACCAGGTATAGAAGAGATGTGCAAGATTAAGGAGGGTACGTATACGTTAAGTGCCGCTCACGATACATCGTGAGCGGCACTTGGTTATTTGGTCTCCAGGAGACTCCCGAGGATTTGTCTTAGCTTGCAGAATGTTACTTCTGCAAGGCTATCATTGAGCAAAATATGGAGTTGGCCCCTTTTTGCTCTTTCCTCAGAATCCGCCTTCCCGTCCTTAAACATCTGTAACCGCGCCCTTATCTCAGCCGATCCAACCACTTGACCGTTTTTCTCTGCCCGAGAAAGGATTCTCTGCTTGAGAGTCCTTTGTTTGCTTACTGTCACGTAAACAATAACGGGCTCAAGATCTGACGGGAGTGCCGCAAGAAGACTATCGAGAGTGCTAATTCCGATATCTACCACTGGCACGCAGTCGGGTGAAACACGAGCGAGATCCTCGAAGGCTTTTAGGTAGTAGCCGTAACTATTGCCATTTAAGCCTAAAAACGTGATCGCACCCTCCTTGGTAAGACCCGTCTTCTGGACATATTGCCGGAATGCCTGACCGGGCACTCGCTCCAACTCTTCGTTGCGAAGGTCTCTCTCGCACCATGAAGGTACGCGTTGAAACTTTCGAAATAAAGAAAAGAGCAACTCAGCCATCTTCCCCTTGCCAGCGCCACTTGGGCCTAGCAGTATTAAAATCTTTCCTGATCGAAATAATCCTTCAGGAATCCTTACCTCTACCAACTCATCACCTCTCCCAATCGCTGCTGGAACAGCGAGTATTTCGCCTACTATCCGTAGGCTACGAAGGGATATTTACTGCTAATTTCATTAAATAGCAATGGGTGCCATACCTTGATTCTGCTATACTTGGCCTATGAACCTGCTTTCTCTTCTTATCTCCTCCCCCATTACCGCGCTCAGCGCAATTCTCTGCTTAGTGGCTGCTCTTACCGTGCACGAATGGGCTCACGCCTGGGTAGCGTATAAGCTAGGCGACGATACTCCGTATTATGATGGCCGGGTTACGCTTAATCCTCTCGCGCATCTTGATCCTCTAGGCACGATTGCCTTCCTCATTTTTAGCTTTGGCTGGGGTAAGCCCGTACTCATTAACCCAAATAACTTTAAGCGCCGAAGCGATGAATTATTAGTTGCGTTGGCGGGGCCAGCCAGTAATCTTGTTTTTGCCCTCCTTCTCAATCTTCTTGCCTTTGCGGTTGGAGGCATCTTTGGAGAACTCCTAAGACTAGCCTCACTTATTAATGTAAGTCTGGCCGCCTTTAATATCCTGCCAATTCCCCCATTGGATGGCTCGAGCATTATCGATATCTTTTTCCCTGGCTATAAGCAGTTGGGCGGAAGCTTGCCAGCTCTCATCGGCCTACTCATTCTCATCAACTTACCGATTGGCGATACCACCCTTATTCGGTATCTAATGAACCCGGTTATCCACCTATTTTCCTACCTTACCACTCTTGGCTGGCACCTTTCGTAGATCGTACACGTACATACGCTTCTGCCAGCTGGTAAGCTCAATAGTTTCAGTGGGCTCTAGCCCTTCAATCGCAAAAGTAAGAGAAAGTACTAGGCAGTTATCCAGCTTCTTCTCGGTGTACAGCTTGGTAATAAGCTGCGGAAATAAATAGCAATACACTACTCCAGGAGGCGCATAATCTACCTTAAAAAGATCGGCGTATACCCAGGTAACCGCCGTTTTAGTACGTGCCAACATAAAGCGGATCTTACCAGCCACTAAAATTGCTGGCCCGATCTCGATTGCCACAACTTGCTTCCATTTGTAGGCTGCCGCTAAGTAGTAGGCCACAATTCCCATTCCTGCCCCTGGTTCATATAACGTATACTTGGCAATTTCTTGCTCCTCTCCTACGTATTTCTCCAGCACTTTCTTTACCACTTTCCCTTGCTCTTTAATGTTTGAGCCATGGTACAGCACGCGATCTTTTTTAGAGCTCTGCTGGGTTTCAAATAAAAAGGCCAAGTACCACAAAATCACCACTCCGATAACTACCTGGAGAAAAACCGCCAATCCCTGAAGAAAGGTAACCATTAACCTTGTAGCTCGGCGATAGCCGCCAAGAGCTCATCCGCGTGGCCGGCCGGCGTGACCCCGGCAAAAGTACGGACAATCTCGCCCTTGGGATCTACTAAATAGGTATTGCGCAAAATACCCTCGTATTCCTTGCCCATAAACTTTTTGAGACCCCAGGCGCCAAGGTCTTTAATAAACCCAAGCTCAGGATCGGAAAGAAGGGTAAAGGGAAGATCAAACTTTTGGGCAAACTTCTTGTGTGAAGCAACGCTATCTTTAGAAACACCGATCACCTTTACCCCTTTTTCGGTCAGGGTCACAAATGAATCGCGAAAACCGCAGGCCTCGGTGGTGCAGCCGGGGGTATCATCCTTGGGATAGCAATAAACGATGATCCACTTACCGGCAAAATCGGCATTAGTACGAGTCTCGCCGGTTTGATCAGGAAGAGAAAAGGAAGGGAGTTTAGTCATACGTGTATGCTAGCAGGCGGTTAGGCGATCTGTACATTCTCTTTTTCCAGCCGTACAAAACCTTCGCGGGCCATCTCTAGCAAGATCTCTTCGAGCAACTCAGGTTCCACGGCTAATTCGGTAAAAAGATCGTCACGGATTAGTACTCCACCGTGCGCAAGGAGGAGTTTGAGAATATTTCCCCGCACCTGTCGCCTCGAACCTTCAAACTTGGATTGTTTCGTATAGTGCTTACTGCGCCGATTAGGATTTGGCAGCACCGTAGCCAAGTAGGTGCCGTAATCCATTAGTGCCGAATACCAGATTCTAGGCGAAGATTCATCCTGAGTTGCTGCAATAATCGGACGAAGTTGTTCGTCTCCAATCCCCTCTTGCCCTTCAAAAAAGTGATGAAGGTAGACGCGGCGAATGTTTGTCTCCAGTACTACCGCGGGCAGATTATGAGCAAAGGCGCGAATGGCGGCCGCTGTGTACGGGCCAATACCTGGGAGTTGCTGGAGCGCTCCTTCGTCTTCTGGAATCTTCCCCCCAAAATGCATCAAGCAATACTGCGCCGCCCGCTGCAAATTAAGGGCACGGCGGTTGTAGCCCAACCCCTGCCAGTATTCTAATAGTTCGGCCACGGGTGCCTCGGCCAAAACCTGAGCCATGGGAAAACGCTGCATAAATGCCTCAAACTTTGGCGCTACCCGAGGGGCCTGCGTCTGCTGCAGCATGATCTCGGAGACCATAATAGCGTAAGGGTCGTGCGTTTCTCGCCAAGGAAAGGTCCGGCCATGCTCGGTAAAATATCCGTACACGGTGGCTCTAAAATCAGAATAATCTTCCATGTCACTATCATGCACACCACCCCACTAGGCGACAAGCCTTAGCGGCCGGTGCTACACTAAGTATATGTTTGGGCAATTTCAAATGAACTACACCATCCGCAGACTTATGCTGTCGGATGCCCTTATTTTTACCGGAATCGGCCTGGTAGTACCCATTCTCTCCATCTTTGTAAAGGATAATTTGAGCGGCGGAAGTATTGCTGCAGCAGGAATTGCCACCTTTATCTTTTTGGCGACCAAATCGATGGTCCAGATTCCCTTTTCCAATTTTACCGATGGCAACCCTGGGATACGGATGAAGTTTCTTATCTTTGGCACTTTTTTGATGTCCGGTGCCGCCCTGCTTTTTGTTCCCGCCACCACCGTAGCCACTATTTACCTTGCCCAGCTCCTGCGCGGGATTGGCGCCGGCCTCGCCTACCCGTGCTGGCAAGAATTGTGGACTTCTCACCTCGATAAACACCACGAAGGATTCGAGTGGAGCCTCTACAATGGCGCTATTTCTGTAGGTATGGCCACCTCGGCCTTAGTTGGAGGCACACTTGCTGAACTTATTGGCTTTGGTTGGACCTTTAGCTTGATGTCACTTCTTATTTTTATTGCTGGATTAAGCCTGGTGCAGCTGTACCACTCACACCACAAATAAGGGTGGCCAACCTAGATTGAGACTGCTAAGGTGACATGGTTACATCCTACTCGCCACTAGCCTGTCGATGCGTCGCACTCTTGTTATTAGTTCAGTCATTATCGTAGCCACTGCTCTTGCGGTGGGTGGTTATGGTATTGCTAAAAAGTTTTCAAAAAGCACAAGCGCCAGTCTTACTGTAAGTGCCAAAGATAAAGGCAGTGTCGCAACCATTGCTCAGCAAGCTACCTACAACCTGAGTGCAGAGCTCCAAAAAAAGGCAGTCCCAACCAATACGTGGTGGATAAGTGCCCTTACCGGAGATGTTCCGGAAACACTTTCTCCCCTTCCTTTTATGATTCAGTTTGTGGAGGGTGAGGTACGTTTTGGACTCCCAAGTGAGACCGCCCAAAAGAACTCGGTGATTGCCGTGCCAAATCCCGATATCTCACTCAAACTTGCCTCAGGAAGGGCAATTACCCGAACCACGATTACCGCCTACGATGCCACTCGGGTTTCGCTCGATCTACATGACCCACAAAACACCCCCTCACTTTCACTCACGCTGCAAAAGGGAAGTCCTTTTCAAGATGTAAGCATTACTCAGCCGCTGTACCTTAAGGCCGTTGGCGCCACACTTGAACAGCTTAAAGATTCTCGCTGGGTGCTAAGTAGCACTAAAGAAGGCAGATCGTACCGGATATATAGCGCAACCAAGCCAAGTACCATTTCCGAAAATACCTTCCTCTATAGTGGCGGATCTATCCGTATTGGAGCGCTCCCCTCTGGTATTAGCACGGAGAATATCGGCACTTTTGATACCCTAAGCTTAGCCCAGGTAACCAAAGTTTCCACCGAGTATGAGGTGCGCGAAGCCAATAGTATTACCCGGCTCAGCTTTACTACGAGCAACGGAAAGCCAACTGCGTTCCTATTGCTACCGCATCAACAGTTAAGCAGTGCCCAAGAAAAACTCGGCACCTACTGGACCATTCGTGGCACGGCGTTTCTTTCTAGTGGCAATACGATTAGTACTATTATTCCGCGCCAGCAGGCGGCTGGTCAGCTTACCCTCCCCGACCAAGACTCTGCCTTTTTCTTCAAAGAAAAACTGGAGCAGTATCTCCAAAAAGAGCTACAAGTTCCCCAAACCACCCCTGCTGGCTCATACTCTGGAGGGAAAGAACTCTATCGCTTGGCAAATCTTGCCCAGCTTGCTGAGCAAACCAAAAGCGCCACTGCGGATGGGTTCACCGAGCGTTTGCGAGTTCAGCTAATCGATTGGCTCACTTATACCCCAGACGAAAACGGCCACTATTTTGCCTACGATACCATTCAGCGAGGGTTAATCGCCCAAAGCCCCGAGTTTGGCATCGAGCAGTATAATGACCACCACTTCCAGTACGGCTATTTCTTATACGCCGCATCTATTTACGCCCGCTACGATTCCTCGTTTGTAAAAGAATACGGCTCCACAGTAGACGCCATTATTCGCGATATCGCCTCGAGCGATGCAACGGCGACCGAGTTCCCGTACTTTAGAACCATCGATTGGTACGAAGGCCACAGCTGGGCTGGCGGGACTGCCCGTTTTGCTGATGGCAATAATCAGGAATCGGTTTCCGAAGCGATTAACGCTTGGTACGGCTTACTTGAGTGGGGCAAAGCTACTAATAATAGTGAACTCACTAAACGTGGCCAGTGGTTGTACGACCAAGAAATTACCGCCGCCTACACCTACTGGTTTAACCAGGGACCAGCTACTGCCAAAAAACCAGCCATCTTCGGCCAAAGCAGTGCCTCCTTGGTGTGGGCCAGCAAGTACGATTGGGCAACCTGGTTCTCCGATAAGCCCGAGGCTAAGCACGGCATTCTGTATCTTCCACTTTCTCCAGGCTCAGCCTACTTAGATCATCAAGATCTTATCGATGAAGAAATGACCAGCCTTACCGCAGCGCTTGGCGGGGGAACTCCAACCGAGTGGAAAGACACCATTCTTATGGTGCAAGCTCTCAAGGACCCAACAAAGGCCCAGCAAGGATTCTCGGAAACCGTTCCCCTCGATCCTTCTAATTCCCTTCCCTATTTCTACGCTTGGTTAGCCGCTGTACGATGAGCACCAAGATGTACACTCCACCACTTTCCCTGGTTATTCCCCTCTTTAATGAAGCAGGAAATGTTGGAAAGCTGCACGAAGAAATCTCTACAGTTTTAGAGGACTACCCAAACGCCTGGGAAATTATTTTTGTAAATGATGGCAGCCGCGATTCCAGCGCGCAGGTTTTGAGCGCGCTCTTTATCCAGGACCCAACCCATGTGCGCGTGATTACCTTGCGCACCAATAGTGGCAAAGCGCTCGCCCTGCAGGCTGGCTTTAGTGAGGCTAAGGGCGAGTACATCTTTACCATGGACGCTGATCTGCAGGACGATCCGGAAGAGATTCCTGCCTTTATTAAAAAAATAAATGAAGGATACGATCTAGTCTCTGGCTGGAAACACAACCGCCTTGATTCTCCCCTTAAAAACACTACCTCCAAGTTCTACAACTGGATTACCCGAAAAGTTTCTGGCATCGAGCTACGCGATTTTAACTGCGGCTTTAAATTGTACCGAGCCGAAACCGCCAAAGATCTTACCCTCTATGGCGAACTCCACCGCTACATTCCGGTTATGGCCGGGAACTTGGGCTATACCATCGGCGAGATTCCAGTTAACCATCGCAAGCGCTTTTCGGGCAGTACTAAGTATGGCGCCATCCGTTTTATTAACGGGTTGCTCGATCTTATGACGGTAATGTTTATTACCAAGTACCGGTTCCGCCCACTCCATCTTTTCGGATACTTAGGGATTAGCTTCTTTGGCCTAGGCGCACTCGGTGCTAGCTACCTTACTATCCTGAAGTTTGCTACCGGAGCATCTATTGGCGAGCGACCACTCCTTCTTTTCTCAGTTCTACTGATGATTGTTGGTGTACAGCTCGCCATGAGCGGCTTAATTGCCGAGCTTATGACCAGCTCATCCCAGCGCCCAAAGGTGACTCCTCCCATTTCTCAAATAGAGCGCTCCGATGTCTGAGTCATTTGGTGAATGGAAAGAGGGATTCTTGCGCACTTGGTGGCGCGATCTCCTTGCCGTTCTTGTGGTGGTTGCGGGATCCGCCGCCAGCATTCTCTTTCTTCGTAATGCCCAGTATTTTGTTACCGGCTACCAAGACTGGGTATATAACGCTGCTCGCGCCAACTTCTTAGCCATTCACGGCCTTACCTCTTGGGATCACGTTTGGGCGATGGGTATGAATTACTGGCGAGGATTCCAGTTTGTCCCCAGTTACGCCATTATCGCCGTTGCCAAGCTTTTTGATGTATCCATTCATCGCTCGATGGTCCTCAGTGCCCTCGGGCTTTTTATACTCTTCAGAGTTGGTATTTATGCAGCAGCTCGAAGTTTTAGAGCCCGCCCACTCTACGCTGCTGTGGCTGCCTTTTTCTCGCTGCTATACCCTGGATTCTGGAATGTAGTTACCGATTTTAATATCTTGTACGGCGCCGCGCTCTTCCCATTCTTCCTTATTCTTTGGAATCACAGCTTTACTAGCCGGCGCGCCCGCACCCTTTTTGCTGCAGTACTTGGTCTTTCGGTGTATATTCACCCTCTCTTGGCCCTCGCCCTAGGCACATTGTGGGTTACAGGCTTAATTACCACCCACCAAAAGCCAGGTGCCAAACAGATTATCTTAGAGGTAGTCTTAATGGCCTTAGGCGCGTGGTTCTATGCTTGGGGACTCTTTGTAGTTGATCATTCCAACGCCGTAGTTTCTTCCTACCAATTAACCCGCGAGTTTATTGGGGTACTAGGAGAAAATAGCGCTAAGTTTAACGTTATCTACCCGATTGTAGCGCTCGGACTTTGGTGTTTGGTGGTGATTAAAGGAAAGGGCATCAAGCCTTCGAGCCGAGCTCTGCTTCTTGGTGCCAGCATTATCTGGGCTGCCATCTACCTTAATCTCTCCACTAGTAGTTTGGATATTCTTAACCGGTTCCAGATTATTAGAATGGGATTTGTTCCAGCGGCCGCCATTGCTGTATTACTTGCTGAACAGCTGAGTACCGGCACTAGGGTACGAACTCAATCGCTGTATCGTAGTATTTCAGTAGCAACCAGTGTTACCGCTCTTGTTTTCTCACTGTATTACGCAAGTACCTACGCTCCAAAAGCCGCTGCCACTATTCCCGATCCCGTTGGCGAGTTTTTTGTTGATCACGATCAGCCCCAGGGCCGGATTTTTATTGTTGATTCGATTATTGCCAGCTACAAAAACCCGCAGTGGCGCTATGTAATTGGCTACAACGAGCACCTTCTGCCTTCGCCTGCTGGAATCAGACTCCGAGAGCTTCTCACCTCCACAAGTCCCAATATCACCCTGAGCAAGACTGACCTAGAGTTAATAACCAGCTATACTCAGGCCCTTGGAGTAAGCCATCTTTTCTTACCTCAAGATAGTCCTTTTATTACTCCACTTCTGGGTACTGGTAGCTTTAC
The DNA here is from genome assembly GCA_043751595.1 of Candidatus Berkelbacteria bacterium. Taxonomy (GTDB): domain Bacteria; phylum Patescibacteriota; class UBA1384; order CAILIB01; family CAILIB01; genus JAYUZR01. The sequence continues at coordinate 46,371 of JAYUZR010000020.1, forward strand.
CTTGGCTGGAAGCCTGCTTGAAGAAAAAGCAAAGTACGATGTCTTGCAGGTAGTCACACTGGCGCCCTCGGCTTCATACCTAACCACCCGCGAAGAAGAACAACTTACCGGTTGCGCAAGCGAATCCACCGGCTCAGCCGCTTTCGATGCCTGTACTCGCCAAGTAGCTTCCATCATCACTAACCCCGCTACCGAGAAACCACCGGTACTATACCCGGCCAATAACCAACTCGAGGTCCAGGCCCGCGCACCAGGGACTATCCTCTTACAAGAGCACTACTCGGACCTCTGGAAAACAAAAACAGGCAGCATTACCAAAACCCCAACCGGCACCATGCTCCTCAAGATTGCTAGCCCTCCTCCTGAAAACGTGGTACTGACTAACAACTGGAACCCACTTTCAAAGATCTGGGAAATCCTCCTTCTCACCGAGCTCCTCCTTATTGCCCTAGCCCTTACTGTTCCAACCCTGTTCATGAGACAACGTCATGATTGATTCATCCACACGCCCAGATAAGTTATCTAACGCCGCCCTCTTCTTCTTAGTATTGGCGCCGCTTGTGGTGGTTAATTATGGTTTGTACGTTTTCAATCCTGAAAATATCAGCAGCCCTATCGTGTACGGCTTCCAGGTTCTGGCCGATTTCTTCTCGATTCTTACCGTATCTGGGCTGTGGCTTACTATTTTGGTCGATCTTCTTACTCCGGCGCACCAGTTTACCGATCGCTCCACTCGCCGCCGCTGGCTTTTGGCTAACACGCCAACTGCCGATATTTTTATTCCTACCGCCGGCGAGCCACCAGCCTTAGTTGCCAAAACGATTGCCGCTGCTGTGGCCATTAGCTATCCCCACAAAACCATTGTTTTGGATGATGGTCGATCAGACGCTATTAAAAAACTAGCTGCACAGTACGGCGCCGAATACGTCCGCCGCGATCACAACCGCAACGCCAAATCTGGCAACATTAATAACGGACTCGCCAAAAGCCAAGCCGAGTTCTTTGCCGTTTTGGATGCCGATTTTATTGCCGAGCCAAGCTTCTTAGAAGAGCTTCTAAGCTATATGCAAGATAAAACGATTGCTTTTGTGCAATCTCCCCAGGCTTATACTAATTTGCAGCATTTTATCGCTAAGGGCACGGCGGCGGCTCAAGATATCTTCTATAAATACGTGCTCCCTTCACGTAACTCCAGTGAATCTGCCTTTTGCGTAGGAACTAACGTAGTATTCCGACGTAAAGCGGTGGATGAAATTGGTGGCATTTTTGAGCTTGATCACTCCGAAGATATTTGGACGTCGTTAGTGCTTCACGAAAAAGGTTGGCGCTCTTTGTTTGTAAACAAGGTGCTAGCCCGCGGCCTGGCGCCAGATAACATGATCTCGTACTTTAAGCAGCAAAAGCGTTGGGCACAGGGTGGATTCTCAATTTTCTTTAAAAAGAATCCCTTGTTTATTGCCGGCCTTAGCTTTGATCAGCGCATGCAGTACCTGTTTACTTCCATGTTCTACTTTGTAGGCTTCTCGATTCTCACTTACCTCTTACTGCCGATTATTTACTTGATGACAGGAGCGAGCCCGATTCATGCTCAAAGCTCTATTCAATGGGTGTGGCATTATCTTCCCTTCTTTGTGCTGTTCTACAGCATCCCTATTTTGCTGAATGGAAAGATTTCGGTGCCACTGGTAAGCACTGCGCTCGCCACCTTTGCACCGTTTATCCAAGCCTTTTTCAGTACCATTTTTGGGCAGCGCTACACCTGGGTAACCACCGCCTCTAATAAGTTCACCATTAAAGATCAGGTTAGCTTGTACCTGTGGCCGCATCTGATGCTCATCTCACTTTCGGTTTCTAGCGTTTTGGTAGCCTGGGTAGTGGTTCGCGATCCTACTAATACGGCAATCAATAGTTTTTGGGCCTTGGTAAATGCCTATCTCCTTGGTGTCTTTGTTCGTCGCAGCTTTGTGCCAGAAACTGAAGAAGAAGAGCCAGTACTCGTTATTACACCAAAACGCACAACCAAAAAGAGCACTCCTTCGCCTCAGGAAGAGCAGCCCCTGGATCATCACCTAATCTGATCACATGAAATCTACCACCGCCCAATCCGCCATCCTCACCTACGCTATTAACATTAGCGTCATCGCCCTGGTCTGCCTGGCCACCCTTGGCGTAACCGCCCTCGCCCTGGCCAATAAAGTAAGTGGCAACAAAAGAACGTCTACAGGAGCTGTTCTTACCGTGCAAAAGAAGGAGTTTAAGATTGTAAGCGCAACTTCTGGAACGGTGAGCAAGGTAGTGGCCAAGTCTGGAACCTTTGTAAAAAAGGGAGATCTTTTGGCCGAAACCGTGAATGAGATTCGCGATCGCCAGATTACTGTTCTTGAGAGCTTTGGCAATGCCAATGCCTCGGCCCAGACCCAGCTCGTACAGCTACAGATTGAGAAGGAAAAAGAAAAGATTTACGCCCCAACCACTGGCGTACTGGCCAACATTGATCAAGAAGGCGAGTACATCTGGCCACAGCAACAGGTAGGGCTTATCTATGCCGCCGAAGGAGTAGTCCTTACCGCTAGCATTACGGCAGATGATTTTAAACTACTCCAGCAGCACACCGGGCCATTAAACCTTACCCAGTCCCGGCTTGAGCGCGATTACCAGGTAAACTTTGTCGGCAGTCGCACCGCCCTTACTAATGCCGAGTACCAAGAAAGTAAGATTGGGGCTGAGTTTTCTTTTGTAGATCCAGCCGACGCCGTTAATATGCTACAAAACGAAAAACTTAAGCTCGATCTTACCCAGCTACACGACGATAGCCAGAACCGCCCATTCCAGGTAGTGCTTGATTGGTACGATAGTTTACTTACCAAGCTTGGGGCGGACCAGTAGCAGTTTGCAGAGTTTCTTTCTGCTGGAGCCTAGTTTTTTACAAGTCGCTTTAAGGCTGTTGTATCGGTAAATGATATATATCACTATGTGATATATGAATCAGTTTATCTCACCCTCATTCCTTGTTCTTTCCGCCTTAGTCGACGGCGATAAGCATGGCTACGCCATCATGCAGTGGGTCGCTGCTAAAACCGAGGACAGCATTCACCTCGGCCCTGCCAGTCTCTACACCACTATCCGCAAACTTGAGCATTCAGGACTCATCTGCGAAGTCCCTGATTCTGACCCGAAGCGCCGAACCTACCACTGCACCGATCTTGGCCAAAGCACGCTTGAGCAAGAGATGAAAACTGCCTTACTTCTTTTTAAGGCATCATGAAATCAACTGATCTTACCCAGCAAAAAGAGCGCTCATTAAAAACACTTAGTTTTTTGGTCGGCCTCTACCCCCTCGCTTTTCAGGAACGACACGGGGAAGAAATGAAAGAGCACTACCACCAGACTATTTCTCAGGCGGCCAAGCACGGCGATAGCCTTATTCTTAGCGAACACTTCTTGGGCCTGCTCCTAGAACTTCCCGCCAGCCTTAGTACTGAGTGGTGGCATCACCTAGTATATAAAACCACTAGTACGCAAGAACGAGTCGCCATCAGTATCGAGTACAGCAAAAAGCCGAGCCTTGTCTGGGCAATTCTTGCCTGCATCTACTTTTATATCGGTCCGCAACTTTCTTCATTCACCTACTTTTTAGCCTTTCCTGGAGTGGATAGCGCTTCTACCTTAGTATTTTGGCTACCGATTGTTATTTGGTGGATATCGCTCGGAGTGGCAACCTTCCGGTTTACCAAAAGGCTTTTCATTGGCTTTTTGGCACTCATTCCTCTTCCACTTATTCTTCTGGGGTATAGCACCCTCTTCCCGGTTGGAATCTATGGGTTTTTGGATGATAGCTTCTTCGCCCTGGCGTTTATCATTCAATACTTTTCCGTTTTCTTCATTTTTAAACACCCGGAACGGTTTAAGCGTAAAGACCTAAGTGCAGTAAGTGCGAAAGACAGTGAAAGCTACACTACCTTTACAAAAACCCGAAGAAACCGCCGACTGATTACCTTTGGAGTTGTATTTGGCTTGATACTATTTGCCAATGGGATCGCCTATGGCGTAGATCAGGCCGTAGAGGTCACTCCAATCGAGCCACTGCTTATGTACGGTGCTGGGCAGTCTAGGATGTACTTAATGACTTCCATTGAGGATATTGCACCTAAGGATCGTGGTGAAAAGATTACTGACTACATCAATAGTCCTGCCGCTCTCCCAGTTCCGCAAGATGTACAGAAAGAAGTTAGCACTCGGTATGTCTCATCTAAAAAGGCACTGGAGATTCTAGATAGCGTCGCCCTGCGCTCATGGGACTTTGACCCTACAATCTCAATGGAACGCCCAAATGACTTTGCCGCTACTCTCTCAATGCAAGTTGTCTCATTGCATGGATTAGCCACCAATAACGCAGAAGATATTCACCTAGTCTTTTCTTGTCTTCAAAAGTACCTTTCTGCCCAGGGCAAGCTTGAGTTCGATTACTTTTCTGGGACTAAACTCCTAGCCCGGCAGCTTGAGCAGTACCAGCTTATTTCAGCAAGTTTTACCCAAGAAGAACGCCAAGAAATAGTGGCGATTCTCACCAAGTTGCCCGATCTTCACCGAGCCTACTCCGCCGCCATTGCCCACGAATATCAGGTGCAAACTACGTGGGATTCTACTCTCGACTTTTACAAAACCCTGCGCTACATGCCGTATGTATTTATGCCAAATACCACTCATGCACGAGCGGCAAAGTTTTTTAAAGCAGCACAAGAGCGAATGCTAGCAGCGTGCACACCAGAAGATGCGGTGGCACAGTTATCGATTCAAGATGGAAGTGGCTTCATGGAGTATAAGGTCTCAACCATTTTGACTCCAAATTCAATTGGAAACTGGATGACAAGTGACCGAGTTCCCCCTTCGGCTGATACCTACCGGATTAACGGCAAGCGCAACTTATGTAGGGCGGAGGCAAAGTTAAACGAGGTACTTAAGAGTTAAGCAGCCTTCTCAGTGCCTCAAGCCGTTGCTCATAATACCCCCTAAAAACTCCCTCTTCGCGGCGTAATAACTCAGCGCCAGTACCCAACCGCTCGCGCTCAAGGTTGCCGAGCGACCAAACAAGATCGGCAATTCTGGAGCCTAGATCGTGAACAGTGATCCTCGCTTGCAAATAGGGATCTGCATGACGCTCCTCATACGCCGCGAGAAAGCCCTCTTTAAACTCGGAACTAACATGATTAACCGTAAAGAGAAACGATAACTCAGCCGCAGGGTCACCATACTCCGACTCACTCCAATCGATGAAGGTAATACCCTGGTCGTGCCACAGCACGTTCCCGGGATTGGGGTCGCCGTGTAGGAGTGCAAAGGAAGAGCCTGCAAAGGCTCTAGCATTCTGCTGAATATGCTCTTCATACCTAGTAATAGCACGATTCAACAACTGAGCCGCCTCAGAGTAATGCTCCAGATTAACCTTACCTAGAGGAGTTATCACCCAGGTTTGGTGCGCTGCCTTAGCCGCATCTAAGTAGGTTCCTTCTTGGTGCGGAGTACCGGGAGACGGAGAAAAGGTAGGGCTACGTTGAGCGTGAATATCGGCCAGCACTCCAGCTAAGGCCTGTACATGCTCCTTAGGCATGGCATCGTATGAGCGGTGCTCACCTGGGATAAACTCCATCAACAAAAAGGAACCTGGAAGAAAGTCAGGATTACCGAGATGGTACACTCTGGGAGCCAGTACACCATCTAGAACCTTAAGCCTTGTATGCTCATGCACGATCACATCCACCCCATCCTCTTGAGGGGTTGGATAAAACCGCAGTACGTGCGAAGGGCGCTCATCACCTTTGAAGTGGACTGAGTAGTTTACATTGTGATGCCCACCACTTAGCCGATTAAGTTGGAACGGCGCATGGGTATCGCGTCCGAAAACGGAAGGATGAAGTCCAGAAAGATGATCAGAGAGCTGAGTGAGGAGTTCGGACATACTGACAGGATAGCAAATACTAGAGACGACTTCACTAGATGCAACCCAATAAAACCTGTAATACTTGCACCATGCACACACCCTCTTACGAAATTGAGGCGAATTACGTGGCACCAAACTAATAAGTAGTATCGAAATGGAAGAAGCACCAAACAAACTTGGAGAAGTCTTATTTGAAAATCGCACCATCTCGAGAAAGAGCAACGAACTCCTACTTCAATACATCGCAATCACCGCATTTAGCGGACTCTTTGGCTTAGTATTCTCAGCGATAGTTGGCAGTAATTACTTGATTACAGGCCTCATTACTATTTCGCCAATACTAGCGCTCGCACTGTATCAAAAACTCAGTGGAGGTTTTCGTACTTTCATTCTCTACGAGAAGGCCATTATTGACCTGCCCTCCGGCACCATGACCACCGTTGATCGCATCACTGAGGTTCAGGTTTCTGTAGTTGCTGGTAGTAACTACAAAGTCCATATCATTACCGATACCGGTCGTGCTTCCTATCCCTTGTATTGGGCGGGTGTTGATCCATTACAATCTGATGCCCTACAACAAAACCCTGGCTTAAAAAAGTTTGAAGTAGCACTAGAAAAACTTGGGTTTACCAAAGAGCCCTTTTATAGTTCGAGCGAAGCCGCACTAAGTCGGGTAACCCTTTTCCTCCTTAATCGTAAGGTTGTATATCGGTATAGACGGACCAAATAAGACCTCTCGAGACTAGTTTTGTATCTCATCGTAGCTAGCCAGGTTTTCGCCGCTATACGCATCGATGTATACGCGCCAGTTAGTAAGCTTAATAAACCACGCAAGGTGAGGAACCCCCTCGTAACGGATGAATACCTTTTGCGGATCATCCTTAACATCAGCTCGCACTACCGTATAGGTTTGAGGATGCTTATTAATATCGTAGCGAACAAGCTCTTTTCCGATTAATGTATCGAGCGCCTGATCTGCCGAGATATCCGCCTTCGTTGGCGTTGTGCCCGGAATGCTTAGATAGCGCCCCGTCTGCACTATTGGCATCTTTGCCAGATCCTTTGGTACATCGACCATAAACTGGTTTTCAGCGATGGCAATACCTTGAAACCTAGCCTGATTAAAGGTTATCGAATATGCACTGCCGCCATCAAAAACCTTTACCAGCTCTACTTGATCAGCAGCTGGCACCGCACTTTCCTCGCCCTGAATAAGCGCCTGCTTTGCGGCAATAACCGATGATGCCTCATCGCGCTGCGCTACTTGCTTGGTCGCCACTGCAAGGGCAGCGGACTTCTGACTCTGCCGAGTAAGCGCGAACTGAACAATAGTAAGTAGCCCCAAGATACTTACCACCACCAAAGAAACAAGCAAGCGATTAGTTGAGCGCATTATAATGCTTATAGTTGATGCGCTTATAGTACTACTGCCATTTTGACAGGTAAATCAGACATCAGAAAAAGACAGTTAGAGTGATTGAGTAAGACTCAGTAGGACAGCATGAGTCGCTTGATTACCACCAATAAACTCCCTGTCCTCGGCGCTAATATCTAGCGAACCATCAAAAGAAGTGAATACACCTCCCGCCTCCTCTAGAATAAGCTTACCGGCAAATTCAGGAAAAACATCTTTGGTGAGACTTAAAAATCCATCGTATCGGCCAGCTGCCGTCCAACAATAACTAACAGCAAAAGAGGCGGGGTTTCGGTAAGCAGAAAAGTGATGAACAATATCCCAGCCCTTATCACCAGCAATAGTCCCCTCCTGTTTTTTACTGAGATTATAGACCACTTTTTTTGAGTCGCTAGAAACGTGAATAGGGCTGCCATTTAAGGTTGTACCCTTTCCTTTTTCGGCAACAAATAGTTCTTGCACCGAAGGATCGTACACAGCTGCGAAGACAGGCTCACCATTCTTTAAGTGACTAATAACACAAGCGTAGTGTGGGATGCCGGCAATAAAAGATGAGGCTCCGCTGATAGGATCGATCACCCAGACATCTTCATTGTCTTTGTACTGATCATGCTCTTCTTCGGCAAATATATGATGGTCTGGATATGTGCCGTGAATGAGCGTAACCAATTCTCGCTCAATACGCAGATCTTCTTCAGTTAAGTATTCTTTAAGAACGCCAATATCGGCTACGTTTCCGGTTTTGGTGAGTAGTCGTTTGCCCGAAACAACTAGCTGATCGATGAGGGTTTTGTAGAGGGAGTCCATGAGTAGATGGTAGCAGAATAGGATCAACTCCACTTGACTAGTAGTGGCACAAAGTTAGTCTAGGCTCATGGAGATACATAACCAATCCCATGAAATCACTCCATCCGCTCCAACTAGAAATCCTTCAGAAACTTCTTTTCTCCACTTCCCTTCGCTTTACCGACCTTAGACCAAACGAAGAAGTAGAGAATAATCAACTAGATTTTCATCTTCATAAGCTAATAGAGCTGAGCTACGTAGAAAAACGTGGCCTTGGATACGGCTTAACCTCACTTGGAAAGGAGTACGCCGGTAGAATCGATACATCCAACCGACTTATCACTCGGCAAGGAAAGATTGGTGTCATTATTGGCTGTATTCGGGAGCGAAATGGCGAGAATGAGTTTCTTTTTTACACCCGCCTTAAGCAACCATTTTTTGAATGCCAGGGATTTCCTACCGGTAAGATCCAATTTGGCGAGAGCATTGTAGAAACGGCTGAACGAGAGTTATTTGAGGAAACCGGATTAACCGGCAAGGCATCTGTTATTCAGCTTACCCATTATCGAGTACGAGCCATCGGTACCTCTGAGCTACTCGAGGATAAGTACTTATTCCTCTGCAAAGTGTCCGAGCCCGAAGGCGAGCTAATAGAGCGATCGGAAGAGGGCTTGTATTACTGGGTGAAGGAATCAGAAGTAGAAACAGTCATCACTAATCCCTTTGATCCTATTGATGAATATCCGCGAGGAATTGAGCTACTTAAGAAAGATAATCCGATGGTTGAGATCATTGAGATTGAGCATGAGGGGAAGAAGTTTTAGGTCGGGGAAAGAGGAAGTCGCGCTTCGCGCTCAACATTTCTCCATACTTCCTTAGTAGAAATGGTGAACCTTGGTTTCAAGCCTCGCTTCGCGACATACCAAAAGAACCGCCGTTAGGCGGTTCTTTTGGTATGGTCGGGGAAAGAGGATTTGAACCTCCGATCTCCGGACCCCCAGCCCGGCGCACTAGGCCACTATGCTATTCCCCGAGAGAGTGAGGCAGAAAAGTAAGCTAGCTTACTTTTTGCCGAGCGAATGAGGGGAGATATCGCGAAGCGATATTACCCGAATCTTAACTGGAGCACTTACAAGGGGGATTCCGACATAAAGAAAGATGACCCCCTTTCCTCGTATGCGGCCTGGATCTAATTCCAGGTGGGTAACCTCACGCATAGCCCACGGGCTATGCAAATATTGGAATTCCCGTAGCGTTTGATGGTGACCACATACGAAGCGGTAGGTCGCTGGCATCCTACCTCCATCTGCCAGATATATCAAGCTTTCGCACACTGCTAAAAACTTGGTATACTCTCACGTATATGAGTCAGTCCCTCGTGCGGCTTTGCCGCATTGTGGCCCCAGAACGCCTATCAGATCGCTTCCTTACCTCGGGTGTTCTCACCCAGCAAGAGGGCGATTTTGATGCTCAAAAAAGCGTCATCCTCTGCTACGTTCTCGAGATCACACGTCCCTGGTTCCCCTCCTCCACTGTGTTTGCAGCGGTGCGTGATGCACTTGCTGAAACCCTGCCATCGCTCACGCCTGGCGAAACCCTCATTGATCAGATCGAAGAACTTCTTCGCCTGGTTAACCGTCGCCTGGCCGATATCTCTGATCAAGGCGAAACCGACTGGATCGGCAACCTAAACGGTATGATTGTCGCGATTGGCGGCAACGAACTTCACTTCTCTCAAGCCGGCAGTATTCCGGCTTATCTCTTGCAAAACAACAGAATCCGTCAGATTACCGACGATCAGCCGCAGCAACAAGATCCTAATCCCCTCCGCACCTTTGCTAACCTTTCTTCTGGCCAACTCCAAGAAGATGACCGGATCCTCTTTGGTACCCACGAACTCTACCGCGAGCTTTCGCTCGATGCTCTTCGCCGGATCGTCGGCAAAAGCTCTCCGTATCAGGCGAGCCAGAGCATTCTTCGAGAGCTTAAGCGAGCTAAAAATCCAGGCGTACTAAGTACCATTGTTTGGTTTGGCGCAACACCAGGAGCTACGGAACCTGATTCTGTTTCCCTAGAAGAAGCCCTGCGCACTCCAATGCAAAAGGTAGTGCACACCGTTACGCCAATTGCTCACAAAACGATTCAGCACGGAAAAAGAGCAACTGGAGCCCTAAAAAAGGCAGCTGAAGTTGGCGCCCAGTATGTACAGGAGAAGGCAATTCCTGCCACTGGCCGCATCATTAAAGCTGGCGAGAATCAGGCAGAACAGGTCTTCCAAAAGATTGATACTAAGTTTCATACTACCTCCCCTGCCCTTACCGATATTCCGGTAGAGGACCCTCTGGCCGATGGCACGATTATTATCCGCCTCTATCCTCAGGTAAAAGTAAGGACCAAAACATCTCCGCTAGTTGCGGCTCAGCGCGCTTTCTTTATTAGCCTCCACAAGCTGGCGCAAGCCTACCGTTGGGTGCAAGCAACGCAACTACGCAGAAGAGTTGGCCTGGCTGGTATTATTGTAGTGTGCGCCGGCGTTGGCACGCTCGCCATTTATGCCCGCAAGCAGCCGGTTGCTCTTACCCCTACTCAGAGCCAAAATACTACCGTTATTACTCGCCTCCGCGAAATTGAGGCTGCGGTAAAGACCGAGACCAATCAAACCACCTTGGCCCAGCTTACCACCGAGGCAAATACCCAGTACGATGCTCTGCAAAGCCCCGGCGAAGGCCAAAAGCGCGAGGCAGACCGCCTCTGGATAAGTATTACCGACCAACTGGATACCATTACCAAAACGGTTCGCTTTGTTGATTCCACCGAAAGTTACACCCTACCCGCGGCTGGAAAACAGGTAATTGCCAGCCTGCCCTTTATGTACGCCACCCCAAGCGGCAACCTTACTAGCCTGCTTCGTACCGGCAAGGGGAATGCTTCCGCCACCCAACGCACGCTTCCTATTACCGGCGACGAAGTACCAGTTGCCCTTACCCGAAGTCTTGAGGCCGATACCGCGGGTTACATTTTTACCAACCAGCGCAGCATGTATCGCATCACTCAAGAAGATGCCGAGACTACCCTTCGTAAAGTGGAGCTTGATGGCGGCGAAAAGTTCTCCAGCGGCGATATGATCGGAACCTACCACGGCAACCTCTATATTGTAGATAGTGTAAACGGGCTCCTCTGGCGCTATGCCACCACCGGTACCGCCTACGGCAAGGGCTCCAGCGTGATTGATAAAACCAAGTACGATCTTAAGGGAGCTACTTCCTTTGCAATTGATGGCGCGATCTACCTGCTTAAAAAGGATGGGACGGTCCAGAAGTTTGTCACCGGAAAACAGGATACTAATTTTGCCCTTACCGGCATTCCGGAAGCTTCGCCAAAGGTGGTGCAGCCGCTCCAGATTCTTACAAATGAAAATACCGATAATCTCTATTTGCTGGATGGCGGCATTACCAGTAGCGCTCGCCCGACTGCCCGTATTTTAGAGTTTAGTAAGAGCGGAAGTTTTATTCGCCAGTTTGCCTTCCCTGCAAGTGTAACGGCGGTTAAATCGGTTGATATTAGCGAGCAAGAGCGCATGATCTGGGCGTTGAGTGGCGATAAGGTGACGGCATTTAGCCTTCCACAATAGGTTACGGATTAAAAAAGCCGCAGTCCCCGGAGGGTCTGCGGCTTTTTCTTTGCGATATTCTGTTTTTAGAACGGCGGAGGCGTGGGACTGGGCGCCGGCGTTGCCAGCGGGTCCCGCGCCTTCACTTCCACCGTGAGGGTGGCGGAAATGAGGTCGCGATTTTCCGTTCCCTCGGCCATCAGGAGCTTGCCGAAGACAAGATTATCCAGGCGGCGTAGTGCATCCTGGTGAAAATCGGTCGGTAGCTCGAAGTCGATCGACTCCGTTTTACCGTCCATTCCGTCAAACAAGTAGGTCAGCTTGGCTTTTATGTCCCACGACGCTGGCAAAGCCGAGCCGAGCCGATTTGCGACCGGAATCAGCAACCCGTAATAGGTCCCGGCGCCCTGAGCGCCCTGCCCGTTGTCGCGACAAACGAAGTGCGTGATCGTCTCCTGGGGTTTCCCAGGCATCGTGATCTTTACTTCGAGCGTCCCGACTGCCGGCGCCCCGGCTTTGATCAGAGACCCGAACTGGCCGTCGAAGGCCAGCGTGTGCGTGGGGGCACCCATCGCACGAGTGACGACGCTCCCATCGAGCAGGCGGAAGTCTGATGTACCAATCGCAACGGGCAAGCGACGCGGACCGAGGTCGTCGATCGCGTGCCCAGTGGCAATCCAGCCGCCTTTCTGAGGCGAGTAATCAGTGAGGGTTGCCGAGCCGTAGAGCTCGACTTCCGGACCATACACCGCGAAGAACACGTACTTGCGCCCGGGGGCGAATTCGGTGTCTCTCACGGCACGGCTGGAGCTCACTTGTCCGCTAATGGGGGTAATCCCCGTCTTGGAGAAGTGAGTGAGATTGATAGACGAAGGCGCTCCTTTCAGCACCCAGGGAATGCGAGGCGGTGTTGTACCGCCACGACCACGACCGGAGTAGCTGAGCTGCAGCATCTGACTAAAGCTGCGAGCATAGACGCTTTTCGCGTCGTACCCGGACCAAACAGCCGCAACCAACTTGCCGTCTGCGGTAACTACCGGACTACCGGAGTCACCTGGTCCAAGCTTCTGATCGGCCTGAGGCAGAATAGCAATCTGATCGTTGCCATTGTCCGCCCCCGCAGAAATCAATTGAACCTCACGCTTATAGACGCCGGTTCCGGCATCATTCGTGAGAACATAAAGCTTGGTACCTGACGCAAGCGCACGGGTGTCATCCCACCCAAGCATCCCCGTGTAAGGAAAGATACCGGAGATGAGCTCACCCTTAGGCGTGTCGTAGGTTGCGACGTTACCATCACTCCCTCCACCACAGCCCGAAATAAGCACTCCGCAAGCAAAAAACATGCAGAGCATCCAATAACGCAACATGTTAACCATCATGTTTCCTTTCCAACCGAAGCACTTTAAATGTGCTAGAGAGCATTTACTTTAGATTTAATCAAATGTCAATCTGTCAGAGGCCTTCTTCTTGGGGCTTTAACCCGCCGCAGAAGAGCGCATTTCATTATTGAAATGCTCTCTTCGAGGCTCTTACATACGTGAGGGAACCGGCATTCCTAACACCCCATTCGCCAGCTGCACTAATACGCGTTCGGTAAGTTCAGTTACCGCAATCCAACGCACCTGCTCATCGCCCGCTGCCTGCATAATGCGGCATTGCTCGTAAAAGCGGTTCGCTGCCTGCGCTACACTAAAGAGGTGATCAGCAACGGTATGTGGCGTAAGCGTTACGGCCACTTCAGCCAAAACCTTTGGAGTGGCAAGCAATACAAGGAGCAAGGCGCGCTCGCTTTCGGCCAGATTACTACCAACCCAAGCGCCAGCCACACCAGCTTTACGCAACACCGCCCGCAAGCGAACAATGGTATACAGAATAGAAGGACCAGTCTTGCCCTCAAAACTGGCAAAACGTGCGGGATCAAACTTATAATCCGACTTTTTATCGCTAGAGAGATCCCCAAACTTAAGCGCTGCCACCGCTACTTTTTCAGCAATTTCTTGCTGTTCTTCTTCGGAGTAATCCTTAGCTACACCGGCACGCTGCATAGTTTCTTTAGCGGCGGCAAGCAGGGTATCGATAAGCTCCTCGAGGCGCATTACGCCGCCATCGCGAGATTTAAACGGCTTGCCATCTTCTCCGTTAAGCGTGCCAAACCCATGGAAAGTAAGCACTTGATCTTCAGGCACATAGCCGGCCTGGCGGCCAGCATCAAACACTTGCTCAAAGTGCAGTCCCTGACGCTTATCTACCACATAGTGACTCTCATCGAATCCATTTTTGGTTCGATCTACGATGGTGGCGATATCGGTGGTGGCGTACAGGTAGGCGCCGTCCGATTTAAGCAAAATAAGTGGAGGTGAATCTTCTCCTACCGGAATAATCGTGGCGCCGTTGTCTTGCTTAGCAATTCTTCTATCCAGTAAGTCCTTAACGATCCCCGGAATCATATCATTGTAATAGCTTTCGCCGTGCCAATAATCAAAGATAATACCCAATCGCTCATACTGGCGCTTGGCATCCGCCAAAGAAATCTTTGCAAACTGCCCCCACAGAGCCAAATACCCCCTTCTCCCCTGCTGAAGTTCTAGGGTAGCCTTAAGGGCCGCGGCTTTAGCTTCGGGATCGGTCTTAGCTAGACCCGATTCAAAAGGATAAATCCGGCCGAGATCTTCGAGCGTTACCGGAGATTCGGTTGGATATTCACCAGCAAACAATTCATCGAAGTATGGAAGATCTGGTTGTTCGCGCTGAATACCGATAATTACCATTCCCATTTGAGTGCCCCAATCTCCCTGATGAACATCACCCAGTACTTCGTGACCGAGCAGCTGCATGAGCCGAATTAGCGAGTTTCCAATAACAGCCGAGCGCATATGCCCTACGTGTAACGGCTTTGCTACGTTTGGCCCACCATAATCTACGGCGATTTTCTTCTTTTTCTGAGCCAGTGGAGCGAGCAGTCTATCACTCTCGGCAAGTTGCTCAGCAGCCCTCATTACAACGCTCTCGGAAAGGCGAAGATTCACAAATCCAGGTCCCGCACTACTTACTTCAGAAAAATCAGTGTCTTTCTGTAAAAACTCAACCACCTGCACAGCAATCTCTTGGGGAGACTTTTGCAATTGCTTAGCTAGGGCCAAGGCACCATTCCATTGATAATCGGCAAGATCGGGGCGACCAGAAACCACTACCTCCACTCCGTAATCTTGTATCAAAAAACCAAGCGCACTGAGCGCATCCGTAATTTTGGCTCGCAAGACCTCAGAAATAACTTCCGACGAGAGGGTGATCATGAAATACGAATGCGAGCTAGTTGGCGCTTTCCTTTTTGAACCAATACACCATCTTCAACAACTGTCAGAGGATTTTCGAGGGTTTCACCATTAACACGCACCCCACCCTGCTCAATAACGCGGCGACCGTCGCCCTTACTGGTTACCCAGCCAAGTTGAACCAAGAGATCGAGGTAGGTTGTGTCTGGCGCAACGGCAATTTCTTCAATTGTTTCAGGGAGCTGATGCTGACTAAATTGTGCCTGCCAGTTTTCGGAAGATTCCTGCGCAACTTCGGCTCCGTGATAAAGTTCGACGATTGCCGAAGCAATCTCTAGCTTGATATCGCGGGGGTTTTCTCCACTACTCATACGAGTGGCGAGTGTTTCTTGAGTAAAGGGCTGAGCAGAGCGCGGAATCAGCAGCAAGAGCTCGGCCAATACATCGTCATGAGCAGACATGGCCTTACCAAACTTATCAGCCGGGGTATCGAGCAAATAAATGCCATTATCCAGGCTTTTACTCATTTTTCGACCATCAAGACCGGCGACCAATACATTCATAATGAGCGATTGCTCAGGCTTTCCTGCTTGCTCCTGGAGCGCACGACCAGCTAGCAAATTAAAGCGTTGATCCGTCCCACCCAATTCGACATCGGCATTGATAGCGACAGAATCGTAGCCCTGCATAATAGGGTACATAAGCTCGCGCATCGAGACGCGACTACCAGAATCGAGCCTTTTAGCGACCAGTTCTCGCTTAATAAAATCGTTGACCGAAAAAGCTCCAGCCAGGTAACTAACCTGCGCAAAACTAAGCGGTGCAAGCCACTCACTATTGCGATGGAAAAAGATTTGATCAGCTTTTTCTTTGTTCAGAATCATCCAGAGCTGTTCTTCGTAGCGCTGCATATGGCTCTGCACCTCGGCCTCGGAGAGCATAGGGCGCTCTTTGTCTTTATCGGAGGTATCGCCAATTTGGCCAGTAAAATCGCCAATGATAAGATGGATCTCGTGTCCTAGCTCTTGAAAAGCGCGTAACCGCCAAATAGGCAACGTGTGCCCCAGGTGCATATTAGGACCGGTGGGATCGATGCCAAGCTTTACCTTTAGAGGGGTTTTTGAGCTACCAATACGAGTAACCAGCATTTCTTTGCCGATTACTTCGCTAACACCGTAATGAAGAATGTCTTCTTCGGTAAATGTGAGGTTCATACTCTGGCAGCGTAGCTGCTTTTCTGGTAGGGTTCAACCTATGGTGCGGCCCGAGCGTAAGAAGAAACCCCTATTTAAACTACCTGGCCGCGGTGCTGGGCGTGTTATGTTAGCTAAAAAGAAGGCAACATCCGCCAAGGTAGGTATGGCACTTCCCGCTCCCAAGACTTCTTTCTTTAGTAAGTTCAAAAAAAAGAAACTTTCTCCTAAAGGTAATCGTCCACTTCCGGCAGGTAAAATACTCAAGCCAAAGCGCCCGTTATGGCGTCGCATTCTCCTTGGCTTTGGTATTTTCTTTGCTCTCCTCATTCTTGGCGGAGCTCTTGCCTTTGGTTACTACGCGCCGCAGCTGCCAAATCCTCGTAAAATTACCGAGCGCACCGTCGATCAATCTACCCAGATTTACGATCGTAACGGAACTAAGCTCTACGACTTCCACGGAGATGAAAATCGCACGATTACTACCTATGCAAAAATTAGTCCATTTATTACTAAGGCAGTAGTCGCCACCGAAGACGCAGATTTTTATAACCACCACGGCTTTAGCCCAAAGGGTATTTTACGCTCAGTACTTGCCCGCGTAGTGCCAGGGTTTAATCGTGCAGAAGGTGGCGGATCTACCCTTACTCAGCAATACATTAAGAACGCCCTTCTTACCGACGATCATAGCCTGGATCGTAAGTTGCGTGAGCTTATTTTGGCGATTGAGATTGAGCTTAACTACCCTAAAAACGATATTCTTACCGGCTACCTCAACGAGATTAGTTACGGTGGCAATATTTACGGTGTAGAAACCGCTTCAGAAACCTTTTTCAATAAGCACGCGAGCGATGTAACCCTTAGTGAGGCTGCCGTCTTAGCTGCTATTCCTCAGGCTCCAAGTTACTACTCTCCGTACGGAAGTAATCTCGACGATCTTTTTGATCGAAAAAACTATGTGCTTAGCCGAATGGTAACCACCGGCGCCATTACTCAAGCCGAAGCCGACGAAGCCAAAAAAGCCACTCCCAACAAAGAAAGTCCTGCCTTTTCTGCTAGTTCAAATCTTACCGCTCCTCATTTTGTGTTTTATGTTCGCCAAAAACTAATCGAGCAACTTGGCGGAGACCCGGTTGATGCAGAAAAACGCCTCGATACCGAAGGGTTCACCGTTATTACCTCGCTCGATCTGCCCACCCAGCGCATGGCTGAAAAGATTTTGGCCGATATGGGTCCCGGTACCATCGCTAAATACAATGGAACCAATGCCTCACTTACCGCCATCGATCCTAAAACTGGAGAAGTCTTGGCGATGGTTGGAAGTATCGACTACGAAAAGAGTAAATCTGGTAACAATAATTTCGCCAACGCCCCGCTACAGCCTGGTTCTTCTATTAAGCCATTGGTATATGCCAGTGCGTTTAGCCCGACAGCTCAAACTAAGATGAATCCCGGTAGTACCACCTTTGATGTGCAAACCGATTTTGGTGGAGGCTATAAACCAAACGATTACGACGGCAAGTTCCGTGGGCCCATTAGCAACCGCTCTGCGCTAGCCGGATCGTTAAACATTCCTACCCTCAAAAACCTGGCCCTAGGAGGAATCGATAACTTCTTAAGCATTGCCCGCGGCCTAGGTATTACCACCTTTACCGGTACTGCTAACGATTACGGCCTTTCTATCGGTCTTGGTGCTGGAGAAGTGCGTCAGGTAGAGCTTGCTGGAGCCTATACCGCCGTTGCTAATGGTGGCATGCGCTCAGAGGTGCGTCCGATTCTAAAAATTACCAAGGGCACGCAGACCATTAAAGACTTTGCCGCCAATCAGCCAAGTAAGGCCCTTGAGCCAGAAGTTGCCTACCAAGTTACCAGTATCATGAGCGACAATAATGCTCGTGCCTACGTTTTTGGCCAGCGAAACTTCCTTACCCTACCCGATCGCCCAGTAGCCGCTAAAACTGGTACCACCGAGAACAACCGCGATGCCTGGACGGTAGGATTCACTCCACAGATTATTACCGCTGTTTGGGTGGGTAATAACGATAACAACAAGGTGATGACCAAAGGCGCCGATGGGTCGGTTGTGGCCGCTCCTATCTGGAATAAGTTTATGACCGAGTACCACAAAGGTAAGGCCGTTCAGCAGTTCATGAGTCCGCCGCCGAGTATGAAGCAAATTACCCTTGATAAATGGTCAGGGAAGTTAGCTACCGATGTCACCCCCGAGGGAGACCGAGTAACCGAGTGGCTAGCTCCTTGGCAGATTCCAAAAGACACCGATTCTTCTCACTATAAGGTTAAGGTTGTTCGCTCTACCGGGAAACTGGCCACCGATCTCACCCCAGCTGATCAAATTGATGAGCAGACCTTCCTTAAGGTAACTGGCGAGCGCCCGAGCGACCCCAACTGGGAGAATCCGGTTCAGGCTTGGCTTGCTGCTTCTAATCTTATTAAACAGCCCCCTACCGAGAAAGACACAGCCTTTGTTGCTGAAAATGCACCCAAGGTAAGCATTACCTACCCGGCAGAAAATGGGTATGTTCAGGGCAATTTTACGCTAAAGGCCGATATTTCTGGCGCACGCGAGATTAAAACCACCAAAGTTAACATCAATGGCGTTGCCGTAACCGGCAAGGAAGATGCTCCTTGGGAGTACGGTATTGGAATTGATCGCCTAAACCCTGGCGCTAACGTTATCGAGCTGATTGCAATTAATGTTGATGGCCTCCAGACTGCCGTTAAGCGCACCATCTACTACGAAACCGGCGTTTCTGGCAATTCTGGCGTAAGCAACTTAGCCGCCAATAACGGAAATAAAACTACCAATGTTCCAATCAAGGTAATTTGGACCAATCCGAACGAAGCTTCTGCTTCTCAGGCGTTTGTCTATCTTAGTACCACCGCAGATCCTACCGATGCAGGAAGTAGAGTTGCTAGTGTTTCTATCGCTCCCAAAACAGCCAGTAGTATCGATATTCCGGTAAGCGGGTTAAGCGTAGGCACCTATTATGTGACGGTTCGCATCGCCGATTCTTCCGGAAAAGAAGGTGCCAGTGCGGCTAAAGTTGCGGTAAAAG
>JAYUZR010000021.1:0-53302 GCA_043751595.1 Candidatus Berkelbacteria bacterium
ACAAATTGGGCGTTTTGCTGTATAAAACCCCGTTATCGATTAGTTCGGATGTGCCTCCACAGTAGCGACTGACCCCAGCCCTTACTGCGGAGGTGCAACCCACCTACCGATATCCCAAAAACTCCTCGCCGGCGGGATAAGCCCGGCATTGCACCTTGAAAGGAACTTGAAATGAAACGTAACATCGCTCTTGGCATCGCCGGATTCGCCTTGCTTATCGCCGCTCTGGAGTTCGCCGCTCGGCACGGCAGCTTCATTCCTTGGTTCTCGGACCGGGGAATCTGTGGAACAAAGTGGACCTGGTGGCTGGCAGGTATGCTTGTTGCTTTTCTCCCCGTTGCGGGAGTCGCATCCCTCCTACTGTCTCGCAAGAAGCTCGTCCAGGCTATTGCCTGGATTGGTATACTTCCGGCAGTAATCCTTGGGGCTGGAATCTACTTTAAGATCTTCATCCCTAAAATGGAAAGTGCAGAGCTTCTCGGCATCGACCGCAGGATCTTTACCGTCACCGGAACTTACCGCGGGCTTGAGAATGAATTAGTCACTGTCTTCTCGTCAAAAACGAAGGAGGGCGACGTCTACGACTTTACCACTCAGGACCTTGAGAACCCTGATGAGATTACCGACCTCAATGTCGGCTCAGAGATTATTCTTATCACCGACGGCGGCACCCATAAGCCGCGCCTTATCAACCTACAAAAGCCCTGACCGGCACCAACATCGAAAGTAAAAACGCCCTACGCATCCCGCGGGGGCGTTTTTTAATTTAGAGGAAACCACGGACGTGAGTCCGGGGAGTTTATCATTAATTACAGCACCTGCAGCAATTCACTCACCCGCTTTACGCTCGGAGCTACTTGATACCCCAGCTTCTCTACATCTTTAATCCTTCGGCTTTGCCCTGCTACGGAGCGAATCTCTCCAGCTAGCCCCACTTCTCCAAACACGCATAGCTTTTCGGGAACTATATTACCGCTTACGCTCGAAGCAATCGCCAGACAAACAGCAGCATCCACCGCTGGATCTTTTACCTTAAGGCCCCCAACTACATTTAAATACACGTCTTGGTCGGCAAGCGGCAGGCGAGCGTGTTTTTGCAGTACAGCAATAAGCAGATGGAGGCGATTGAGATCAAACCCCGAGGCAGTACGCCTGGGAGAGCCGTACGGACTATTAGTAGTAAGAGCTTGGATCTCGATCATTACAGGGCGACTCCCCTCGAGTACGGCGGTAAGCACTGATCCCGGTGCCTGCAAGCGCTCAGAAAGTAAGAAGCTGCCAGGGTTGGATACTTCTTTAAGGCCCTTATCTCCCATCGCAAAGAGGCCCGACTCGGCAACATCGCCAAAGCGGTTTTTAACCGCGCGCATAACGCGTAACTGATGCTGAGGATCGCCCTCTAGGTACATAACCACATCTACCATATGCTCGAGCGTGCGCGGGCCAGCTACCGTACCATCTTTAGTGAGGTGACCGACAAAGATAGTGGTAAGAAGCTCGGTTTTGGCCAAGCGCTGTAAGCGAAGAGCAGTTTCTCGTACTTGTACGAGGCTTCCGGGAGTCGAAGGGAAAGCGGGATCGTGCATGGTTTGGATAGAATCGATCACCAGTAACTGCGGCTTAAGCTCGCGGGCGACTTTTTCTACCTGAACCACATCTACTGCAGGTAGAATCTCTACACCCTCTCCCGACAACCCCAGGCGCTCGGCCCGAAGCTTAATTTGAGAGGGAGACTCTTCTCCACTTACGTACAGTACCGGGCGCTCGGCCGTAGCGGCTAGCTTTTGTACTAACTGAAGCAACAGAGTACTTTTACCAACTCCTGGCTCGCCACCAATAAGCAGCACGCTGCCCGCAACTAACCCGCCGCCCAAGACTCTATCGAACTCGGCAAAACCGGTAGGGCGACGCTCGGTTTGGGTGCCAATGACGGTATTAAGCGAAACGCGCTCGGCCGAGATAGAACCCGAATAACTAGCCGCACCCTTAGCCGAAGGGGAGACGCCGTAGACTTCTTTGATGGTGTTCCATTGGTTGCACGTAGAGCAAAGCCCCTGCCACTGCAGGTATTCTTCGCCGCAAGACTCACAGACAAATACTGATCGCGCTTTAGCCATATACGTAGCCTAGCCGCAAAGCCTTAGACTGTCGATTATGCAAAATGACCAGATTTTTGAATAGCTACACAAACCGCACCACCCTAAGCTGCACATACTCCGAGCCCTGCCAGACTTCGGCACTTACCTGGGCCAGCACCTTCACCGTATCACCATCTTCTAGGTCAGGCTGGGAAGTATTAAAGGCCACAAACTTCTTACTAGCCCCAGAAAAATCTTCCAGTACTCCGCCTAAATGCTGCCCCGTAGCTCCCATCGTGCGTAGCTTACGCACCATTCCCGAAACCTCAAACACAGGCCCGGGAAAGCCAATCCCAAACGGCTCGAGTAACTCTAGCTCTTTGGCCAAGACCAGATCTATCTCGCCAAGCTCAAGCGGCATATCAGCTTTCTTGCGCGAGCTAGCCTGCAACTCCTCCAAGCTTACCCCCTGCTCCGCCGACCACTCCCATAGTGTCGTCTGAAACTCCTCAACCGCAGCCTCGCCAGATAAGGTGAGACCGCCCGCTTTAGTGTGCCCGCCATACCGAGCTAAATACGATGCACCCGAAGCCATCAAGGAAACGGCATGAATCGAATCCACACTGCGCACCGAGCCTTTAATCTCATCCCCCTCTTTAGCTAGTACCACCACCGGGCGAGCATATTTCTCAAGCAAACGGCTGGCCACCAAGCCAATTACCCCACTCGACCAGTGCGGCGCATACACGACCAAGGCATGGCGCTCGGTCTGGCCAACTTCTACCTGCAGCAAGGCCTCTTGTACGGTTAGATCGAGTAGCGACTGCCGTGCCTGATTGTGCTGGCTCATGTATTGCGCCCAACCAAGCAACACCTCATCCCCCTCTTCGGCCACAAGTACCGCTAGAGGAATATTGCGGCCGTTCACTTCTTCGGAGTGCATCCGCGATGGGGCGTTAATGCGAGGCCCTAATTGGAAGCCAACTTGTCCAGCCGAAAGAGTAGCCAACGAAACCCCAGCCGCTTGGGCCAAGGCCTGTAACCCTCGGTTATGCGACTTCCGCATCACCAACATGCCAAAGTGGGCCAAGGCCCTATTTTCCCCCACGAGAGGAACCATGTCGGCAATAGTAGCTAACGCTACAAGATCCAGCTCCCACTTTAAGAATGCCGTATCTACCCCGAGCTTTTCGGCAACCAACCAACATACCTTCCACGTAAGGGCGGCCGCGCACAATTCCTTAAACGGATACTCGCTACCTTCGCGCTTCGGGTTAACCAAGGCAAAGGCGGCCGGCACACGCTCTGCATCCGGCTCGTGGTGATCAATAATAATTACCTCGCAGCCAGCCGCGTTTAGCTCGGCCACTTCTTTGGGAGAAACCGTTCCGTTGTCGAGGGTAATCACCAAGCCAGGCTTAAGCGCCAAAATCTTAGCCACCGATCCTTCGGTTAGGCCGTAGCCATCACTTCGCTTCGGGATTACTCCATGCACATCTTTAAACCCAAGATGGCGTAAAACGCGGAGCATGCAGGCAGTGGCAGGAATACCGTCGGCATCGTAATCACCAAAGACCACGATCCTCTCCCCCTTTTCTTTAGCTAGTACAATGCGCTCGGCCGCAAGCAGCGCATCGGGCAATAAGGCCGCAGAATGCACATCACGAGTAAAATCTGGATGCAAAAACCCTTCACCATCCTCAATTCCTCGCTGCTCTAAGAGCTGCGTCATAATACTTTCGGCCGTCCGTTTAGCGCACATAGGCCCAGCGATCTACCCGTAAGTCTACGCTTTTGGCACCATCGGTTTTTCCCTGCTGTACCAAGCGCGCCAAGTTACGTACCTGTACGCCAGCGTCCGATTCGGTATCCATAAGTACCCGCTGCCCAGATTTTGCCACTAATACTAAATCGTAACTGGTATCGCCCAGCTCAAGATGATCAATTTCATAGGTAGGAATTGCCACCGCCAATTCTTTGGTAACGGTAAGTACGCTTTGTACAAACTGCGGTCCGCCAATGCGAGAAACTAACTTTACGGGAACCGATTTAGGATCGTACACCCGAGGAAGAGCCGCGATTTTCTTTTCTTCTTCGGTGGCAGGCTGTAACGCTGCACTCCGAGTAATCTGATGAATAACCACCCCATCTTCGGTAAGTAAACTAACAAAATCTCCGCTTACCCAGCTGATTACCGGCTGGTATTCGGCAACACTCACCACCACCTTACTAGGTACATGCTCAACAATTTGAATATCCGAGATTTCTGGATGATCTTCTAAGATTTGTTGGGTAATTTGGTCGCGCTGCAAACTAAAGAAGTGCCCTCCCTTGGGAATAGCTTGCGCAATAACCTCGGCCGGAACCAGCGAGCCCGCCTGCACCTCTACCTGGCGCACTCTAAGGGCGGGGTGAACAGCGATTAAGGTAATGAGCACGGCTGGAATAGCTAAAAATAGACCGACCCGAAGCCCAATAAACAGAGGACGAAAATCAAAACTCCGCCTTCGCTCGGTGCCATAAATCTTGGGCATTCGGCGAGTGGCACGGATGGTCTTTTTTGATCTTCGATCTGAAATATGTAACATCAACCCCTAGTTTACCACGGACCAGAACGAGAAAATATCGTTTCTAGCTGCACCCCTGTTTTCTCATACACCTGAAAGGCAATTTCTCGAATCGCCTCATCCACCTGCCCACTTGTTCGATACGCCCCAACCGGTAGTAAGTAATTTGGATCTTTAGGGTGGATTTTGACCGCCCCTAATCGTAGCTTTTGAATGGCAGCAGCTTTATACAATTCTTCGAGACGCAGGCCTTCCGGAATAGAAAACAAGGGACCAAAACCATCAAGTGGTCTCGCCAAGGCCGAGCCAAACTTTTTTACTTGAGCATGGAGCATTTCACTACGCAAAGAGGTAAGCTGCAGCACCGCCGTAAGCAGCACCGCCCCACTGGCGCCTAGTTCGCGAGATTCTTGTGCCCTCGCCAAGCGCGAGCCCTCTCCCTGCGGTTTATCGTAGAACCAATCTACTTTGTAACGGTTTACCGTAGCCTCGCGGTCTAAGCGAAGTGGCGGCTGGAGCACGGTAACGTAGCGCACAAATGAACGCAGCGATTGTCCGGCAATCGTCATATCAGAAAGAAGCGCTGCGCCAATACTTCCGCCTTGTCCATGAAACTGAGTAAGACCACCAAAACCCCTACTGGCAGTTGCAGTAATCAGCCGATCCAGCGAAAGGCCGCTATCAACTACCACCTGGCTTTTATCGGTAGCCATTGTAAAGTTACTGGAGTGATTAGCGATTACCAAGCCAGGGAAGCCGCCATCAGCAAATAAGGTTGATCTGCCCTGCCCCAGCACGATGTAGGGAATACTAAGATCGAGTGCCGCTTTTACCGCAGTAGCAAGCTCGATTACATCGTTAGCTTCGGTAAAATAATCGGCCGTACCCCCACAGGTTAGGGGAGAAAGACCTTGGAGCGAATAGGCACTTTCTACTCGGGCAACCCGCTTAAGGAGCTCGGTTACAAGTTCTGCCATGGCCGTGCATTACCGTACTCATCCCAGGCATATACCTCGGGATGAAGCGTAACTCCAAACTCTTGATGCACACGAAGCCGCAAACGCTCGATAAGCGTTAGTAACTGGGCCTGAGTAGCTTCTCCGGTATTGGTAATAAAATTAGCGTGTAAATCGCTCACTACTAAGTCTCCTTCTCGCTCGCTTTTGGCCCCTACTTGGTCCAAAAACCAACCCGCCGCTGTATATGAAGTAGGGAGGTGTTGAATCTGGTCTGAAGTAAGATTTTGAAACACTGACCCGCAGTTAGCCCCCGCAGGTTGGGCCTTAACCTTGGCGCTGGTCCAGGTTTGATACAGGCTTTTTGCCTGCTCTAGTAGCGGCGTAGGCGCCGGGGTAAGGGCAAATAGTACTCGGGTAATAAGCCAGGGTTTTCCTTGGAGTGCGCTGGTATCGTAGCCAAAGGCAAGTTCGGAAGCGGGAATCCAGTAGGTTGTGGCACTAGTAACATTAAAGACTTCTACCGCTGCTACCACCTCGCTTAATAAGTGCTTTTCGCCATGGATATTATTATATACCGCACCACCAACCTGGCAGGGAATGCGTGCATACCATTGGAGCCCTGCAAGGCCCATCTGCAAACTTTTGGCGACAAGGGCGGCCCAAGGGACACCGGCATCGGCCACTATATATACCTGACCCTGAATGGCTGCGAGATTGTGCGCCAGCTGCTCGCTCTCTGAAAGCGCAAGCACTCCTTCTTTATTCTCAGCCAAATACCGCGCCTCTTCAACCTGAGTTGCGCGGTTCGCGAACCTACCCGAAAGAGCTTCATCAGCCAGCTCAATTCCCCCGCCTTGCAACTTAAAGAGGCGAGGAACTAAATCGCCATCAGGAAGAGCCAGGTTGCTACCTCCTCCAATAACCCGTATTTCTTGTGGAGAAAGACCTGCGAGTTTCGGTAGGATCTCATCTAATCTTCCACTTTCAAAAGAAGGAACCACACCGCCAATCTTAATCGTGGTAAGACTACTTCCCTGCATAGTCCTGAAGTTTAGATCGCAAATCTCCAGCCGACATACTAAGCAGGATTCCAGGCTGGATTGTTGCCACCTCAATCATCTGCAAAAGCTGAGTATCAGACTCGGCCACCGAAACCCTCATCCCTTTCGGGGCTTTGCGGGCAATGCCGGCAGCAATATCGCCACTTGAGACCTCTATTCCTTGCTCACGACCAGGCACCGTAAAGATAGGGGCCAAAATAAGCTCATCGGGCGGGTTGGAATCGAAGCAACGACTAAACTGCTCCAGCAGTAACTTGGTTCGAGTAAGCTGATGAGGCTGAAACACCACCACTTTCCGCTCGCCACTTGCCCGTTCCGCAAGTACCTGCAAGGTTGCCGCCACCTCGGTTGGGTGGTGTGCATAGTCATCAATCCAGCGGCAGGCGCCTAGCTCTCCCATCTCTTCCATCCGCCTATCTACCCCCGGAAAAGTGGCTAGGGCCTTCTTAATAATGGCATTAGAAATGCCATATTCGTGTGCCACTCGCGCCGCAGCTGTAGCATTAAGCCGAACATGATTCCCTGCCAAGTTTTTAGGCAACCCAACCCACAAAGTATCAGCCGAGTACCAGCGCAACTTGTACGAAAAGCCCTTTACTACCCTGCGTAAACTTGGCGACTTTCCGTACGCCACTACCAGCCCTTTTCGGTGAGGAAGATTGCGAAGAAAACGCTTAAAACTGTGTTCAATCTCGGGTACGCCGCCGGGGTAACATTCCAGATGATCAGCCTCTAGGTTTAGCAGGACCGCAGCCTCAGCCCTAAACTGATGAAAGCTTCTATCAAACTCATCCGCCTCTAAAATAAGGAGGCGGCTTTTGCCAATCTTAGTAGCACCATTCCAAGCCTTAATTGATCCTCCTACAAAAACCGTAGGATCGAGCCCGGCAACAGTAAAAATCCAGCCAATCATGGCGGTGGTAGTGGTTTTTCCGTGGGTGCCAGCAACCGCAATGGTACGGTACCTTCGGGTAAGCGCACCCGTTGCTACCGCACGCTTTACCGGAACAATCCCCCGCCCTACCAGGGCCTGATATTCGCCGTACAAAGCAGAGGTTGGCGTAATGGCAGAACTCATTACCGACTCGGTAACATCGGCAGGGATTAGCTCGGGACTACAGGTATAGTGGATGGTGGCGCCGGCATCTTCTAGCCGCTTCGTAGTAACGGTTGTGCCACCGGTATCAACCCCAGAAACTTTCCACCCTTGAGCCAGCGCATAATCGGCTAGCCAAACCATTCCCACACCGCCAATGCCAAGCAAATACAGGTGCGGGTTAGGTGATGATGGGAAGCGGTACATGCACTAGTTATAACCGGAAGTAGCCGCCTACGAAAGCAACTGCTTAGCCACCTGCCTTGCCGCATCAGACTTAGCAAATTGAGCAATCTTTTCGGTGAGCCCATCCCGAAGTTCGGCATCTTCCAAAATAAGTTCCACTGCCTCGCGCAGCATTTCTCCGGTAAGACCCGATTGCTGGAGCACAATAGCCGCTCCTACTTTTTCGAGTTGACGTGCGTTTTTTCGTTGATGATCTTGCGCAGCCGTTGGTAGCGGAATCAGAATACTGGCCGATTTGCTGGCGGCAAGTTCAAAAATAGTTCCGCCGCTGCGGGTAATAACAACATCGGCCTGTGTAAAAAGCGCAGCCAAGATTTCGCCAGTAACAAATGGCGCTATATACAGGTTTTGCCGAAGCGCCTTAGGTAGCCCTGCAACCCGCTCACCCATACCGGCATAATCAAGCTTGCCGGTCTGCACCACTACCTGCATTTTACCTAGGAGCGAAGGCAAAGCATCGGCCACTATTTGGTTCAATGTACGCGCACCTTGGCTTCCACCAGTTACAACAAGTAGGGGAAGAGTAGGATCACGCTCAAACTCTCCCTCCAGCGGCCAATCGGTTCTTTTTTCGTAAAAAAAGTCTCGCACTGGCTGCCCAGTATATATAGCTCGCTCGCTTGGGAGATCGGCATAAAATGAAATTGGGAAGGCGGTGCAGATAATCTTAGCAACCTTGGCCGAAATCTTATTAGCAAGGCCGGCGGCAACATCGGTCTCATGAGTAATAATAGGAATCCGCAAAAGGCCACCCCAGAGAGCAAAAGGAACCGATGCCGCTCCCCCCTTAAGAAAGAGCTGGGTAGGCCGGATAGTAATCAGCAGCCAAAGCGCAACCACCAACCCACCAAGAATGCGCCCAGTTTCCCCCACTTGCTTCCAGGTAAGGTGACGGTGCAACTTACCGGCTGGAACTTTTACTAGCTGAATATATGGCCGGACGGGATCAAGCGCATTGGACGCACAATCCGCTGCGCTACCCGCGTAATACAGCTGTGCCGAGGCATCCTGCTCGTGCATAGCCTGCACCACCGCAACCAGCGGGGCAATGTGCCCGACCGTTCCCCCACCGACAAAGAGCAAACGTCTTGCGGTTTTCATCGCTTTTTCTTACGAGTAGGAATGAGTTTTCGTACATTAGGCATAAAGGAAGGCTCAACACCTTCTCGCCTCACCTTAGAGATATTCAGCAGCACCCCGACAGCCGAAAGAGAAATAACTAAATTAGTGCCACCGTAGCTAATGAACGGTAATGGCACCCCAACCAGCGGCACTAAGTGCAGCATAGCGGCTAGGTTCATAATAGTTTGAAACCCAAACCAAACCGAGATGCCCACCGCCATTAGTTTTCCGAAGGGTTCGTCCACTGCGTAAGCAATAAGCAAACCTCTGCAGGCAACAAAAATCAGTACGGCGGCAAGTAAGGTGGCCCGAATAAACCCAAGTTCTTCCGTAATTACGGCAAAGATTGAATCGGTATATGGCTCAGGCAAGAAGCGCCGCTTTTGTTTGCTATTGCCAAACCCAAGACCAGTTACCCCGCCGGTCCCCACTGCAATCTCGATATTCTTTACGTGATACGCAGCTCCAGTGGTATCTTTTTCTGGGTGCAAGAAAGTGGTAACCCGCTCCAATCGGTATGGGGCGGCAATGGCAATACCACCAAGGGCAACCGCTGCAAGTACCAAGCCAAAGATCATCTGCTTCCAGTTCATACCCGCCACCAGGTACACAGCAATGGCGGGAACCAGCAGAATTACTAAGGTTCCAAAATCGGGTTGGGCAAGCATTAAGGCAGAAATAAGAGCCAAAATTGCCAAGAAAACCCCAAAAACGGAAAGAGTGCCGATATGATCGCGCTGCTTTACCAGCCACGCCGAGGTGTAGGCAATAAGGGTAAACTTAGCCAGCTCTGAGGGCTGAAAATTAATGGGGCCTAAGTTAATCCAGCGGTGAGCACCATTAATTTCTCCGCGCGAAAAGAAGAAAACACTACACAGAAGAGCAAATGTAAGAATAAGCATCCAGCCGGCGTTTCGCTGCCAGGTTTTATAATCGATGCCAGCCGCAACCATCATCCCCACAATACCAAGGCCCGCATACAGTACCTGGCGAGTTACAAAGAGGGTGGGGTTATTAAAAGGAGGAAGGGCTGCAACCACCGAAGAGGCTGAATAAACCGCAACGATACCAAAAAGTACTAGGCCAAAAACGGTAAGACCAAGGACCCTATCACTCTTACCGGGCATTTGGTAGCTAGCTGCCATAGCGCTCGGTTACCGCCTTAGTAAACTGCTCTCCTCTATCTTTATAGCTCGTAAAGCCGGTAAAACTGGTAGCCGAAGGAGCAAGTAGAACAATGTCTCCTTCCTGCAGATGCGGTTGAATCCCACTTAGCGCTTGATCAAACCGGGGCTCAGAGTGCTCGATAAGAATACAATCGCTTTTTTGCTCTTTCTTTGCCCGTAGGATGAGTGGCTTAAAGCGCACTGAAGCTGGGCCAGGCAGTAGCGAAATAGTAGCCGAGCTTTTTACCATAAGCTTGGCAACTTCAGTTAGATCGTACCCCTTATCACTACCGCCAGCGATAAGATGTAGCCTTTTTCCTTCAAAGCACCTGAGTGCTGCCATAGCGGAGTCTGGTCCAGTAGCGATGCTGTCGTCGTAAAATGAAGCTCCAGAAAATGTACCAATAAACTGGAGACGATGTGGGAGTCCGACAAACTCGGTGATTACTTGCTGAATTATTTTCGGAGGAACTCCTAACCGAGAAGCCACAATTGCAGCAGGAATAATATTCTCTAAGTTATGTACGCCAACCAGTTTTCGCTCGGTGATATCGAGTGATTCAAAATCATCTCCAGTGTGCAAAAAGAGTACCTCTCTCTCTTCAATTTTTTCTACCCAAGAAGAGTTCTTTTTAGGAGCATCTTTTCGGTAATAGCAAACATCTCCACCTGCCTGCGCCGAGAGTTTATAAGCGATTTCATTCGCCGCATGCACCACGGCAAAGTCTCCTTCTTTTTGATGAGAAAAGATTGAAGCCTTTGCTTGATAGTATTCCTCGAGGCTTGCGTGGTGATCGAGGTGATCAGGGGTGAGCGATAGGAGAATCGCTACTTGGGGAGACGTATGAAGATCGTGTAGCTGAAAACTAGAAAGCTCCAAAATGACAATATCCTTCTCGGTTAATTCGTCCAAAAAAGCAAAGGGATCGAGTCCGATATTTCCACCCAAGTATACTTTTCCCTGTTTGTAACCAGCATTTAGTAGCTTAGCCAATAGCGTAGAGGTAGTCCCCTTACCATTTGTGCCGGTTACTCCCACCATTTTCGCTGGACAGAGATCGAAAAAAAGCTTGGTTTGGGACCATACAATCCCGCCCTTCTTGGCGTACTTTACCAGCTCGGGAGAGAGCACCTTAATGGAAGGAGTCCTAAATACCGCCGCAAAATCTTCAAGCTTTTTGAGAATATTTTTTGAAATCTCCCAGGTAATGTACATTTCTGCCTCAGGAAACTCGGCTAGAAAACTTTCTTTCGCTTCAATCTTCTCGTCTCGAACGGTAAAAAGAATCCTCTTTTTTGCAAGCCACGCTGCTAAATGACGATTATTCGCCCCAAGACCAAGCAGGACAACCTTGTTGTTTGCTAGCCATTCGAGAGAAAGAGAAGACTGCATCAGTATTGATTAACTACCTACCAACATGAGGGCGAATCCGAGAGAAGCTCCGATGGCATTAATAACCCAAAACCGCATCGTAACCTTAGTTTCTGGCCAGCCAATTGCCTCGAAGTGGTGGTGAATCGGAGCAACCTTAAACACTTTTCGCTTAAACACTTTCTTACTAAAGATCTGAATGAGGGTAGTGATGCCTTCTACGTAGGGGATGATGAGAATAAGCGGCAGTACTAATACGCTATTGGTAAGGAAGGCAATAATCGGAATCACCATACCAAGGGCCATACTTCCGGTATCACCCATAAAGAAGCGGGCTGGGTTGATATTAAACCATAAGAACGCAAGAAGAGAGCCAAGAAGAGTGGCGCAGAAAATGGCGAGCTGCGTCTGCCCCTGGAATAAAGCAATCATCATTAGTACAAAACAGGCAAAGCCAGAAACGCCCCCCGCCAAGCCATCGAGGCCATCGGTTTGATTCATACTAAAGGCGGTCCAGATTACCGTTCCTACAAATAATGGAACATACCAAAAACCAACATGCACATCTTTGTTAAGGATTGGAATAAAGAAGGAATCGTGATCAAGTTTTGCGTAAAACCACCACGCACCCACCAGGGCTACTGCAAGATAAATCCAGAAGCGAACCCTGAGCGGGAGTGAGCCATTGTTTGGACCAATACCGTAGGCATTCATTAAATCGTCTACACCACCAATAATACCAGCCGCGGCCAAGGTAAAGGCTGGGAGCCAGGTTTGCTCGCGAGTGAGATTAAAAAGAAGGGTAAAGACAAGGGTGGTAACCCAGAATAGAAGACCGCCCATAACAGGAGTGCCAGCCTTATTTTTGTGAAGCTCCGAGAATATTGGCGCTGCCTTGCCATCGATTCCGGTCTGGCGAAGATGCTTACCGACCTTGTTTTTATATAAGAAATTAGTGAGAAGCGGAGCCGCAATCATAGCCACCACAAAAGCTGCCGTGGTGGAGAGAAGAACCTGCGTAAGATCGCTTACAGAAATAGTGAGTAATGCCATACAAGAAAATAGTTATTTCCAACGCGCCGTTTGCCTGACCAAGAGCTTGGAAGCAAGCTCTGGATGTAGCATAATACGCTTTACAAATTGCTCGAGCCGAACACCGTTTTGCGAGCCCTTTACTAAGACAATATCGCCCTTGCGGGTTACTTGCTCGGCTTTATCGCACACAGATTTTGTATCCGAGAATACGGTAATGCTTTCTGGCTTCATACCAGAAGCGACTGCCTTTTCTCGCATGAGATCTGCGTACTGCCCAACAAATACTACAGCATCACAGGCGGTTGCGGCAGCGGCAGCAATTTCTAAGTGATACTGCTCTGCCGTATCGCCCAGCTCATTCATTCGGCCAAGTACGGCAACCCGCCTTCGTTTAAGACTGGCCCCTAATTCTTTGAGTGAATTGAGCGCAGAAACCACGGATGCCGGAGATGCATTATAAGTCTCATCAATAATAGTAATATCTCGTACACCCTGAAGAAGGCGGCCGCGCCCAGGAGGCAGTACGTAGCTTTCTAGACACTCCTTAAGTGCAGCGAGCTCTACCCCTTGGTGCAGTGCAACAAGAGCGGCAGCTAATACGCCAGATAACTGAGGCTCACTCAGTAGCTGCGTAGTAAGAGGGAGTGATTGCTCCTTACCATCTTTTTTATAGTGTAATGTGCAAGCCAAGCCTTGAGCCGTAAGGGCAAGATTAGTCGCCCAAACGGATTGATCGTTACGCTCCCGTAAACCATAGCGAAGCGAAGTATAGCCTGCCGCATGGGGTGATAGAGGTAAAACCGATTGCTCGGGATCATCGGCATTTACCAAGGCCAATCCGCCGGGCTGAAGACCAGCAAAAATACTAAGCTTTTCCTGACGAAGCTCATCAAAGTTTGCGTATCCTTGCATATGCGCAGGGGTAATGGCAGTAACAATGGAAATATCTGGAGCTATTTTCCCAACCAAATACGGGATATCGCCAGTGGCATCTGAGGAGTACTCCAGCACAAAATACGGGCGCACCCCGGCCTTAAACCCCTTTGTTTTAGGTGGAGTAAGCGCCTTGAGTGCAGCACCTAGCCAGCCAAGCGCGCTACTTGGCGGCTCGATATAGCCTAACAAGGCCAGAGGAACTCCACTATTGGTATTCAAGTTTCCTGGCGTTTTGAATACTGGCTTGCCGGTAAGTTTGAGCACTTCGGCCACTAGCTCTTTTACAGAAGTTTTTCCGATGGTTCCTGTGATCGCAACTACAACAGGGCGCTCTCGGTTTACCCGAGCCAGCGCTCCTTCCCACAGTGCATCAAGAACAAAAGATCTCAGGCCCATACAAATGGTTCGTTACGGGGTTGGAGGTATCTGCAAATACTGTATCAGAAACCTTGAAATGCGCCCAAAGAGAGGAACCGCCGTTCCAACCGCAAAGGTTCCTACCTTCGCTAGATTTGGCTGTTCAATCTTGGTCAAAAGAATGTAGCGCGGGTTAGAGGCAGGGGCAAAACCAATCATGGTGTGGTTATATTGGTCCTGCAAATACCCTCCATTTACCAGGTCTGGAACCTGCGCTGTACCAGTTTTCCCGGCGATACCGTAGCCTGCCACTTTAGCCGGACCCTCAGCTTTCTCAACCACTGCCTTAAGCATTTCTCGTAGCTGAGCCGCCGTTTCTGGCTTCAGCACTTGGTCACCTTTTTTAACGGTAATCTCCTCACGGCGGCCATCGGGGTGAATAATTGCCTGCAAAATATGAGGATGAATCAAAGTTCCATCTTTGCTGGTAATAGCCGTGTAGGCCTGCATCAGCTGTAGTGGCGTAACCGAAATACCTTGTCCAAAGGAAAGGGTTGCCCGATTTACATCACGCCAGGTTTTAGCCGGCTGGAGCTCAGTACTTACTTCGTTTGCAAGATCGATGCCGGTCAGCTGGCCAATCCCAAACTTATGCAGGTAATCGTGCATTGTATCGTTACCAAGCTTATTGGCCACCCAAACCATTCCGACGTTATCGGAGTTTACCAACACTTGGGTCATGGTTTCTTCGCCATAGGAGCGACGAAGCGCTGTCTCAATCTTAAATCCCCCAACATTTACCGAGCCACCAAACTCTTGCTTGGTATCAGGCGTAACCAAGCCCTGATCGATCGCTGAAGCCATCACAATCGGCTTAAAGACACTTCCTGGTTCCCAGACCGTACTAATACTTCCATTGGTAAATCGCCCAATTTCGGCACTTGGCACCTCTCTAAACTTAGCCGGGTCGTAGGAAGGGTAATTAGCCATCGCTAGGATTCCTCCGGTTTGGGCATCCATCACTACCGCCACTCCGCCTTTAGCTTCTCCATCTTTTACCTGCTTTTCTAGCTCCTGCTCTACGTAATGCTGGATATTTCTATCAATTGTAAGTTCGTAGTCAGCCCCATCACTTCCTTCCACCGCCTGAGTTGAGCGAAGCAAGGTTCCCAAACTATCCTGCTCTAGGCGCAGCTTTCCGGTTTGCCCCTTGAGTTGCTGATCAAACTCGCTTTCGATGCCATACTTTCCAAGACCCTCGTCGTTTACAAAGCCAAGTACCTGACCCATCGTATTTCCTTGCGGGTAGGAGCGCTGATATTCACGCTGAAAAAAGACCCCACCCCAGTAGTAAATAGTTGCTCCCTGAGAAGCATCCAGATTTACTGGTACATCTTTCCACTTAGGATCGGCCGCTCGCTCTACTCCTTTAATAGCCTCTGCCACGCTCGAGAGTTGCTCAGAGGTTAGGCCGTGGGCAAGTGGTCGCATATACCAACCCTCAGTGTTTAGTTGGGTCAAGATATCTTCCTCCTTGATATCGGAAAAAGGAGCCAGCGCCTTAGCGTACGCTGCCTTCATTTTTTTAGTCACATTTCGAGGCGTAGCCGAGAGTGCATACCGCTCGCTACTTACTGCAACCTTAACTAAGCTCCCAGAAGCCAAATCTTGAGCATAAATAGTACCTCGCTTAGGTAATACAGTATATTCAACATTTTGCTGCTCATCCGCCTCCGCCACAAACGATTGATGCTGAATAACGCTAATTTGAAATAGACGAATCAGCAATATAAAGGCAGCAACCGAGAAAACTCCGAAGAGAAAGGTAATTCTTTGAGTAAACGAGGCCTGCGATTGGCTCATTGGCTCTTATCAGTTGTGGCGCCAGCAACCTGCCCCACTTCTGATATAGGCACCATCTGATCTTTAATTGGTGTATTTTGAATCTGTTCAATAGACTTTGCTCGAGCAACTTCATAGTTGAGACGCTCAACTTCTGCCTCCTGATTGCTAATCTGCTTGTGAAGAGTGGAGTCGCGGTACACACTTCGGCTATCGGAAATCTTAAAGTTTGCCAAAATAATGGCCAGTACACCGAGAACTGCAATTCCCGCAAAGCGGGCGGCTGTAGGACCAACAGAAAATCGGCGAGTGGTAGTACGAAGAGTCGCCCTGGAAGCGGCGCGTTTCTTAGTGACCACATATCCCTGATTGCGCGTATAACGTGCTGCAGCCATGAAAAAGTGAGATTAAATGCCGTATTGAGTAAGAGCCTCACCCCGCGCCTCGCTGCTTGCATCTGTGGAAGTCATATAGGCTTCCCAAGAAGCTGCGTCCCATACTTCAATATGGTCGTTCAGCCCTGCAAGGACCAGGCCCTTGGTGAGTTGTGCGTACTGGCGCAAATACGGCGGCAATACCATGCGTCCAGATTTATCGAGTTCTACATCCATCGCACCCGCTAGGGTTTGACGAACATAGGCACGAGTATTTGGATCACTTTGTGGCAATGTAGAAAGCTTGGTGGCAATTTCTTGCCATACAGCCATTGGATAAAGCGCGAGCGAGCCGTCGAACCCCTTCGTTACAACGGCTCCCTCAGCCAACTTCGAGCGCCATCCGCTTGGTACCTGTACCCGACCCTTCTCATCCAAATTGTGGCGATGTTCGCCGATAAACATGAGGGGGTTGGTTACTGATACCTGGTGGTGTCCTTGCGGATGGGCGCTCCACTTTGCCCCACTTCGAACCACTTGAAACCATTCTGGGGGCTATTTTGCTCCAGGTCAAGGAGTTTCGGGGGATGTTTGGTACATTGCAGGCATTACTACGACTACACAAAAAAAGACCAGGACTGAACCTGGTCTTTTTTGGGGATTCTTCTTATAGATCCTTAAGCGATTGCTCAATCCGTTCCACCGTAGAGGCCGGAAGCCGATCGTACATTTTATCGCTAAACCTTCGCTGATGAGCCGTATCGTTATTTTCGGTACAGCGGAACTCAAGCACATACTGCTTACCAAAGACGAGATCACCGCTAAGCTTTTCACCCGTATCGGACATGAGTGTATAGCCGGTGTATTCTCCCACTTTTCGAGAAGTTGTCTTGCCGCTAAAGGTAGCCGCTTGAGCTGGAGTCCAGGGAACTTGCTCGGTACCGGTACCTAGCAGCTTTACCTTTTTTACATACTCCTCAATCGACTTGCCAGCAGTAGATTCTGGCTGAAGCGTGTAATTACAAACGATAGTTGAATCGAAGGGATGCGAGTTGAGAATTACCCCATTTGGAAAGCCGGTACTAGAAATAGACTGCGTTGCCGTCATACCCTGAGGGTAATCGAGGGTGAAGATAGCCCGTTTTTGATCAGAGTTATCGCGGAAGGAAAGAATCTGCCAAACCGCATTTTGCTTGCGGGCGTGTACAAACTGGAACACACCAAGCACCACAACCGCCAAGACTACATAGGTAACAAGAGACTTTACCGAAAGGGTAATACTCTGTGATTTCTTAGCCATATAGGATTAGTGTAGCTGCTGATAGATATACTGCGCTAGTGCCGAAGCCTGCATGCGCTCTTGCTGCATACTATCGCGATTACGAAGCGTTACCGTGCCATCTTCTAAGGTTTGATAATCGACGGTTACACACCAGGGAGTACCGATTTCATCTTGGCGGCGGTAGCGACGACCAATGGCGCCGCCCTCATCGTACTGACTAGCTACACCCTTTCTGAGCTCGGCGTGGATTTCTCGAGCTTTTTCGGCTAGACCATCTTTTTTCATAAGCGGTAGTACCGCCACCGTAACCGGTGCTAGCTTGGGTGCAATATGGAGCACGGTTTCAAGCTCGGTAGATTGGCCATCACGTCCTTGAGGGTATTCTTTGTAGGCATCGGTAAGCACGGCGAGTATCAGGCGACCGACACCAACACTTGGCTCGATAACGTAGGGAATAATTTTTTCGCGAGTTTCTTCGTCGAAGTAGGACATATCCTGCGCTGAAAACTCTTGATGCTGTTTGAGATCGTAGTCGGTGCGGTTGGCTACACCGTAAAGCTCGGCAAAACCAAGGCCTGGATACAGGTATTCGAAATCGATGGTGCGCTTACTGTAGTGAGAGAGCTTTTCTTTAGGGTGCTCGTACTGGCGAAGATTCTCAGCAGTGATTCCCATATCTTTTGTAAGGAAGGCCTCAACGTCGTCGATCCAGTTTTGGTGAATAACCTCATCTTCCCCAGGGCGGACGAAGTATTCAATTTCCATTTGCTCAAACTCTCGCACGCGAAAGAGTGAATTACCTACGGTAATTTCGTTGCGAAAGGCCTTACCAATTTGAGCGATACCAAATGGTAGTTTCTGACGAACAGTTGCCAGCACCTGCTTAAAGTTTACAAAAATACCCTGCGCGGTTTCTGGACGAAGGTAGACCGTACTCCCCTCTCCCTCCACAGCACCAAGTTGAGTTTGAAACATCATGTTAAACTGGCGAGGCTCGCCGTAGGTGCCATACTTTTTGCAGTTTGGGCAGCAGAGATCGGCTGGAACTAAGCTAGAGCGGAGCACTTCACCATCGAATACTTTCTGCGCAGCCTCTTCGGCGGCTTTATGATCTGCCTTGGTGAGATCTCGTTTGGCTTGGCGGGCAGACTCTTCGGCGAAGCGTAGGAGCCAAGTGGCTTTTTTGTCTTCTTCTAGGTAGTGATCGGCCCGAAGACGGATATGACACTCTGAACACTCGATAAGAGGATCCGAGAAGCTATCGACGTGACCAGAAGCCTTAAGCACGGAAGCGGGTGTAAGAATGGCGGCATCGAGACCGACCATATCGTCTCGCTCGCGCACGAAGCGCTGCCACCAAGCCTGCTTAATGTTATTAGCAAGCTCAACCCCAAGAGGACCGAGATCGTAGACACCGCCTGTGCCACCGTAGACTTCTGCTGACGGATAAATAAACCCGCGCCTTTTTGCGAGGTTTACGATCGGTTCGAGAGAAGAAAGCGCCATGACGATGTATTAGTTGGGTTACTTACCTGCGCAGTATGCCAGAAGTTCTGTGTTTTGGGAGGGCTAGTCAAGGATTTTATTGGTTGGAATAGCCTTTCGGTGTCACCAAGTCTTTGCTTAACTGATTGACAAATGATTAAATTAATGGTAGAAATCACACATCAAAAACGTCGACGATTATGTCGACAAAGTACCTTGAGGAGAATAAAAAGATGGTTGCAACAGAACGATTTCGCGCCACGGGGCGCCGGAGAATCGCACGGCGGCGTGTAGCTCTACGGCTTCCGCGAATCACTCGGGAGGAGTTTCTTCGGGAATGCCTCCTTCCGTTTTTTCAGGCGAGCTTCCGGGTCCACCCCGGAGATCGCCACGACAAGCTCGATGACTTGGACCGGCGTTTTTTAATCTGCCGGATCCCAGAGCTTCGAACGGAGCTCTCGGTCCGCTCCGTCTGGAGCGGCGTCGAGATGGTCGCAGTCTCATTCCTTGGCGCCATTGGCGCATGGCTCTTTAGCTGCCTCTACATCTTGGGGGGCGGAATCTCCGGATTCTTCTCTCGCTAAAAAGAACGCGCCGGTCCCCCACGGGATCGGCGCTTTCGCATTTACTCAGGCTTTAGACGCAACCAAGGCTTATTCTTGAGAAC
Source organism: Candidatus Berkelbacteria bacterium (assembly GCA_043751595.1). Taxonomy (GTDB): domain Bacteria; phylum Patescibacteriota; class UBA1384; order CAILIB01; family CAILIB01; genus JAYUZR01. Next base: position 19,646 of record JAYUZR010000021.1, read on the forward strand.
CCTTCGCAAGCCTTCCAGATCGTCCATCGCCGTGCGATACACATTCACCGTAGTGCCCGGATCATCAGTCCAAAATACTGGCTCTTGGTGAATCTTTCCGCCTGACTTTTCGGTGATCAAGATAAGTTCGGTATCAAAAAACCAGGTAACATCTTCAACCAACGAAACATAGTGTAGAGCCGCTTGTTTGGTAATTCCTTTAAACCCACACTGAAAATCACGAATTCTGGAGCCGGCAATCATCTGCACTAAGCCGCAGTACACGCGAGAAGTAAGCTCGCGCCAAGGATTACGCCCAACTACCTTCGACCCCTTGCCAAGCCGTACCCCAATCGCCAAAGCTGCACCGGCATCCAACGCAGCCAAAGAAGGAGTAATATGAGCAACATCGGTAGAGAGATCGATATCCATGTACATCGAGTAATCGAAATCTTCTTCTAGCCAAATCTTTTTAAGCATCCGTCCCCTACCCTTTTGCTCGAGGCGGATGTGGCGCACTTTGCCTGGAAACTCCTCACTTAGCGCCTTAGCGATAGCTGGAGAACTATCAGTAGAAGCATTATCCCCCACCGCGATTTGGTAACTGTATTTGGCGGGATCGAGTGAATCAGCCACTGTCATTAGCTTTTTTACAGAATCGGCAAGCTGAACCTCTTCGTTATAAATAGGTAGCACGAACAGAACCTTCTTTGGGGCAGCTACTCCTTCTTGCATGGGTAGATGCTACCTTATTTGCAGATCAGCAGCAATCTGGGGGCTAGGTACTGTAACTGGGGCGCGATTTGTGCTATAAGAATCCCACGAAAAGAAAAGAGGATTCACCAGTTGGGGCCAAACTTAGTAGTGCCACTTGAAGTTGTTGAGTTTTTGGGGCGGCGCAAGGCGCTCCAGAACATTGGGATGCTTAGCTGTGTCGTCGCAGCCATTCTGTGGATGAACCACAGTAGCTGGAGTAATTCAGTAGCCATCTCAGCTCTTTTGCTAGCCTTTCTACATGCAGTAGCGGCCTGCAATCGGGTTGACTATCAGTTGCTGAAAAAGGCATGGACAGTATGGGAAGCGCAAACCCTCGCCATAAAGCCCGAAGGGATTACCCTCCTGAAGGCAATCGCTGCCGACTCACGCGAAGCTGGATGCGTAGATTCCTGCAAGGGATATCTCACCGTTCAGTTTCCTAACGGAGAGGTTGCGGAAGTAGAATCGAGGGTTTTTGTCTCAAGAGGAGAGGGGTACGCCATCCATGTAACCCTCGGCCGGTACGACTCGATAACCGGAAAATACCGCATCGACCTTGCGGACATCACCACGCCGACGGGCCATCTCACGATCGCCCACTAACCAAAAGAAGCGTCTTCGTAGCACCTGCTACGAAGACGTTTTTAATTACCAAAAGCCCTCCAGTACTATTAATTTAGCGTTAAATATGCTATAACCTTCGCACGCTAAAGGAACTTCCTAGAGCGAATTCACAATTTGTCCGGTAACCCCGGATCGGAGAGTAAAAATGAACAGTTCAACTGTTAAGCCCCTCGCCCGAATCGAGCCCAATGCAGCTGTGCGCCACGCACTCATGCAGAAGACTCAATTCACAGTAGCTCTTTCTGGCCTAGCCAGTCTGGGGATACTACTTTTTATGCGAGAGGTCCAGCCATCTTTGGTGGTAGCCCTCGCTTTTTTGTTGGCGCTACGAGCAACTCAGTTGTTTCGTACCTTCCAGCCAGTCCTCGACCAGTGGGGACAAGAGCTCACAAGCATGGCGATCTCTCTAAGCGGCCAGTACATCCGGCTGCACGAGACGAGTCGTCTCGCCGGGGCACCAGGCCTTGATGGTGTCGAGTACATTCTCACCTTCCTAACGGGTGAGAATAGGCTACATAGCTTCCCCTGCCTGGTTCCAGGTATCGGCGAAGGGCCTGTAACCGAGTACTTCCAAGTTAGTCTTGCGGAATATCGAATAGACGGGCGCCTTGCTCTTCTCCACGGTACCTTCCGCTAAAACCCCGACCCCGCACTGCATTCGCAGGCGGGGTTTCGGCTTTTCTAGACTCCAGCGCTACTTAGTGGTCGCCCGATAATCGTCTGCATGTAATGCAGCACCACTTTTACCACTTCCTCCCCCACCTCTTGGGGTAACTGCAAACGCTCCACCACAAACTCGGGCAGCACCATTTGCCGAAGCGCCACCACGCTGCGTATATCCTGAAACCTAAGTGCGCGACCACCCTCAGTACGCATCCCCTCCATTGAAAGTACACCTCCAAGCTCACTACTCCACCCTACCCCATCACTGGTTACCCGCTCATTCGTCACCACACAGTCTTCAAGGTTTGGCGTGTACCCAAGCACTACTAGAGCCTTCATCAAAAACTCAGCCACCAGCAACCGAATCCGCCAATCAGGTTCATCTCCTTGGCAGGCGTAGGCCAAGCGCTCGAGGGTATAAAATAAGCCATCAAAGAGGTCCCACTGTACTTCTCTCTCCTGGAGCAAGCGGATAAGTGGCTCAAGTAATAGCGAACCAAAGCCAAGGTAGCGAAGCGAGGCCTCACCAAGCTCTTGCGGAGCCAGTAACTGTGCTTGGCCTATCAAATACCAGTCTCCTGTCTCAATCAGCTCAAGTCGCGCCACATGGTACAGCAATAGGTGCCCGCCAAGTTTGCTCCCAGGTTTTCGCACTCCCCTGCCGCGCGCCCTAATTACCCCAAACTCGCGCGTAAATAATAAGTAGGAGCGGTCAGCATCAAAGACATCGTTCCGCCGCAAGACAATCGCCGTTGCCTTGTGCTCTTTTGTGCGATCTCGCATGACTAGTGCTGGCAATTAGCGCAAAAATGCGTCGAGCGGCCACCAAGCTTAATTCTTTCAATGGGAGATCCGCAAACTACACACGGCAAGCCTGTGCGATGGTACACCGTTGCCACAGCCAAGAATGTACCCTTATTTCCCACCGCATCCACATAATCGCGACTACTGGATCCGCCGTGCTTGAGGGCGATTTCGAGCGTTTCTTTAATTGCAGCATGCAATGCAACAAGCTCCTCAGTACTCAAAGAGTTAGCCGGACGAAGCGGCAAAATCTTAGCCCTAAACAAGCTCTCATCAGCATAAATATTACCCAGACCTGCGATAATCGTTTGATCCAGCAGTAATGGCTTAATGGGCGATGTGCGCTTGGCTAGTTTTTGGGTCAAATAGTCTACCGTAAACTCGGGGCTGGCCGGCTCAGGAGCAAGTGTTTTAATAAAGCGAACCTCAGCCAATTCTGCAGCCGGAACAATCTGAATCTTGCCAAACTTTCGCAAATCGTTAAAAAACAGTTGCGAACCATCACTTAACGCAAAGGAAAACCGAGTATGACGATGCGGATGTGGCTCCAGATAAGACTTTTCTGGATGGCCTCCCATTACCGGATCTTCACCATTGGCTGATTGCCAGATAAGCTGGCCAGTCATCTTTAGGTGGATCGTAATAACATAGGGAACATCAAGCTTAAAAATAAGCAGCTTTCCCAGGCGCTCTACAGCAGTAATAGTAGCGCCCTGCACCGTACCTAAATCTCCAATAACCGCTTTAGGAAAGTGCAATTCGCCGCCGGTAATTTTGAGTCCCACAATACGAGCCGCCAACCCTTTTCTAATGGTTTCAACCTCGGGTAATTCTGGCATTACCGTGGAAAATACTTTCGGATCTGACGGTGCAGCACAATGGCGCGCAAAACTTCTGCCAGCACTGAGGGATCGTGCCGAATAAGGGTGCGTTGTGCCGCAAGCGGATCGCTCCCCTTTACCTTTTCCTTAGGCGCACCTAGCAACTTAGCTCCAATAAGTTGATACGGGAGTTTAGCGCGGCTTCCACGCGCTAATTGCACGGGAATACGCTCCATTTCTTTGCGATAGCGCTCCAGACGAGCCGTATCGGCAATCTGGGTGTTATACACCACGTAATCCAAGCCTCGCGCGGGCAAGTATTCCATCATCAAGGCGGCATAGTCTTGTACCGTAAAACTGCCGGTATGCCCTTTTTCGGTCATTAAATTAGAGATGTAGACCAGTGGCGCCTTGGTGGTAGTAAGCGCCTCCTGCATGCCTTCTACGAGCAAATTAGGAATAAGGCTAGTAAAGATACTACCCGGGCCCATCACGATAAGATCAGCCGCTAAAATAGCTCTGCGCGCTTGTGGATGCAGCTGGCAGGCTGGCTCGAGCCAAATCTTTTCTACACTCCCTAACTCAGACCAGACTGCCGTATCTACCTGGTGCTCGCCAGTGATAAGGCGACCATCGGTAAAACGCGCTGCCAAGTGCACATTGGCCGTGGTAACCGGAATTACTTCTCCTTTAATATTGAGCACCTTACCCGCCTCGAGCACGGCTTGATCAAACGACCCGGTTACTTTTTCGAGGGCTGAGAGAAACAGATTACCAAAGGCATGGCCCTTTAGCGTACCCTCTTCAAATCTGTAAGAAAAAAGCTCACGCAACACTGAACCATCTTCGGAAAGGGCTACTAAGGCCTGCCGAATATCGCCAGGAGGTAGCACTCCGAGCTCATCCCGAAGTTGGCCAGTAGAGCCGCCGTTATCGGCCGTAGATACAATTGCCGTAACAGGTATATCGAGCTCTCGCATACCAGAGAGCACGCTGAAGGTTCCGGTTCCGCCCCCTATTACTACGATTCGCATAGCACTACGGTAGCAGATAATTTGAAAAGGACAGAGTAGCCACCTTGCCAAGTAGCCTAGAGATTGGTAGCGTGGTTCTGCCTCGACCGTCGTTCTAAAAAGCGACTCGATGCGTTGAACCCCCTTCATCAACGCTTATTTTATGAGTGCACCTGCAAACCCTACCTCTCCGCTGTACTGGCGCTCACTCATCAATCAGAGTGCCGTTCGCTTCTTTATTCTGCGTGCCCTCTGGGATCAGGATTCTTATGGATATATTCTTTCTCGCCAGATTGAGGAGCTTTCCTGGGGCTTCTGCACACCTACTGAGAGTACGCTCTACCCTGCTTTGAATGATTTAGAGAAGCGCGGGCTAATCCACAGCAGTAAGACCACCGCTAATTCTCGAGTACGCAAGGTGTATCACATTACAGAGACAGGCCGCTTGGCGTTCAGGACAGCCGCAAAGACCTGGGGAGAGATTATTCCAGCGCTAAGGAAGAGTACGACACTTTAAGCCATACATTAAGAAGGCCCGATAGCAGTGATGCTATCGGGCCTCTTTTTATCACAACTTCCAACCTGGTGGCGCTTTCCAGACCTTGCTATGGGCAGGTGGAATCTTGACCACTTTTTGACAGAAAAAGGTAGGGCCGCGCTCGACGGCCCCACTCTTTATTCGTTCTAGTTCCGCGACCACCAGGGTAGGTCCTTATCAGAGATACCCTCCTCGTTATCGCCCAGCCTTTGCACCGAAACTGGGGCGTATGGAGCAATTACTGGTCCGTTTTTCCCGTGATACACATAGTGGGGTCGCGCCTCTTGCGAGGTATCGTAGACCGCCTCAAGACCCAATTTTCTGAGAAGGTCAGGCTCGGAAAGCATCATATCCTGCAAGTCACCGTGTACCGCACTGCAGCGCGGACACTTTAAAAGATGATCCATCGGACTGGGTGGAGTGCCGCTAAGCACACACGCCAGGAGAACTCCGGCATCAATGCAAGCATTTGGCTGCAATTTTGCCGGTAAAAACGGTCGATTCATCAGTCCCTCCAGGTTTTGTATTTGCAAGTCGGGTATATCACAACTTTTTCATAAACACAAAATACCCGCCCTCCTTTCGGAGAACGGATAATATAAAAACGAGATCTCAGTCTTGGCGGCGACCTATCTTCCCAGGGAGTTGCCCCCCAAGTATTGTCGGCGCTGGCGATATTCGCTTCCGTGTTCGGAATGGGAACGGGCGGTACCCCGCCGCAAAAGCCACCAAGACTGAAACCTCGTTGTTACGAGTGTGTACCAAAGTACAAACCGAATTGCAAGAAGAAAGGTAAGGAATCATTCACTAAAAGTGAAGTTCAGAGATTACCCGTCACGTTCGCCGACACGAATGATCCATAAAGAATCACTCATGTCAGCATGGGAGTAAAAGTATATGATTAATTAGTACCTCATGACTAAAGCAGTCACCTGCCGTACATCTAAGGCCTATCAACGTCCTAGTCTAGAACGAATCTATGAAATCTAATCTTGTGGCCGGCTTCGCGCTTATATGCTTTCAGCGCTTATCCGAACCCAACGTAGCTACTCTGCGGTGCCCTTGGTAGGACAACAGATACACCAGAGGTTGGTCCCCCTCGGTCCTCTCGTACTAGAGGGAGGCCCACTCAAATTTCCGCGCCTACAGTAGATTAGGACCGAACTGTCTCACGACGTTCTGAACCCAGCTCGCGTACCGCTTTAATTGGCGAACAGCCAAACCCTTGGGACCTTCTTCAGCCCCAGGATGCGACGAGCCGACATCGTACTTTCTTCCATGATTACGCATGGTGCAGACTATATCTTGTTCCTATTCTCCTGCGTTAGGCTTGCTACTAAGATGTTGTACACATCTCGGCCATGGCAATGAGTTTTTATAATAGGACACGGCGTGTTAGCTCTGATCATCTTACGATGACTTAGAAGAGAGCTCTGTTCTTTCGAACAAGTCGTTACGGGGTCATACTTGTTGCCAAGTAGACTTCCCACGGCATTACCCTTGCAGTAGTGATAGCGTTTTATCCACGTCTATCTAACATGCAGTCGGGCTTCACCGTTATAAGCCGTATTTTTGGAATAGGATTACTCCTAATGCACCCCAATGTTAAGTTAAGGTGCCAAACCGCGCCGTCGCTGTGGACGCTTGGGCGCGATCAGCCTGTTATCCCCGGGGTAGCTTTTATCCGTTGATCGATGGGACTCTCACTCGAACCCATCGGTTCACTACTGCCTACTTTCGTATCTGCTCGGATTGTAGTCCTCACAGTCAAGCTAGCTTATGCAGTTGCACGTCGAGGCCAGATTTCCATCCTGGCTAAGCTAACCTTTGCACGCCTCCGTTACAATTTGGGAGGCAACCGCCCCAGTTAAACTACCCATCAGACACTGTCCTCGGTTCATACACCAAGTGAGTATAATCTCTATCCAAGTGAGGTATTTCACTATTGTCTCCACACCACCCGAAAGTGATGCTTCAGAGACTCCCTCATATGCTACGCATGAGTAAAAATTATACAATGCCAAACTGTAGTAAAGCTCCACGGGGTCTTTCCGTCTAACTGTAGGTAAACGGCATCTTTACCGCTATTGGAATTTCACCGGGGACCAGGTGGAGACAGTGTTCAAGACCGTTATGCCATTCGTGCGGGTCGTAACTTACACGACAAGGAATTTCGCTACCATAGGACGGTTATAGTTACCGCCGCCATTCACCCGGGCTTAAATTCAAGCCCTGATATAATCTCAGCTCTCCTCTTAACCTTCGGGCATTGGGCAGGCATCACCCCCTATACATCCTCTTACGAGTTAGCAGGGAGCTAAGTTTTTGCTAAACAGTCGCTTGAACTCTTTTGCTGTGGCTCTCTTGCGAGAGCGGTCCTTATTGCGAACGTACGGACGCTGTTTTGCCGAGTTCCTTCACCTGGATTCTCCCGATCACCTGAGTCTACTCGACTCACCCACCTGCGTCGGTTTGCGGTACGGCTAGTGCATGCTAATCAGACAACCTTTTCTAGTCACCCCCTCCTCCGCCTGGAACATATCCATAGCACCAGGAAAACTTGGGAATGCGTCAGTTGAAGCATACATACACCAGTTCAGGAATATTAACCTGATGTCCATCGACTTCCCCGTTCGGGTACGCCTTAGGACCGACTAACCCAGGGACGATTATCGTGGCCCTGGAAACCTTGGGTATGCGGTGGGCAGGTTTTTCACCTGCCAAATTCGTTACTCATGCCAACATTCTCACTTCTGTATACTCCACGTCGGTTCACACCTTCGCTTCGCTGCGTACAGAACGCTCCTCTACCAATAGTAGCAGAACGCATCTTACTACTACCCCGCGTCTTCGGTGCATCGCTTGAGCCCCGTTATATTTTCGGCGCATGACCTCTAAAATAGACCAGTGAGCTATTACGCACTCTTTAACTGATGGCTGCTTCTAAGCCAACAGCCTGGCTGTCTTGGAGGTTACACATCCTTTCCCACTAAGCGATGACTTAGGGACCTTAGACGGCGGTCTGGGTTGTTTCCCTTTCGACTGACGAAGCTTAGCCCCCGTAGTCTGACTCTGTAACTCATACCACAACAGAATTCGGAGTTTGGTTGTGGCCGAGAATTGCTCCCCGGACCTCATTCAGTATCTCTACCTCTGTGTGAAGCATTACAGGCTATACCTAGATATATTTCGAGGAGAACCAGCTATCTCCCGGTTCGATAGGCATTTTACCTCTTACCACAGATCATCACGCAACTTTTCAACGTTGCTGTGTGCGGGCCTCCCACAACTGTTACGTAGTGTTCACCCTGTCCATGGCAAGCTCACCGGGTTTCGGGTCTAGTGATATGAACTGCATCGCCCTATTCGGACTCGCTTTCGCTCCGGCTCCGGGATCAACCCCTTAGCCTTGCCCATACCAGCTAACTCGTTGGCGCATTCCACAAAAGGCACGCTGTCACCCATCCGTAGACGGGCTCCAACCTCTCGGAAGCAAACATGGTTTCAGTAACTATTTCACTCCCCTAACCGGGGTGCTTTTCACCTTTCCCTCGCGGTACTTGTTCACTATCGATCTTGCAATGTACTTAGCCTTAGAACGTGATCGTCCTAGATTCCCACCGGGTTTCAAACGTGTCCGGTGGTACTCAGGTACCGCATCAAGCAGTGAAATATATTTCGTGTACAGGGCTTTCACCTTCTATGGCCAGCCGTTCCAGACTGATCCACTATATACTTCATTTCTTACTGCTCGGGTTATCCCCATGCGGCCCTACAACCCCGCTATCCGAAGATGCGGTTTGGGCTAGTCCGTTTTCGCTCGCCACTACTAACGGAGTCTCTGTTGATTTCTTCTCCTCGTGATACTGAGATGTTTCAGTTCTCACGCTTACCATCACTACGGATTTGCACCGTAATGTAACACATAAATGTGCTGGGTTACCCCATTCGGAAATCCCGGGATCAAAGCTCTATGCCAGCTCCCCCAGGCGTATCGCCGGCTTACGCGTCCTTCATCGGCATTGCAAGTCAAGGCATCCACCATGTGCTCGTAACGTACCTTTCTCCCATGTGACGGGTAATCTCTACCCTTCACACAAATGAATGTGCATTTCTAACTGTCTCATTCTACAAAAGAATGGACATGAGTAATCTCTAAAAATCCAATATTAATACGGTTATTACTAACCATACCAATTTACCTTCTTCTTGCGCTTCGGTTTGTCAATGATACGACACTCCCAGCGCTGCGGCTGGGCTGTGACCTTGTGTGGACACACAAGAACACAGCTCAACGCAGCGAGTTGTATACGGAAGGATCGTGATGGAACAAAATCTTGACCAGAGCACTTAAGGCGACAGGGATAGTTCTACCAGCCTCCGAAAGAGGTGTCAAGGGTTTTTAGCTCCTCTAATTTGCCAGCGCAAAACGATTGCGACGTGGACCCTCTTCTTTTAGAAGTTTACGCCTCCAAAAGCCCTTCACGATTTCTACACTTCCCAGATAGAGAGGTAGCAAAAGTGCGGTTCCGAGCCAGTATAAACGAGGGAGCGGCACCATGCCAAGTCTGGAGCCGATTTCGGTGTACGGAAGGCTCACTGAAATGGCCAAACCAAAGGCTAAACTTATGGCTAACCCAAGGCTTGGGGCGCTACGCCAAAATGGCTTACGCCAGGTACGAATAATAAGCACTACAAAGGTCTGGGTAATCGCTGACATCACGAACCAACCAGTTTGGAAGGTTTCTCCCGAAGCATGCAGGGTAAACCACAGAAAACCGAAGGTGAGATAATCGAATACAGTACTGACCAAGCCATAGCGCAGCATCGCCTGGTAAATCTGGGAGATAGCAAAGGGGTGTGGTCGCTCTACATCTTCATCATCAACCCTATCAGTAGGAATCGTGAGTTGAGAAATATCATACAGAGTAGTACCAAGTAGTACCTGAGTAGGTGTCATTGGCAAGAAAGGGAAGAAGAGCGAGGCTCCCGCCATACTGATCATATTACCAAAGTTTGAGCTCGTACCCATGAGCACGTACTTAACGGTGTTAGCCAAAATGCGACGACCCCCTATAACGCCATCCGCGATTACATCGAGACCCTTACGAAGCAATACTACTCCCGCTGCCTGTTTGGCCACATCTACGGCCGTATCGACAGAAATACCAACATCCGCCGCGTGCAGCGCGGCAGCATCGTTTACTCCATCTCCCAAATAGGCCACCACATGCCCCGACTTTCTGAAGGCGGTAATGATGCGCGCTTTTTGCTCAGGCGAGACTCGGGCAAAGATAGTGGTAGCCGCCAGAGCTCGTTCAAGCTCACGCTCGGAAAGATCTTCAATTGCTGCACCGGTAAGAATGCCGGTTACCGGTACATGCAATGCCTCACAAACGTGCTTTGTCACAATCTCGTTATCACCCGTGATTACCCGCACCGAAACACCTAACGAAGCTAGGTGATGAATAGCTCGGGCTGCTGAAGCCTTAGGAATATCAGCGAAAGAAACATGCCCTAGTAGCTCCATTTCTTTAGCGTCTTCAAACCCATACTCCTTTTTCTCCTTGATGGCCGCTTGCGCCACTGCAATTACCCGAAGACCCTGCTCATTTAGCTCGCGGAAGCGGGTCTGCATCTCCCGACGGAGCGCAGGCGTGAGGGGAATAAGTTTTCCTTTGGCATTGCGGTGCATAGTGCACCTGGCCAGGGTTTGCTCTGCCGCACCCTTAAAGAGAATAAGACGTTCTTTTTGACGACTGATAACCACAAACTGCCCACGCTGCTCAAAACTAAACTCTTGCTCAAAGAGTTTTCTAATTCCCTTAAGCAAGCCCGTGTGGTGCGCGTACACATACTGCAAAATAGCGACATCAATTGGGGTGCCGATAATTTTGTGGTGCACACTGGCCGTGGTACAGGCTGCTGCAACCTGAAGAACATAATCATCTTTATCGCCAGAGGCCTTGGCAAAGTTAGTTACCGTAAGACCGCCCTCGGTGAGGGTTCCAGTTTTATCGGTGCAGAGGATATCAATACTACCGAGCTCATCGATGGCAGTAAGCTTACGCACCACTACATTCTTTTTAGCGAGATCGGCTGCACCTTTTGCCATAGCGACCGTCACGATGACGGGCAGCAAGGCAGGCGTAAGACCAATAGCAATACTGAGTGCAAAAAGAACTGCCTGAAGCGGATCTCGCCCAAGAGCAATGTTTAGCACCCCAATAACGAGTGCCAAGATACCCACTACACGAGCCAAGAGCTTAGAAAGATTCGCTAACCCAAGCTGAAATGAAGAAGGAGTATGGCGATTAATAGCCGCACTCACTCTCCCAAGCTGTGTATCGAAGGCAAGCTTGCGCACAACCGCCTTGCCACTTCCGGCCGTAACTGTAGTACCCATATAGATCCAACCCACCTCGGGGTGGTCTGGGTTAACCTTTTTACTCACCCAAGCAGACTCTCCCGTAAGTGGGCTTTCATCAAGGGATAACTCGCGCGCTTCAAGCAGCTCGAGATCGGCCGGAACCAATGAACCCTGGTGCAATAGCATAACATCGCCCAGCACTAATTCACTTACGGCGATCTCCTGTTTTTCACCCCCACGAATAACCGTAGCTGTATGGGTAATCTGGGCCTCGAGCGCACGAATAGTGCGCTCGGAAGAGAACTCATTCCAAAAACCAAGACCGGTACTTACCCCCAAGATGCAGATAATAACCGTGGCATTAGCATGGTCGCCAAAAAGCTGAGCCACGAGGGCCGTAACCACCAACACGAGAAGTAGTGGGTTATTTACCTGCCTCCAAAGCAACTTTAAAAGAGCCGCCTTAGGCGCTGGAAGGACATTACGCCCAAAAGCCATGCGTTGATGCATAACTTGCTCATGCGTAAGACCGCGAGCAATATCAAGTTCTACCCCCCTCTTTTGATGCATTACTGCCATTGTACGCCAGCCGCCTAGTTTTTGGCGATAAGCTCGATTACCACCACCTCAGGAAACATGAAAAACCTACCCGGAACCGTGGAACTGCCAATACCTGTAGTAACGATAAGCTCGCGCCCATCTACGGTTTTACGGCCAGACCACGTACCAAAACTTCCGCGTGGTACGGGGAAGTAATGGGACGCTGCAGTCAGCCAGCGCCACGGCAAGTATTGCCCACCATGGGTATGGCCCGATAGTACTAGTTGGTGCTTTGGCAGATTTGCATAGTAGAGCCCATCAGGATTGTGGGAAAGTAAGATACCAACACCGCCGTTCTTACTATCTTCTGCTGAAAAATGTGCTGACATCTTTTTGGCTTGTTCTGCGAAAAGTTCACGCCTACCACTTGGAGAAAGAGCAAAATAGACATCGTCTCGCTCAGGATCATCCAAGCCAAAAACGGTGAATCCCTCCCCTTTCCAGATCGAGTCACGAAGGATAATCAGACCTGCCTCACGTAATTCTTTTTCCCACACCTCATCCGAGTAGCCATGCAGGCAGCGGTGATCATGATTACCAAGTACTCCTACCACTGGAAGGTTAAAGCTATGCAAAAACGCGAGAAACTTGAGTACCCTAGTACGCTGAAGATCGCCTGCCGTATGATCCAGGAAGTCTCCACCAAGTAGGATGACTTCAAAGCCACCTTCACCTAAGGCCTTGGCGATTACATTCCACTGAGCTGCTTCAATCCAGGTAAAGCGGAACCAGGTCATATGAAGATCAGAAAGGAAGAGAATCTTTTTACCCGCCCCCTCGGAAACCACAACTTTTTCCCGGCGAACCCGCATAAGTACAGGCTCAATCGCAATTACATAGACACCAAGTACAAGCACGAACCAGAGTAACAAGGTAAGCATGCTATAGTTATAGCACGATGAGCTATACCGTATACATGCTGAAATGTGCCGATGGCACGCTCTATACGGGAGTAAGCACCGACCTTACACGGCGCCTCAAAGAACATAACGGAACCATAAAAGGTGCCAAGTACACGGCCACTCGCCGGCCAGTTACGCTGCACTATTCCGAGTCAGCTCCAGATCGTTCAAGTGCACAGAAGCGCGAGCATGCGTTAAAAAAGATGACCCGAGAAGAGAAGTTAACTCTCAGAAACTAGTAATTCTTTACGTAAGGCATCTTTAATTGCCAAAAGTACCTCCGGTGGGTGCATTATTTTATCGTATGGAGACCAGTTTGCACCCCAATTAGCATCGGTAAAAGTTGTTTCAGCAAATGTACGCTCGCTCGAATACCGAGGGACTACATGCCAGTGACAATGCGGCCACACATTGCGCAAGTTATCGTAGTTCATCATATCTGGCGCAAACAGACGCTGGAGTGCAGAAACTAGCTTATCCGAAATAATACTGCGTAACTCAGCCCACTCTTCTTCGGTGCAGTCAAGAAATGGGTCAAGATTACCCTCACGCTTTAAGGCAATATAGCAACGACCGAGATATGACTGATAATGGTTAAGATAAACAGTCCAATAAGCGTATTCAGCCACCACCATCTCAGATTGATCGGGCACGTATTCCATAGCCTTAGTCTGTCATACTTTCGCAATCATGCACACATACACCAATATGTTGCATAAGTACGACATTATGTGATAGAAGTGCGACATGGCCATTATGCAGAACACCTTAAAAGTGCTCCGAGCCCAGCACAACCTTACGCAAGACGATCTTGCCGTTAAGGTTGGTGTTACTCGAACCACTATTACCTATCTAGAGAAAAACCAGTACATGCCGTCTCTTGCTCTTGCAGTAAAGATTGCGCGGTTTTTTGATCAACCTATTGAATCTATTTTTATCGTAAACCTAGAAGATGAAAACAATAGTTCCCTATAAGTTAATTAGTAAGCGGTCTCGATTAATCAGCGATATCAGCTTCTTTCTAGCAATAGCTGCCTCATTTCTCGCCATAGGATACGCACCGAGCGATAAAACATACCTGATTACCTCCATCTTCTGCTCTCTGATTCTCATTTTACTCCTTTGTTTTTGGTACTTTTCCTACGATCAAATCAGCAGAAAAACTTCAATCCCACGGCTAGACTACTTATTAGGCGTAACACATCAGCCAGAAGATGAACGAGAGCAACTCGCTCTTTATAGAGCAGGATTCCTTGCCTTTCACCTTATGATTCGAGTCAGCTTCATCGTCTGGTTTATTACCAACTCATTCGCAAGAACATTTGAACAACGCGCACTAGGCTATCCTGTCATTCTTGTTATGGCCATTAGCTGGGCATTCTTCGCACAGCTTCTTCGCCGCTATGAAGTCGAACAGCGCCAAGAGTTCAGCACCGATGGCAAGATTGTCATCTTTGAAAAAGGTAAAAAACCAGTCGTTACTAAATAACTTCCAAGCTAGTTGTTAGGCAGTACACTTCTCCCCGAACAAGTTCCTTGGGCCTACCGGCAAACTCAACCTCAAGGTACCTTCCCTCGGGATCGAGGTAGAGCTGAAGACTCATATCGTAGCCCTCAACTACGTCGGAGCTGATTCTTAACTTTCTCCCGCGCGAAGTTAACAGCTCTACCTCGTTGTCATCAAAGGATTGCTTGCCCTCATCCCCTGCTGCAAGCTCTACTTTGCCAGTACTAACCCATAGCTTCTTGGGTACTGGTAGCTGAATAACAACCCAAGGAGCAACCTGAATAGCTGATACCCCTTCCTGGCGTAGCTCACTCACTATACAAACCTTCTCACCATTAAGCTCACATCCCTGGAGTAATCGCACGCCAAACTCTTCAATGTATTTACTGGCAATAGTATTGGAGTCATCTTCTTGCTGCCAGGGTAATCCGTCCATCGCGGGCAGTGGGGGCCATTTTGCGGGCCATGCGTCTTGAGGCCATATCCAAGTTTTTACTCCTCCCCAATTAGGCCAAGAGACATCTACTTCCGGTTTAGGGTTAACCCATAAAAGGTTAGCCCCATTATGGACTATCTCCATGAGTCTGCCTTTCGCAGGATCAACTTTTAGCTGGATCGGCTGATCAGTCATATACTTATCTGAGTTACTAGCGCCTGGATATATCTTAAATTAGCCACATCATGATGCACGCCAGGAATCACTGTAAGTAAACTATCCGCCAAAAGGCGGTGCGCTTCATTGGATCGTCGCAGTAAAATCGGCCACTCTTGACCTTCAGATTCACCCACAAGTAACAAGGTTTTACAGGTCACTCTTGGCGCCAGAGAAGCAAAAGTAACCTTCTCAAACCCTTTAATGATTCGCACGCCCAGTTCCTCACTCCATTCAACCGGAACATCAGGAATATCTTCAGCAAAGTAAGGCGAGAGCGAACAAAGCCACAACTCGCTTGGCACACGCTTCGATGCAGCAATCAAGGCGATAACGGCACCAAAAGAGAAGCCAGCCAGTATCGTAGTGGACGGATCATACTTGGCATACACCTGCATAAACTCCGTTACCCAGCCTGAGATACTCCTCCCCTTCCAAGTTATTGGAACGAATTGCACCTTGAATCCCGCGCCCTTAATAGCCGTGAGAACTGCAGCATAATCGCGAGTAGTTAGATCTTCTTGAAATCCCGGAATAAAGAGGATGGTTTTCACCATCCCAGTATAGCAAAAGGAACCACCTATCCCAGAGTAGTAATTGGCCTACTTTGCACAATTGAAAAAGCGTCACTTTCCAAAGCCCACTCAATATCACAAGGAAATCCATAGTGAGCCTCAATCGTAAGAATAATCTTTGCTAACTCAAGAATCTGATCATTGGAAAGCTTTTGCACTTCTTGCAAGCTTTTTGGGATGTGCTCCCAACGACTTCCTCCCAGATCAGCTCGTATCAATCTTCGCTCTTGCTGGGCAATGTAGGCATCCACAATACTCAGATTGCTTTTAGCAACTACATAACTATCAGGGGTAACCGATCCAGAAACAATTGCTTCACCAAGCCCATATCCTGCTTCAATAATTAGGTGATTAGGGTTCTGACTAACCGGATGCACCGAAAAGGCAATCCCCGAGACCTTGGCATTGACCATCTTTTGCACCACAACCGCCACTGAAACGTTCTTACCTAGGAATCCCTTCTCAAATCGGTAACAGATTGCCCGGGGTGTAAACAGAGAAGTCCAGCATTCTTGCACTTTTTGCAGTAAGCCTGATTGATCAACGTAGAGAAAGCTTTCAAGCTCACCCGCCCACGAAGCACCTACGCCATCTTCGGCAGTTGCAGAAGAACGGACGGCTACGCAAGGAGAATTGAGAAAAGTAAACGCTTCTTGGATAGTTTTCTGCAGTTCAAGTGGAAAAGGCGCCTTGAGAATAGCTGTACGCAGCTTTTCTGAAACAACCTCCACTTCCGCAAGATTCTGCGGACTTAACTCAGCAAGCTCCTGGTCAATCATTTCTCCAATCCCTGTAGTAACCATGAATTGATCAAAGGCATTCGTTAAGACAACAAAGCCAGGTGGTACCGGGATTCCGGCTTTGGTCATCTCACCAAGAGAGGCACCTTTGCCGCCGGCAAGGGCGACATCTGCAGTTGAAAGATCGGCAAACCAAGCGAAATAAGAGTTTATCACTATCCTAAAATACGGATAACACCACTAGAGGCATCCACCTCAACCATATCACCAGTTTTTAGTGCCTTCGTGGCAATCTTCGTTCCGATAACACAGGGCTTTTTCATCTCGCGGGCAACGATTGCGGCATGACAAGTAATCCCCCCTTCGTCGGTAATGAAGGCAGAGGCCTTATACATCGCCGGTAAGTAATCAGGGGTAGTCATGGCAGTCACCAGCACCTCGCCTTCAATAAGTGTGCCAATCTCGGATTTACTGTGCAATACCCGAACCCTACCTGTGATCGTACCAGTCATTGCCGTCTGACCCCTTAGCTCAGTTAAGCCTTCTGGAACTTCCTCTTCCTTAATCACGATATCATTGCGACTTGCCAACTCCTCCAAGGATTCTTCGGTGTAGAGCTTGAACCCTACATACAAATAGTGACTCTGACGATCATTCAGTACTTGAAGAGGGGGAATACTATTGGCAGAGATTTCCTCAAAAGTAAGGTATTTCACTAAGTCGCCAAGATTAGGATACAACTCCCTTAACGTCGCGTAGATTACCTTGTCGGTATTATCCAAAAAGTCGGCTGATCGTCTGCGAAGCTCCATCCCCATATCCTGATACCGCTGATCGATTTCTTCCACCTCGGGCAAAATATAAGTAACAGAGACCCCGACCCAAGAAAGAGCCATCACACTAAAAAACGAAACCAATTCTTCCCTGGTACTAAACTGACCTCTTTTCCACGTTTCCTCAAGGACATCAATTTGGTGATTATAGGCCTCCATGATCCTCTCAATAGTAGGCAGATCGCTTTTACTCTTCCTCAGAATAAGCTCACGCCAGATTGGGAAAATATCCTCATGGTAGTAAACAGAAGCAACACCCCCTCTTACATCAAAAATACTAACCGGCACATTTTCATCCAGAAACTTTTCAAGAAGATGCCCCTGATGCTCTTCCCATACTTGAATGGAAAATAACGTATTCTCGCGGGTGTATGCCTTTGTGTAAGTAGCCATCTAATTCTTATTATCTTGCTGGTTAGAAAAAGCCATATCAAAAAGAGAAGAAAGAGTTTGCGCAATCTTCTCGTTTTTAATAATTACTCCCGAGGTGCCATCGAATAGAGAAAGGCGAACCTTATCGTTATAAATCGCAATATCGGCAGGCATTGGGAGTTCTGGGCCAACTTTTTTTGCCTCTCGACTCCCATCGTTTGAAATAGTAGTTTCCTGAGAATTATAAAGGACTTTGGCATAAATGTTTTTCTTGATACGGGCAGCATGGCCTTCTTTCCTATCGGCATCAGAATAAGCATCCACCATATTATCCAGCGAGTACGCCAACTTGATGGTAGACCCCTCTACCTCAAGCATGTCGTTCCTCATCGCAAGTAGACCTCTTTTACCAGAAAAGTAGCGAATAAAAGGCTCTTCCGTTTCATCTTTGCTATGCACAAGCACCTTCTGCAAGTCTTCAATCACAGCTTCAGCACTTTTTTCTTGCTCCTCAAGTACACGTCGCTTTGCACGGACCAGATCCAGAAGATTCTCGGGCTTTTCACATAGATACTTCACCTTACCTCCAACCGTAGACATACTAACTAACCCCTTGGCAACTAAACCATCTAAGAGGGCATAGGAGTTAGGACGGCTAACCTTAGCCTGTTGAGCAATTTCTTGAACGGTTCCCTGAGACAAATGAAGAAGCGCTAAGTAAATGCGAGATTCTTTTTCAGTGAGACCTAAGTCCTGCAGTGCTTGAAGATGATTCATGCACCCTTTCTATCTTTTTCTGTATAGTTTGTCAAACACTATGTACACTATGCAATCTATAGGTGCTTCAGCCCCTCTCTCACACTTAACGGCTGCAGCCTCCCTCTATTATCCTCAACAAACTCCCTTACCCAATCAGGGTCGGTTTTGGCGTATTCACGCAGTGACCACCCTATTGCCTTGGCGATAAAAAACTCCTTTTCATGTGCACATGAGAGTATAGCGCGAGCGAGCCATTCGCGGTCGGTATCACCCTTCCAACCAAGCATGTGATTTAAGGGGATGCGACGTAACCAGAAGTTATCTGAATCAAGCCACTGATTCATTACTGCTCTCCCCTCCTGCGGATATGCCTTTACGGTAGCGCTCACCATTTTACGTAAGTAATCGATACTATCCCACCACGGTTTCGTGGTCGTAATCTTTGCCAGGGCCGGAAAATCTTGGGGAGTCAGAGATTTGCTCAAATAATCTAGGTAATCGAGCCCTGCATAAAAGTATTCACGCTCGGGTAGAGCTGCCAAAGACCGCACAATATCCAAGTCTAGTAGCAACTTTTTACCCCCTTCTTCACGCAGCACCCCAAGCACCAATGCGCGGCGGGTTGGCGAATCAATTCCAAGATAGGGAAACTGGTTACGCATATAGGCCGACATTGCCACGGCCGATTCGGGATTAGCCTGAGCCTCGAGCGTCGTCTGCACCATTTGAGCGAGTGAAGGTATCATGCAGATAGCTTAGCAATAGCCTTCTCGCCATGCCACATATTCACGAAAAGATCGATTTTACGGTTGAGGTATTTATTGTAGAGGGCGATGCCGTCTTACTGCGTAAGCACGATAAGTATGGCATCTGGTTAAGTGTGGGCGGGCATGTGGAGCTAGACGAAGACCCGGTGCAGGCTGCCATCCGTGAAGTTAAGGAAGAAGTCGGGTTGGAGGTAGAGCTTTCCCGTCACTTACTAGTGCCCACGGAAGAGACCGAAACCTATAAGGAACTCATTCCGCCGGTTTTTATGAATCGCCACCGAATCAACCCTACGCACGAACATGTCTGCCTTACTTACTTTGCCAGAGCCACATCGCGCGAGGTGAGTAATCAAGAAAGTGAGAAAAGTAGCGGACTAGGTTGGTTTAACCTAGGAGAATTGCAAAATCTTGAAGGGCTCACTCATGCGGTAAAAGTATATGCAGAAGCCGCGCTTACAACTCTAGCTTCGTAAATTGAAAAGACGGTCCGCGAACGTTTGCGGACCGTCTAAGTTGATTTTGACACCGTCACTTCTCCAAACATGCTGTAGTTTTACGAGCTTTTCGCTCGTCTCAGATAGGCACTGAGCCGCCCGCCAGCTTCCTGGCAAAACTCTGGAGCATTCTTGGTGAGGAACTCACCTAAGATAACTGCCACCAGATCCTCCCCTTCCCTCCATCCAAAAACGGTGAGAAAGAACTGCTTGGGACTGGGCTTGACCAGGCCCTTTGTCACTTGCTCCGTTTGATCAAAGGAGATCAAGCCAACGCCTGGAAACACGGAATCGCTTGCATCTCGCCGTCGAATACAGACAACCTTAAGGGAACCGTTCATCCCGCTCGGCGCCTCAACTGCCTGCAAAATTATCTGCACTCGCAGTACCAGCGCGTCGGCGCCCGGGGGCGCCGGGACATCGAACCTAACCGGATAGACTAACATTCTGATCACCGTTCCTTTTGTATTTGCCAGTCCTTATGGCCTGACAGCATCGATGTATCACAGGTAATGAGACTAATCAATAAAAAGCAGAAAGGCCGAGCAAGCTCGGCCTTATCGTTACTGTCTTTTGCGACCACCTCCCCGCTTACTTGCCTTGGGGACAACTCCAGGACTAGGTATGCCGTCTGATGACAGGCAGTACAAAAGCCTAACCGCTGCATGATCAGGATTGCCGCTCCCCGATGTGCACTGAGAAAGAATAAAGTCCTCAACTACCCTTTCCGTGCATAGAAGTCGGAGTCCTTCTAAAACCACTTCAGCTGAAGTACCTCCTTGGGTTGCCGCAACCTTCTCAGCGACAAGCTGCAATCCTTCCCCCCTAACCCAAGTTTCGAGCTCCCCGTCTGACATTTCGCCAAACATCTTTTACAACTCCTGCAGGTTATTTTCCGATGAACCATAGTTGAATGACTCAGTATAATCAAGCACCTCTGCACAATCGCAAAAACTAGGACTACACTTACCCCATGAACCCACTCTATCGCTCAAATAGCCAGCTGCAGGAAACAGAAACCGTCATTCAGTCGGTACGTCTTACTGACGATGGTCGTACCGCCCTCGTTTTGCGCGATCTCATCTTTTTCCCAAATGGCGGAGGGCAACCAAATGATCACGGCACTGTAATGTTGCGCGGTGAATCCTTTACCGTTACCGCGCTAGAGAAAGTTCCCGGAGATGTACTAGTTGTGCTGGATAGAAAAGCCGACTTTCATGATGAACTAGCAAAGAAAGAACCAGTACTGTGCGCGCTTGATTGGGACCGCCGACTCAAGATTATGCGCATGCACACTGCCCAGCATGCACTAGCCGCCGTACTGCGCCGCCAGCTTACCGGCTTTGTGACGCACGGGATGGATATTCCAGAATCGGCGGAAACCTGCGTAATGCAGTTTTCGGCAGATCAACCGCCGGATAGTGTAGCGGCCACCCTAGCACACCAGGCAGAGGTAGCTCGCAATCCAGCGGTGCTTGTACAGTCGTTCCCCTCGCTTGATGATGCCAAGGCCGCTGCAGGAAGCCTCTTCCGGATGAATCCCGGTATCGAGCTAAAGGGGACGATTCGCCTTATTACCATTGAGGGACTCGACGCCAACCCTTGCGGCGGAACCCATGTGCTTTCCCTGGGTGAAATAGGAAAGCTAAGTCCCTTTATCTTTAAAGAGCTTGGCGAGGGGCGATACTCGTGTACGTTTTTCGCGCTATGAAACCAGCTAACCGAAATCTGCGCGTTGGAATTGGATTACTTGGAATGTTAGCTTTGGCCGTGCCTGCTGGCTACCTCATCAGACAATCAGCTCCCTTGATTGTGGTAAGCAAGCCAACTATTGAGATCAGTATGTTTTCTGGAATGCCCGATCCAGTCTGCCCGCTTACCAACGAAGAGGGTGCTCAAATCTTAAGTGCAATTGGTCGCTTACCTACTTCCTACCTAGTGACGAGACTCGATAATCTGGGATACCGCGGGATCACCTTCTACCCCAACGAGAACCGCACGGTTAGCAACTTTTTTATCTCAAACGGAGGTGTCTTTAATGAAATAACTGGTACATCCTACGCAGATGTTGGCGGAAGTATTGAGAAACAATTAAAGCAGATCGCTAAGAAGTGCCTCGAGCCCGGTGCGTACGAGTTTATGACGTATAACGAGAGAAAATAGCTAAGACCTGACCAGCCGAAAAGCTAAGAGGTTTTCAGTCCCTCTTCCCCAGTTCGCCAAGCCTTAAGAAATACTTCCTGCGAGAGGGATCATTTCTTCCCAAAAACAGCGTCAGTCATCATTCTTGCCGTAACTGCCTTATCTAACAAAGACTGACCCTCGCCATAAAAGGATACTGCAAGAGCATGGAGAGAAGGATTGAGTTCTTCTAGTCGCCCGAGTAACTGTTTCGGTGCCGGCTTCCACTGCTGACTCAAGGCAAAGTAATCAGTCAATAGCCGAGGAATACGCTCTCCCAACAATAGGCAAGCCGTAGCTGGATCAGATTCACTAAGACCCTCAATAGCACGCAATTGATCATATGAATCAAACTCGAGAAGAGCGTATTCTTGACCGGAAACAGGAGGGCGCCCCTTGGAGAGCTCGGCCTCGACGATTCTTTTCACTCCGGCTATCTGATCATCCTTTTCGTACAGCACTTGAGCAACCTTCCAAAAGTCTGCGGCTGCATCCATGTGACCTAGCCAATACTGTTGCGCAGCTAAGGGTGTTGTATTGAGCATCTCTACTGTTACTCCATCAAATGTGAGCAACTCTTTAGTAAAGCCCGCCTCACGAAACACCATAAGATCGATATCACTATCGTATCGATTAGTACCTCGTGCCCACGATCCAAAAAGGATCACACCTAGACAATCTGGTTGACCTGAAAGCGATGTAGTAAGTTGAGCGATAGTTGGATGCATGTTTTAAGATTAGGCCCTTCTTCGGTACGCCTCAATAAACGCCAGCGCCTCGGCCCGCTCCTTGCGGGTACGCTCCACCGCACTAGCCAGATGCGCTCGCTGCTTAGCCCAGAGCGGCTGAGCAAATACCGTAATCTCGGAAGCGGCACGCTCCGCCTTCGCCAGGTACTCCTCAATGGTTGCGAGCAAATCTTCGGATACATGATACCAAAAGATATCCTGCAGCTGAGTTCGCCTTGCCTCTGGAGAATCTTCAAGTGTAATCTCATGTTTTCGCATATGCGCAATAATCAGTACACAGGCGGCACTTATCCGTCCTTGATTCAAATCTTCCCACCAGTCGTGGGCGTCATCCAGTAGTTGCCTGGCCGCCAAATAGTTACTAGCGACCGCCAAAACATGTTGCCCGGATCCGCCCATACGCAGCGCAATTGCGATAGGGACCAGCGCATGCCCAATTGAGCGATCGGCCAAGTGCTCAACATCTTCATAGCTTGGCAATGGTGTGGTACTGATCATGTTTTTCCAAACCTCAGAAACGGGCCACTGTGCATTTGCCACTTCCCAGGTATTGGCCGCATCAATTCGATTGAGCACAGATTCAATCTGGCTAGCGAACAACTTATCGCCTTCGGCGGCAGCCAAAAAGGCTCGGTGCATTCCCCGCAGCACAAGCGGAACGGTTGCCAGCATTACGGGCGAACCCGTGCCATCGATGCATTCATCAAGCAGCGTGTAGCCAATCCAGCCAAGTACGCTCCCCGCCCCTAATTGGACTAACGCTTCTTCTGGGATGGACGATGAAAGTGCCCACGGCGCCAGCCAAATCTCATGCAGATATGCTGGTGCGCGCAGACCCTGGATAACTCGGTGAGCCAGTATCTCACTAAATGCCTCAGTTCCGACTAGCTTTTTGCAGGCCTCTTCAACCAAGTGCAAGCGCCTGGCATCTTCTTCGCTAAGAGTTGGTAGCTTTTCTTCGGGTAGGCTGAGGGTGGCGAGCAAGCAAAGGACCTGGGTAAAACAGGGACTTTCGCCAAAATACTGCACACTACCAGTGGAGCGATCGAGGTACCAAGGACTAGCCGGCCAGCTACCATCTGCACGCTGAAGCGACCACAAGCGTTGCTCGGCAAGTACCAGTACCTCACTGGTTATACGTTGATTTTTAGCAGCAAGCAGTAAGGCTGCAAGCTGGGTTGCATCTTCGTTTTTTTTGATTTCTTTGAGAATATACTGCTCGAGTAGGTGCTTTTTCTCACCCGCGTACCACCAACTCATACCTAGTAAGGCTGCCGAAGGAAAGGGGTAATACGGCGTAGTGAGTATATCTGAATCAAGCGCCTCTTCTACTTGCTGTAAAATACCTGGGAGAGTAACTCCATATTCTTGCATGAGCAACCCAATATGCGTATTTACAACAAGATCGACATCGCTTAGCCAAGGCTCGGAGGCTGTTTCTGGTACAAGCCAAGTATAGTACGGCCCACCAGGTTGCACTTCTCGCTTAGTGAGCAGCCTTACCAACTGCGCCGCATGGTCAGGTGATGCAGCTGCCGACCCGCCGACCACAAGAGCCGCAGTAACGAGGGCGGTATCATCTAAATCGTCGGGGTATGGCCGATCTTTGGCAAAGGAACTGCCCCGCGGCCAATAATTAGCCGAATGCTTTTCGTGTATTTGATACGACAAAAATCCTAATAACTCTTCGTAACCGATGTCTAGTGCTGGCAAAAAGTCGGGGCGAAGCACAAGAAGCTTACCCAGTAAGTAGCCGGTGTAGGCGGCAAGAAAGGTGGTTTTTACTTCGCTTGATTCGCCTGTATCAGAAGTAAAAGTAGTTAGACCCGACCCGTACTTTTCTAACGTTTTTTGGAGAGAAGAAAGTGCCTTTGGGATGCTCATAGCTGGATGGTACCCGGCGGCAGGTGGGTTGGCAATTGGAATTGACAGAGCGGAAGTGAGGTAGTACTATCTTATCACTTCCCCGCCGGACTCCGGCGGGGCCTTTTATTTTACTTTCTTTATTTCCAGAGTATCTAAGAGTTCACGAATCCTCAGTCCCTGCCTTTTCCCGCGATACTCTGGGAGGATATTGTTTAGAAAAAAGCCTCTAATATCATAAATAAACCTCCGCTCAACCAGAACAGCGGTTCCAAATGGAAAGCGTGACGCCAGAGCGGCGAGGTATACTTTCTTTCTAAAGTCGACCGCTTTCTCTACACAGTACTGAAGATCAGCATCTCCAGACATAATAATAGCCTCATCGTATTCATTTATCGCAGCGCCAACGGCCATATCGACAGCCAGACGGACATCTACCCCCTTCTCTTTACCTGCTCCCGAAAAGTGCCCCTGGTAAAAAGTAACTTTTGGGTGATTCTTGGCAGAGTTGAAAAATGCTTTTTGTGCTAGTACCCGTAAACGGTAGGTATTAGGCTTTGAAGAATCGATCTTCATAAAAGTTCCATAGAACATTACTCCAGTTACAAACAAGTCTTCCTCCAGAATCTCTAAAAGTTCTGCGAAATCAAAGTATTCTCCTGGTTTTAGGAGATCGGTAAGCCCGCCATACAAGTTTGAACCATCGATGAAGAGGGTGCGGCGCACGGAAGACAGTTAACTAGTAACTATCGCAGGGTAGTAAGTATCCGGTGACATGTCTATGTGCGTTGCGGAAGATTGACAGCCTAGCCTACATTGCACTAATCTTCAGCCACTCCCCCCACCGGACTCCGGCGGGGCCTTTTTTTCGCTTATCTGGGTGGACCCTACAGGACGGCAGTCGCTTCGCTCCTTTAACTTCTTCTCCATTAGAAGTAATAAGGATGAAGAAGTCGAACCTTGGGTTTCGATTCCGCAGGAGCAAACAAAAGAAGGAGAGATCAGCCGATCTCTCCTTCTTTTGGTGGACCCTACAGGAATCGAACCTGCCACCTCCTCGGTGCAAACGAGGCGCTCTACCAAATGAGCTAAGGGCCCGAGTGAGGGAGTTACTGCAGAAAGGTTTCTTTCTGCATAACGACCGAGCGAGGGTTCCGGGATTTACGAAGTAAATCCTGGGCCCGAGTCAGTTGTAAGGCGACGGAGCCAGGAACACTGGGCCCGCATCAGGCGTAACGAGAAATACACTACCAGATTTGGCAGAGTTCGCAACTAGGTAGCCAAAGCCGCCTACACCGGAATAACGCCAGCAAAGATTGCCATCCCAAGTAGTATGCAAGCCAAGGCGGCAAAACGCCAAACCGTGTACGTACCAGTGGCGCCAAAGCGTTTTTCAGCCCAATCCATTCGACCAAAGGTATTTACGATAGGAACCGTAAACTTGAGAATAAGCGAACCTAAAACGATGCCGCCAAGAAGATAAAGGATTTTCATGCACCTAGTGTACCACCTGACGCGAACCTCGTGTAGCGCGTATACTACATGTATATGGAGGTGCTCTTTTCTCACCCGCACGCACTCGCCCTCCTCGCAGAGTGCTTTATTACCGGCCTTATCTTGGCCGCGCTTCGGCGTGGCCAGCGGGGTAAGCCCGAGCCCTGGCGCTATCTCCTAGGTGTACTCTGCGGTGGAGCCTTGGCGGCCATCGTCGTAGCCGTGGTACAACTTCGGTATCTTCTTACGCCCCACCCAGCGCTTAATCCAGATCTTGCCCTCTGGCAGAGCTTATTACAGGTTATTGCCGAAGAGCTGGCCAAGTACTTAGTTGCATTAATCGCCATCACCAACTCGCGGCACCTGTACCGGTTAAGTAGCGCTATCGTTTACCTTATATTGGTAGGACTTGGCTTTGCCCTGATGGAAGATACTCTTTACCTTCTGCTACCTGCCGTCTCGCCCCTCCCTCGCCTCCTCAGCTTCTTGGTACATGCCGGTACTGGAGCGGTAATCGGCTACGCCCTTGGGCGCTATCGTTTTGGGTTAGCTGGATATCGCTATCTTCTTGGCGCTTTCACCCTGGCCGTTATCCTCCACTGGTCATTCAACCTTGGCACCACCTTATTAGATAGAAACGCCGCCGCCCTTATTACGGTGGCAATCAACCTCTTTGTAAGTTCACGCGTGTATAGCCTCTATAAGCGGACGCAGCTAGAAGAATACAAACTTGAGCGCGAACTTATGGGTGAGCCCGAGCCAACCAAACTCCTTAATAGTTAGCTGTGCGTCTTTCTCTTTCTTTCTTACATACACCGCCCAAAATCAGCTTTGCTGAATTAATTCTCATTGGCCTTACCGTACTAGCCGTAAGCATTGGCTGGTACGCGCGGCTAAGTAATCTGGATTTTCCTCAGCACTTTGTCTTTGACGAAAGCATCTACATACCAGTAGCACGCGATTTCGTTGCGGTAAAACACCATCTACACGACCATCCCGCCCTTTCTAGCATGCTCTTTGCCCTGGGGTTAGCCGAGTTTGATGGCACCCCGCTTGGCTGGAGGCTAATGCCGGCCCTCATGGGGCTTATTGCCCAGATTAGTATTCCGTGGGCAGCATACAAACTCTTTAAACTTCGCAGCGCCGCCCTCATTGCCGCAATCTGGGTAGCGATCGATCCGATGTTTGCCGCCTACAGCCGGCTTGTTCTTCCTGATCTATTAATCGTGGTCTTACAAGCTCTAGCCCTAGGTTATGCCTGGAATAAAAAACCAAGTCCACTGGTGCTCGGACTGATTCTTGGCTTAGCGGCAGCAGTCAAAATGAACGGTGCCTTTATTATCGCCCCCATCCTCATCTTACTGATGTATCGCCGGCAGTTTGTCCTTGCCCTGGCCACGCTCTGCTGTGGGGCGCTCAGCTACGCAAGCGTCGCACTTTTGGCCGAGCTAGCCATGGCCTCACCTCAGCCCCTGCAAGATGCGCTCGAGTGGCAGAAGTTTAGCTGGCATTTTCATTCCACCCTTATTCAAGAACATCCTTGGGGCTCGCGCTGGTATACTTGGCCACTCCTCCTGGTGCCGGTGCGCATCTATCAATATATTGATGGCCTGCAAACCTATTACAGTATTATCAGCCTCCCCAATCCCCCACTCCTTTGGCTGAGCACGGTAAGCCTTCTCAGTGCCCCGTTTGTTTTTGCACGTACCTTTTGGCAAAAGCATCGTCCCAGCTGGACGCTCCCCTTCTCCTTTTTGGCACTTGCCGCGCTCATTAACTGGCTAGCCTGGAGCCAAATTGAGCGCCTTAGCTTCTGGTACCACTACTTCCCAAGCTATACCTTTTTGTTGATTGGAATGGCTGGATTGCTAGCCCATTCCTGGAATAAAGCTTCAGCTCGTCTGCAACTTCTTATCCTTATCTTCCTTGGGCTTTCAGTTGTAAGCGGCATCTACTTCCTACCTCTTGGAACGGCCAGCCCACTTAACCAGGGCCAATACCAAAACCGCCAGCTCTTGGAGAGCTGGCAGTATCCCGGCAAGTTTTTGTATAAGCCCTAGGCTTTTGTGGTAGTACGGCGCCAGTAGGAGCCGGATCCAACTAAGATAACTCCGGCAGCCAGCAGAATAAATGGCCAAGCGGTAACCCCTGGGAAATAGGCCGCAGAGATCTTGATAAGATAAGCCACTACCGCAAATACGGTTGGGATAAATACCACTAACAGTTTGCGACTAATACTTACTCGTGCCAAAAGGGCGATAATAAATGGAGTAGCCACATCCCAAACCGAGCGCATTTCATTACTGTAACCACGAGAGATAAGGAAGATAAAGAGCCCAACAGTGCCAATAATCGCCATAATTGGACTGAGTACCGCTCCCATTTTCTTTGGTGCCTGCATCGCTAGGTACAGATACGAGATAGCAATGGCTACTAGATAAAAATCGTAGTAATCGGAAGTTGTAGTAAGTACCTGCAACACTGAGAAATATCCCGAGATAGCCAAGGCTGTAGCTGAGGCAATGGCAAAGGCACGGAAAATAAGGCGATTATGCGCTTTTACTGCAATACCGTAGCCAATAGTCATCCCAAGCGCGATGAGCGTTGTAAGGTGGAGAAGATTTACCTGTAACTGTAGGCTAGAAAAAATAAGAGGAATAGCTACCGGAGTAAGAAGTCCGGCAATAATAGAGAAGGTACTATTAAGCGCCCTTGTTTCCTTGTTTTGATAAAGAGCGACCAATACAAAAGGGCCAACCCATAGACTAAGAATCATACACAACTGTCCCACCACACCCAGGAGAGACCAAAAGTTAGCAAGTACCGCAGTTACCCCCACGAGGAGAACAACAATACCTACCAAGGTGAGCGCTCCCCTAGGAGATTGCTCAAAGCCTTCGGATTGCAGCTCGTCCATGTAATCGGCTTGAGTGGCATCGATCAGCTGGCTGGAGCTGGAATGATAGCTGTTTGCTAGCTTGCGTAATTGATCGGGAGTAATCTCACCGCTGGCAAGAAGATGTTCAATCGTTGTTTGCGCATCCATGGCTATCGCTTAACCCAGCCTAGGACCTGATTAGTAGAGCCGAAGTAGTAATAAGCACTACCACTTGGAATAGGATAATTCTTCCCATCTTTAACAATGGTTAGACCACTACTGCGAGATGGCATATCAAATAACCAAGAGCCACCACCACTAGTTGGTGAGTACACTCTAAACTCGCTGCCATCGGGCGCGGTAAGACCTGCAGTAAAGGCACGGCTTCCGAGTCCCTCGACACTAACAGTCTCCTGAATGCCTTCTTCTACATCAATGATAGTCATTGTTGCACTTTGGCACATAGAATAGCTTGGGTACTGGATAGATGTGGTATCCTCTGCCCTCCTTACTAGCTTGCCGCCGGAAACAGAAAAACAGCCAGAGCCATCGGTGCTAACCACGGGGTTATACTGCAAGGTAGTCCGCTGAGACTTAGCAATAAGAGCAGGAACAATGGTAACCACAAAGAGCAATGCCGGCAGACCAAAAGCCAAGACGAATGGGTTTTTTATCGAGATCGAAGTCTTCATCAAATGCCACTACTAATAGTGGCCGTACTATACTCTAATTATGAAGAGCCCAGTAGAGGTATCTACTGGGCTCTTCGGGAACCGACTAGTTGTTGCGAGAACGCTTGCGCAGGGTAGGATCGAGAATCTTTTTGCGAAGACGTAGGCTGGTTGGAGTCGCTTCGAGAAGCTCATCTTCTTCCAGGAAATCGAGACACTGCTCCAGGCTATAAATAGTTGGAGGAGTAAGCTGCACTGAAATATCGGCGTTGGAGCGAACATTAGTCTGCTTCTTCTCTTTGGTAACATTAATCTCGATATCGTCTTCGCGAGTATTAAGACCAATAATCATGCTTTGATAGACCTCGGTTCCAGCACCGATAAAGGCAGTTCCGCGGTTTTGTACTACCTCTAGGCTGTAAGCAAAGGCCTTGCCGCCTTCACTTGCCAAAAGCACGCCGTTGCGTGAGCGAGGAATCGCCTGACCGACTGGCACCCAACGAAGGAACAAGCTACTAAGGGCGGCTGTTCCACGAGAAAGGGTAAGGAGTTGGCTACGAAGACCAATCAGACCGCGAGTACTAATCTCGAAGGTAAGACGGGTGGTGCCGTCGCTCTGCTCTTCTTGTGATTGCAAGATTCCGCGACGGCGGCCAACTTCTCCGGTAACGCTACCCACATAATCGGAAGCAACATCAACCGTAAGCTCTTCAAGAGGCTCGCTCATTACTCCATCAATTTCTTGCGTGATTACCTGAGGCTTACCAACTTCTAGCTCGAAGTTTTCGCGGCGAAGGGTTTCGATAAATACCGAAAGGTGCAGCTCACCACGGCCAGCCAAAATAAACTCGGTACCTTCTCCTGGGAAAAGGCGCATCGAAACATTGGTCTCAAGTTCGCGCTTGATACGGTCGAGTAGCTGACGACTGGTTACAAACTTTCCTTCGCGGCCAGCCATTGGGCTGGAATTTGCCGCGATCGCCATCTTAAGGGTTGGAGCCTCAACGGTAAGGCGAGGAAGTGCTTCTTGGTTTTGAGTATCAGAAACGGTGTCGCCAATTTTAGCGTTTTTGATGCCGCTAATGGCGATAATATCGCCGGCGAAGGCCTGAGGCACTTCTACGCGCTTAAGACCCTGGCTTACGTACACTTTTTCTACGCGAGACTGAGAAGAAACGCCGTCTTCTTGCAGAAGGGCAACCATCTGGCCCTGCTGAACGTTTCCGCGGTGGAGGCGACCCATCACCAAAGGACCCTGATACATATCTGCCTCAAGGTTACTTACAACCATCTGCAAAGTACCTTCGAGGGTTACCTTAGGGGCAGGCACAAACTCAAGGATGCCTTCAAAAATAGGGGCAAGAGTAGCTTCTTCTGAAGCATCGGCCGGCATATCGTTCCAGGCCTTGCCTTCGCGACCAATAGCATAAAATACTGGGAACTCTAACTGATCCATATCGGTGGCAAGATCGAGGAACAAATCGTGCGTGCGGTTAAGTACCCACTCTACACGAGCGTCGCGCTTATCAATCTTATTAACCACTACCATCATCTTAAGACCGAGTGCCAACGCCTTTTTCAGTACAAACTTAGTCTGTGGCATGGGGCCTTCTTGTGCATCTACAACCAGGATGGCACCATCAGCCATACCAAGGGTGCGCTCTACTTCACCACCAAAATCGGCGTGCCCTGGAGTATCGATGATATTAATCTTGATACCCTTATAAGCAACAGCCGTGTTTTTAGCCAAAATAGTAATGCCGCGCTCGCGCTCTTGATCGTTACTATCCATAATAAGCGACTGCGACATAGCCGCCTCGTTCTCGCGGAAGGTGCCAGCTTGCTTAAGCAGGCCATCTACCAAGGTAGTTTTACCGTGGTCTACGTGAGCAATAATCGCCACGTTTCTAAGGGTTGGAATGGACATGAAACAACAAAAAGATTAGCAGCAGGTGCCCACAAGAGTAGGCGTACCGTTCGTTTCTACAGGGTTATGGTGTTGAAAGCAATACCAACACCAGTAAATGTGAGGCGACTACCCTCCTTCCCCTAGTACCATTTCCTCCAACTCTTTTAAAAACTCCCCCCTTTCTTCGGGCCCATATCCTCGTGCGGTAAAATACAGTTCTTCCAGCCTGCGCAAGTAGGCTAATCCTTGCACTTTTTGTGCGCCATCTTCCAGGAAGGCTAAGCTGGCAGCCAGCTTAGCCGCGTTATAGTTTTTCTTCCATTCCCCTCCCGCCTCACCTTCGAAAGCTTCGGGTAGATCGAGATGTACTGGGTTATTACGTGCGTCCACACCAGTGTTAGCCAGATCTTTTTGCAGTGAAATACCAAGTGGGATAAGCGCATCAACCTTTGCATCGGCTTGTTTGTATTGCTCTACAGTATAGTTTTGCCCCACCCGCTCCACAGCGAGTCTGCGATTTGTGACATCGACCGCCTGAAGGCGTGGGAAGGTGTTTGGGTGTAGCGTATTTACCAAGGCAACCAAATAGTACCGTGCCTTAAGCGAGTATTCAGTGAACTGGGCCTGAGTTGCTAAATCGTGGCCATACTTTAGCTGGGCGTACGCCTTGGTTTTGTCGCTTGGGTGTTCGTACACTATTTTCTGACCACCCCGTCCTAGCTCTGGAGCGTCGGGTGAAAAGTCTTTGAAGAGTTCGGGCATGGGGTTAGTTTAGCATGAAGAGATCAAAATGAGCCGGGCATAGCCGCGGCTCATTTCGTTTTTCTCACAGAACATCTCTTAAATAGAGGCCTTCTTCCGCATAGCGACCGTGCCACTTTTTGCCATGATCCTCACAGACATGCAAAAAGTAGATAGTGCCATTCAAGTTGCATAATGCTTTCCGACTAGCCTGAGCAGTACAGCCCGCGATCATGCAGAACTGCGTGACATCCAACACGCCGGCCTCATTCCACGTCCTCCCCCACATCGGCCCCTCTCTGCCGAACAGAATAACCACCCAGTGCCTCGGGAGCCACTCCGTATCTACTTGCAGATCCTCATCAGCAAAGCGAATGGTTCGGTTTTCTATACTTGAATAGTCAGCCCCGAAGAAGGAACGGTACGGTTCCCCGAATACAACCAACCACGGACCATCTTCATTACCATCATCCTGAAATGCTGAGACTTGGCCCTGCATCCCATTGTACTTATCGGGGTGCAAAATGGTTACAATTACACCAACGGCGAGCGCTTTATTTTCCACGCTTACTACCTACCTTTCTCGCGAATGCGATGGTCGGACTATAGCGATACCCGCTGCAAAAGCAAGAAAAAAACCAACACGGAACAGAATCTGCTCCGTGTTAAATTTTTAACCTAAGCTGCCGAGGGTCGACCTCGATGAGTGAGTCAAATCCATCTTCAATCTTGGGAAGGTCTTCCCAGTAGTGCTTGAAATCTCGCTCCATGAACGATCGCGTCCAGGATTCGCCGCCACCTCGTCTAATTAACTGATCTACAGCCAACTTCATCGGTGTTATGAATTGCCAGCCAATAATGATACCAAAGCCGGCAAGCCTCAGTTTCTCGCAGAGATTCTTCCTTCCCGCAGAACCCATATTGAAACAGTCCAGGATGAGCGCGCTGCACTCACCTGCTGCAGCTGCAGCGACTCGTTCCCACATTTCCTTAAAGACATATAGGTGCTCGTTAGTGTAAGGGTTGAATCCCATACAGTCAGGGCCGAGCAACTCTTTCATGATTTGATCTCTAGAGACATAGTCCCAATCAGGATTCTCTGCGATCCTTTCCTCAGAGTACCAACTCTTACCAGCTCCCTGGGGACCAATGGTTATAATGGCAATCTTCACTCAAGGCTCCTTTGTTTTTCTTCTCTATACCAGAAAATAGAGATGATACCAGATCAGATGGGCGCACCTAGATGACGCAATGCTTTGCAGGCTTAGCTGCATCTCTCCTATTCCTTTGGTAGATGCAGAACGAACCGGTGCGGTTTCAAATCAAGGCACGCTTCGCACATACAAAAAGACCCTCCAGAGGAGGGTCTTTTTGTATGGTGGGCGCACCTGGATTCGAACCG